>CACORA010000012.1 GCA_902629495.1 Planctomycetaceae bacterium
GCCACCCATGCCACCCATGCCCATCTGAGCAAGAACAGGCACACCTGCAAAAGCTGCAGGCAGTTGAAGCGTGAGGGGTTTCTTAGTTTTGTTCTCAACGACGATTTGGGCTGACTGAGCGTTGTTTGCAATGTACTTGACAACCACCAATCCCTGAGCCTCCGCATCAAGAATATTCACGGCTGTGTCTGAAGCCGAACGGGTATTCGACAGTGCATTTTGAGAGTAGGCGTCATTTGAAATGGCGCCACAAAGCAAACCACACACAATGAAGAAAAAGGATTTAGATTTTGCCATCGCTTTACCCCAGAAAAAATTGCCGGAATACCTTCTTATGTAGTATGCCTTCGATGACGGAAAAGGCGAAATAAGAGATTCGGAAGAAAGCTAACTATCCCGACCGGTCGTAGCGAATGTACCAGCTATATAGAGAGAAACGGTAAAAACTGACTGAAAATTCTTTGCTCGAGAACTACCGCTTACTGAACTGGGTACCACGACGAGCCCCACGAAGGCCGTATTTCTTTCTTTCTTTCATTCGCCCATCACGGGTAAGTAAACCATGGTGGCGAAGTGGTTCAGCCAATTCTGAATCAAATAGCTTCAATGCCCGCGCAATACCCAAACGGCATGCTCCGGCCTGGCCTGTTGATCCGCCCCCATCAACCCTGATACTCACATTGACATCGGTCTGCTTTCCTACCTGTTCAAGAGCACCAGCAACGAGCATTCGGTCCTTCACTGTTGGAAAATACTTTTCAAGTTCACGACCGTTAATCTGAATGATCCCGTTTCCAGCACGAAGACGCACTCGGGCAACTGCAGATTTTCTTCTGCCAGTAGCGATAACGTCTGTACCTGCTTTTGATTCAGCTGCTGCCATGAAACTTTAACCTTCTATAGAAAATAGGATTTTCAAGAACCAACTTCTGCTGGTTCAGGATGCTGGGCTTGATGGGGATGTTCAGTGCCAGAGTAAATCTTCAACTTATCCAACATCGTTCGTCCAAGACGGTTTTTGGGAAGCATACGTCGAACAGCGTCATGAAGAATCAACTCCGGCCGCCGCTCTCGGCGATGTTCAGCAGTCTCAGATCGCAATCCGTTGTACCCCGTGTACCATCGATATACTTTTTGCTCCCACTTTTTCCCTGTGAACTCGGCCTTCTCAGCATTGATAACCACAACGTAGTCACCGGTATCAACATGAGGCGTGTATGTTGGACGATGCTTCCCCATAAGTATTTTGGCGATATCCGTTGCCAATCGCCCAATTACTTTCCCGTCAGCATCAACGAGTCGCCACTGCTTCTCAACTTCTCCGGGTTTGGCCATATATGTTTTCATGTAATCCTCTGCACTCTTGAGTCCCGAAGGTTACCAATCAATATCCCCTTCAGCAAGCGACCTTATTGGCTTTCGGGCATCAGCCCCCATAAATAGTGTGATGGCCCTGTTCACGCATAAAAAGGCCCGTAGGTTGCGATATTTTGAAACCCTGAACACACTGTTCGCATTCCACATCTCGAAGTGAGACTGTCGTGTTGAATGGCACCTCATCTCGTCATGCTCAGAAGAAATTAAAAACCATTGCCGTCATTGAGTGAAACCACAGGCTGATTGATGAAAGTCGCCGTCATCAAGGAGTCCTTTCCAGGAGAACGCCGCGTCGCGTTGGTCCCCGCCTCCGTTAAGCCTTTGATCAAATCAGGGCTTGAGGTATTTATAGAAGAGTCCGCGGGAGTTGCCGCTGGGTTTTCCGATGAACAATACCGTTCTGAAGGGGCGACGATTGTTTCTCATGGTGATGTGTTTAGTGCTGACTGCATTTTGACCGTGCGGACAGCAGCGGCGGCTGGAGAAGCATGGGAAGCCGATCGCAATCACCTAAAAAGCAATCAAGTTGTTATAGGTATATGTGACCCGCTTGGTTCACCTGAGGCCTGTGCTGAGGCTGCCGAACGCGGGATAGCACTGTTCTCCCTTGAACTTGTTCCAAGAATCACACGTGCTCAGTCCATGGATGTCTTATCGAGTCAGGCCAACATTGCAGGGTACAAAGCCGTTCTTCTTGCAGCCTCTGCTTTGCCTCGAATCCTTCCAATGATGACAACGGCTGCAGGAACAGTAAAACCCGCCAAAGTTCTTGTCCTTGGTGCTGGAGTTGCTGGCCTTCAGGCCATTGCCACTGCGAAACGTCTTGGCGCTCAGGTAAGCGCCTACGACGTTCGTCCTGCTGTTAAGGAACAAGTTCAAAGTCTTGGTGCAAAGTTTGTCGAACTTGACCTTGAAACCAGTTCGAGTGAATCAGCCGGTGGCTATGCAAAAGCAATGGATGAGGCGTTCTATACAAAACAACGTGAGCTTCTTGGTAAAGTCATCGCAGATAGTGATGTTGTTATCTGCACAGCGCTAATTCCAGGTCAAAAAGCACCCACACTTGTCACATCAGAAATGGTCTCACAGATGAAGCCTGGTAGTGTCATTGTTGATATGGCCGCTGAACGAGGAGGAAACTGCGAGGCTACATCTTGCGGTGAAACAACATGTGTTGATGGAGTCACCATCGTAGGCCCAACAAACCTGCCGGCGGATGTCGCAACCCATACTAGTCAACTGTATGCTCGAAATATCACTACATTTCTGATGCATCTTGTTGACCATGGGCTACCACAGATTCCATCCGATGATGAAATCTGTCGTGAAACTCTTGTCACCCATAACGGCCAGATTGTTCACCCAAAAGTACGTGAACGCGCCGGACTTCCTCCACTCGAACAAACTGTTCAGGAATAAATACACGTTATTGATTTGGAGTTTTTTTCATGACACTTTCGATGCTTTTTGCAGAGGCAGTACTCACTGAGGCCCCAGATCCTGCTGCTCGTTTTATTCGCTTACTGACTGTTTTCCTGCTCGCAATGTGGGTTGGCTTTGAGGTAATCACCAAAGTACCGCAACGCCTCCACACGCCACTTACGAGTGGCTCGAACGCTATATCAGGAATTACTGCTGTTGGAGCAATTGTTGTTGCGGGTGCCCTCTCAAATAATTCGAGTACGTTTCTGGGTTTGGCTGCTGTCATTCTAGCGATGGTTAACGTTGCTGGAGGATTTGTCGTCACGTATCGAATGCTTCAGATGTTCAACCCAAAAAAGAAGTAGTTGCACATGTCGAGCCAAGCTTGGATAAATCTTGCCTATCTCGTTGCCGCAATGCTTTTCATTGTGGCCTTCAAACTGATGAGTAGCCCTCGTACAGCAGTGCGGGGAACATTTTTTGGAGCAACAGGGATGGGGATTGCCATCTTTGCTGCCTGCTTTGAATTGCCTATTGTTCAAAGCGTCACGAACCACGGCATTTGGCCTCTTATAATGTTAGGCGCGGCTGTAGTCATTGGTGGGGCGATCGGAGCTACCATGGCGTTGAAGTATCCGATGACTGGCATGCCTCAAATGGTTGCCCTCCTGAATGGCTTTGGGGGAGCTGCTTCTGTTCTTGTCGCTGGAGCAGAGCTTACAAGTACTGCATCCGAAGCACTCACGCCATGGACACAATTTGCCATCGCCACAGCACTTACCGGACTGATTGGTGCTGTCACCTTCTGTGGTAGCCTTGTTGCTTTTGGAAAACTTGAAGAATTGCCTCAATTCAAAAAGGCCTGGACAGACCCTCGCAGGCATTGGATCAATCTCGCTCTCGTTGCTTTCGTTGTGCTGTTGGGGTGGGGAGCATGTGCAAACCCATCGAATGCCATCTTTTTCTGGCTGTTGGTGCTAACAGGCAGTGCACTCGGCATTACGTTGACGTTACCAATCGGTGGCGCTGATATGCCTGTTGTCATCTGCCTTTTAAACAGTTATTCAGGTCTGGCAGCTGCTGCGGCTGGGTTTGTCATTGACAACTCGGTGCTTGTCATTGCTGGCTCGCTTGTTGGAGCTTCAGGTCTTATTTTGACAGCAATCATGTGCAAAGCGATGAATCGTTCACTTACGGGAGTCCTTTTCGGTGGGCTTGGTACATCTGTCACGACTGGTGGTGATGAATTTTATGATGGCAAAATAAAGAGTGCCGGCGCCGAGGAAATCGCTATGGTTTTGGAAGGTGCTGACCGGGTTGTCATTGTTCCAGGCTACGGACTTGCTGTTGCCCAAGCTCAACATGCCACTCGTGAACTGGCTGACGCGCTTGAGGCACGTGGAACACACGTTGAGTATGCGATTCATCCAGTAGCTGGCAGGATGCCAGGCCACATGAATGTTCTTCTCGCAGAAGCCGACGTTCCGTATGAGAAACTACGTGAAATGGATGACATCAATCCTGAGTTTGCAGAGGCTGATGTTGCAATCGTCATTGGCGCCAACGACGTGGTAAATCCTGCCGCGAGAACTGACCCTTCCAGCCCAATAGCTGGAATGCCCATTTTAGATGTCGACAAAGCACGTACGGTTGTTGTGGTAAAACGGTCGCTGTCACCAGGATTTGCTGGTATCCCGAATCCGCTGTTCGTTGCTGACAACACACTTATGTATTTTGCTGACGGGAAGAAGGCCCTACTCGATCTCACTACTTCATTGAAGTAGACCACGCACCTTCGGATGCTTACAAAATATCAGGCCACATCGTATCGGAAAGAATCATACCTTCATGGGTCAATCGAATGTCCGACCCATTATCTTCAGCAAGGCCTGCCTTTACCCATTGACGGATGACCTTTCCTGCAAGAGCGTCCATCTCAAATCCAGTAGCTGACGTAAACGCTCGACGTTCAATACCATCGCGACGTCGCAAGCCAACCACTATTCGCTCACGAGCCGCTTCTTCGGCTGTCATTGAATCGACCTCCATCGTACTGTCTTCACCAGCTAATACCTTTCTGATCCAGGTCGTCGTACTTCTGTGATTTGTCTTTCTTACCCGTCCATCAAATCGGGCTGCTCCTGGACCAAAAGCCTCCCACGGCTGGCACTTCCAATACGCTTCGTTGTGCCGACAACGGTAGCCAGGCTGAGCGAAGTTACTAATCTCATAATGCTCATATCCTGCTGACTTTAGACGCTCGATAGTTTTTTCGAACATTCTTCGTTCCATATCCTCTTCCGTTGGTAACAGCTCTCCGCGGTGCCTTGCCGACTCGAACGCAGTTCCCTTTTCCCATGTGAGACAGTAGACAGAAACATGTTGAACATTCAGTTGCTCAATACCAATCAAATCATTTTCGACTTCGACAAGTTTCTGACCAGGAGCAGCCACCATAAGATCCAGACTCACTGCCATGCCAGAATCAAGAAGTTGAGACACCGCAGTCACAATATCATCCGGCGAATGATCACGATCAAGAGATTCAAGCGTCCTTGGATTGAGTGATTGGCTACCGAGACTGACACGAGTAATGCCAGCCTCAACCACTGAGGCCACAAATTGTTGCGTCACATCAAGTGGATTCGCTTCGATTGTAAATTCTACATCTGATCCAAGACAAAAATGGTTATGAATAATTTCAACAAGCTGACGAATACCATGAGGCCCTAAATGAGATGGCGTTCCTCCACCAAAAAACAATGTATCAAGTATGGGTCTCCCCTCTACTCTTCGGAGTTCCTTCGACAGTGCTGAGAAGTATTCGTCAACTAGATCATCGCGTCCTGCCACTAACGTAAAATCACAATACCCACATCGATGACGGCAAAATGGTACATGAATGTACACATGCCTACATGGAAAGATCTGCTGAGTTAATTGCTCCTGATGCATTGTGAGTTCAGGTCTGATAGGAAATGGAGATTTGAAACACAGTTCACATTGGATCAAGCTTAGGGAGTATCCCACTCCAATGGCTTTACAGCCAGATTTGCAATCGACCATCAAGCATGTCTGGTATTTTCTTTTTCAGAATTTTATGTACGCGATCATCGGTATACCGAGTTGAAAAATGTGTGGCAATAATTATTTCATTTTGAAACTTATCCCGACGCGCCAGAATATCATCAAGGTGCATATGGCCGTACTTGTGGATCTTCTCTTTACGATGTGAATGCGCCACAAAAGTAAGCTCCGTAATAAGAACCATTGCTTGAAACATAGCTGGACACTGATCAAGTCCTTCTGGAGAACTATCACCCAAATATGCTATGAGTGGCGTCCTTGCTTCCTGCGTGACATCAACCCCAGAAAGCCTCAGGTCACGAATTTTATGGCCAGGTAAGCCTAGATATTCTTTCCTGAGTTTGCGTCGACGATCCCACACGACAAATCCTATGCTCGGAAGGGTATGTGTCGTACTTGAAACAGTCACAACATGCTCTCGTGATAGTTCGATTTCATCACCAGGCCGAGCTGGAAGAAGTGTGCACGGCAGTCGACCGCGATCTAAACGGCTTACAGCACGCAAAAGTCTTTCAATTGGCTCAATTGCGGAATCAGGTACATAGATCGTCGGTGGCTCCATTTTCATCATCCGCCGCCTCGCAACATAGACTGGTAAAGCTGCAATGTGGTCAAGATGTGTATGCGACAGGAACCACGTGCTTGTAGACATAAAAGCCCAAGGCTGACCTCCCAGATCGAAACCGATCTTCAACTCTGGAATGCGCCAATAACTTTGGACGGCTGCTCGTGAATAGCCTTCAACAGTGAGCCCCTTATGGGTCATTGTGCGTACTGGAACGTTTTCAATCATGCCGCGACTCGAGGCGGGGTATTTGCGGGCTCTAGCCAGATTTCATCAAACAGATCTTCTTGCATCGCAACAAGTCGACCACATCGAACAAGTTCCAGCACTGCTAAAAAGATACCTACCATTTTTGAACGAGACATGTCCTCCTCAAAGAATTCGGTAAAAGCAGCTCTCCCCTTCTCTCGAACGACCGACTCAACGCGCTCCATATAAACTTCGATGGGGGTATCGTCATGAACAATTTGACGTGGTTTTCGACGTTCCTTCTTTCGAAGCACCCGAGACATTGCGCCAACAAGATCCCAGACATGTGCATCTGCTATGACTATCTCAGGCGGTTTCCCTTTCTCGGAAGACTTCTCAACTGGCAAACGAGCAAAGCGTAGCTCCCATTGTCTTGCACGATCCTCCAGAGATGCTGCTGCGTCTCTGTATTGTTTGTATTCAAGCAAGCGTTGAACCAAATCCTCTCGTATCGGTTCAACCTGTTCTTCTGTCTCTTCTGGACGGGGCACGAGTGCTCGAGCCTTGATCTCCAATAAGACACTTGCAAGATCGACAAACTCACCAACCTGGTCGATTGCAAGATCTTCAAGCACGTCGAGATAGGAAATAAATTCCTCTGTGACCTTCGCAATCGGGACCTCCGTTACATCCACCTCATGTTTTTTGACAAGGTAGAGCAACAGGTCCATTGGACCCGCAAAGATATCGAGTGTGACTTTGAATTCCATACGCTTCATTTGCCGAAACAAGTGCTACCACGTCAATCCCGATCCTGATTTGTTATCCTACAGATTATGAATCAGGAATCCCTCTGGGCGCCATGGCGCCTCGAATATGTGCAGGGCCATCATAAAGGCCATGCCACTGAAATACCAAAACCTCGACAATGGCGGTCAGGGGCTGACCAAGACTGTTTCCTTTGCCGTGCCGCCGCCGTTGATCTAGAGTCCCTGCAGGAACTGGGAATAGTAGATAGAACTTCTCACAGTGTTGTTGTCATTAACCGTTTTCCGTATTCAAATGGACATCTCCTCATTGCCCCCCTCGACCATAAAGCAGCCCTCACTGAACTGACTGAGGATCAACTTGTTGATCTTCAGCATTGCCTTATTCGATGGCAGAAAATTATTGAATCATGTATGCAGGCACAAGGATTTAATATTGGCCTCAACCTTGGCCGTCTTGCCGGAGCCGGCCTTCCAGGCCATCTTCATTGGCACCTTGTTCCACGTTGGGCAGGAGACGTGAACTTCATGCCTACCATTGCCGGTACAAAAGTATTACCACAGTCACTGGAAAGCCTCTGGGAACAATTGTCCGAGCACAAGAAGCAGCACTCGCAAAAGAGTCATTGATGCCATGCCACCAACTAATTGGAAAGTTCGTGAATCTCTCCTGCTCGCTCCATATGCCATGCATGCAATCAATTCGCGAGGGCGGGTTCACCCTGAACCACAGCATTTTCTCCGAAGTCCTTACCAACGGGACCACGATCGCATTGTTCACTCAGCAGCATTTCGGCGACTTGCCCATAAGACACAGGTGTTTACTGGCTACCAAGGGGATTACCACAGAAGTCGACTCACTCACACTCTTGAAGTAACTGGTATTGCCCGGACGATCGGGCGATCACTTGCTCTCAACGAAGATCTGATTGAAACACTTGCTCTTGCCCATGACATTGGTCATCCACCCTTGGGGCATGCCGGGGAAGATACTCTCAATGAACTTCTCGCCGAAGAAGGTGGCTTTAATCATAATGCCCAAGCACTTCGAATCATGGAACTGCTTGAAAATCGATATCCTGATTTCCCAGGGCTCAACCTATCTCGTGAAATTCTTGAGGCTCAATCGACTCGAATCAAAGGTCAACCAGCCAATGACATCCATCACCTTCACTGTCCTCTTCTGGAAACTCAGGTTGTCGATGCCGCTGATTCCATTGCATATGACACACACGATGCTGATGATGCCATTGAGTTAGGGCTTGTGACACTCAACGAATTACTTGATTTGCCACTGATCCGCAATGCAGCAAAACAAGCAACTGATCGTTATGGACCACTGGCCGAGTTTGACTATCGACGTGCCATTATTCATGAACTTGTCGAGATGCAGGTTGCTGACATTGTTCAAGAAAGTATCGCTGTCATAGAAAAAATGGGCCTTGATACCCTACAAAGCGTACGCAATCTTCAGGATAGCAACGGCAATCCCTTGAAAACAATCATCCACTCAGAAAATCTTGCTAAAGGAAAAAAGGATCTGGAAGCATTTCTCTTTCGGCAAGTCTATAGAAGTCAACAAGTGATGAGCGTGCGAGAGGCTGCACAAAAAAAACTCTCACATCTCTTTTATTGGTATTGTGAACATCCGGATAAAATAGCTCCAAGTTACCGAGAACGATCAAAAAACTTTGGTGTTAAGCGAAGTACTGCGGATTACCTTGCGGGTATGACTGATCGTTTTCTCGAGTGGGATTACGCCCAAAGAATGTGATATACTTTTAAGTATGTCTACGTTTATTCTTCGAATTGTATTTTTGCTTGTCTCGGCAGGCATCTCTGTTCTTATCCTCAACTCGGGCATCCTCTCTGATGAGCCTGGTTGGAAGGCTTGGGCTGTGCTTGGAGGTTTGACATCTGGCGCTCTTGCAATTATTGGCCTTGATGTTTTGATTCGACGTAAAGATTTAACCGTCATCACTGCCAGCTACTTCGGCCTAATCATCGGTGTCTTTGTGACATATATTGCGATTCTTGGCCTGACACCTCTTTTGCCACTATCTTCCGATCACCCTGTACGACAATGGCTTCCACTCATACTTGGTTCCGTTCTCTGCTACGTCTGCACAAGTCTGCTGCTGCAAACACGAAATGATTTCCGATTTATTATCCCCTATGTTGAGTTCGCTCGAGACGTGAAGGGGCTTCGACCGAACCTCTTGGATTCCACGGTCATCATTGATGGTCGTATTGCCGATCTCGTCGAAACAGGATTATTCCAAAGTCGTTTTGTTGTGCCAACTTTTATTGTTGATGAACTTCATGATGCTGCTGATTGCACAGATAAATCCCGCCGCATTCGTGGCCGAAGGGGTCTTGACATTCTGAGTCGTCTGAGAAGTTGCAAAGTGGCAAATCTAGAAGTGCTCTCCGATAATCAGGACACCACTCCTGGCCTTTCTGACGAATCCAGACTGGTCGACATGGCGAGACAACTGCATGGTCGAATCATTACAAATGATGTGAATTTATCAAAGGCAGCTTCTGTGCGATCCGTCTCGACCGTGAATCTCAATGAGATTGCTCTTGCCCTAAAATCTTCCTTTGTTGCCGGTGATCTTTTTGAAATACGGGTTGTCAAGCCTGGTGAAGAAATGGGCCAAGGTGTTGGGTATCTGGATGATGGCACAATGGTCGTTATCGACGGTGGTCGTGATCACGTTGGCCAGACAATACGAGTTGCTGTCACGAGCACTCTGCAAACGTCTGCCGGCAGGCTTGTTTTTGCTCGTTTGGATACATGAATCCTTCAGTTTCAAAAGTACGATTATGTACTGCCATCTGCTTTATCTTTTTCATCAGCATGGTTTCGATTGCTGATGAAATTCCGGGCGAGTCTATCTTTAAATCTGAATGTGTGAGGTGCCATGGAGAAGGAGGAATCGGCACACAGCTTGCGCCTGACCCACTGTTGGGTGATCTTTCACTGAACCAATTAGCTGCTTATATCGATGAAGCAATGCCAGAAAATGATCCGTCAAAGGTGACGGGGGAAGACGCTGTTCGGGTGGCAAACTATATTTACAACGGCTTTTACTCTGCTGTTGCCAGAGAACGAAATCGACCGGCACGAGTCGAAATGGCACGACTCACAAACCGGCAATACCAAAACACCCTTGCTGATCTACTCGGTTTTTTTCGTGGGAACGGTCCTGAAGTCGATTCGCAACGTGGTCTTCAAGGGCAATACTTCAGCGGCCGAGGTTTTAGTCAAAAAAACCTTGTTCTTGAACGGATAGATCAAAAGATTGACTTTTCTTTTGAAAAAGGTGTACCCGAGTACGAAAAGCTCACATCTGGTCGATTTGCGATTCGGTGGATTGGCTCCATCGTTCCAACTGAAACAGGCATATATGAATTTGTTATTCGTACGAAGCACTCCACGAAGTTAACTCTCAATACAGCAGCACATCAGCCACCACTGATCGATGCGTACGTGCAATCTGGGGATACGACTGAGCATCGTGGCAACATTCGCCTGCTCGGAGGGCGTTGTTACCCGTTAGCCATCGAATTCATAAAAGCGAACCAAGGTGTTAATAATGAAAAAAGAGAGCATGATATTCCTGCTTCAATTTCACTTTTGTGGAAGCCACCAAATGGGGTTCTCGAGCCTGTGCCGACTAGAGTCCTCATTCCAAGCACAAGTCCACTTGTGTTTGTGACAAATACTTCATTCCCGCCCGATGACAAATCTATTGGCTACGAACGAGGAATGAATATTTCGAAGGAGTGGGTCGCTTCTACGATGGAAGCTGCCCGGGAAACGGCATCCTACGTCATCGAAAACATAGATGAGTTGGCCAAAGTAAGCCGTGACTCACCCGATCGCAAAAAGAAGTTAAAGGATTTTGCAACATCCTTTACGACGCAAGCCTTTCGAAGGCCACTCACAGACGATCTGTCATCTGTTTTCATTGATCAACCCTTTCAAGATTCACCGGACCTTGATACGGCGACCAAACGCTCTGTCACCCTCACTCTTATATCTCCTCGGTTTTTATTTAATGATTATTCTTTTCGTTCTGATTCATTTGCCACAGCAGCTCGACTTTCATTTGGACTATGGGATTCACTTCCAGATAAGGTCATCTGGAACCTTGCCCTAAGAAACCGGCTGGATCCTTCTCAGATCCGCATACAAGCTGAGAGAATGGTTCGTGACCGACGAACTCGCTCGAAAGTAAGGGACTTTCTTTTTTCATGGCTGAATGTCGACATTGCCCCTGAACTTGTAAAAGATGATCGTGTTTACGGAGATATGTCTCCAGCAATTGCTTCTGACCTGAGGGCCAGTTTTGAACTGTTTTTGGATGATGTTGTGTGGTCAGATGGTGATTTTCGCCATCTGATTACTGCAGATGAAATCTTCCTCAATCCGCAACTGGCTGCTGTCTACGGTACACGTGTCCCGTCTGATGATCGATTTCATCAAAAGCGCATTGATGACGGCAGGCGCGCAGGGATTATTACTCATCCATATCTTCTTTCAACGCTTGCTTATCCAGACACAACATCACCTATTCATCGTGGTGTATTTCTTGCCCGATGCGTTCTTGGCAATGTCCTCAGGCCACCAGAAGAGGCGATCGCACCAACGCCTCCCAAAGAACATCCGGACCTCACGACTCGTGAAAGGGTAGCTCTTCAAACCAAGGCTGCTAACTGCCAAGTGTGTCATGCAATGATAAATCCTCTTGGCTTTGCTTTAGAGGAGTTTGATGGTATCGGTCGATACCGCACAAGTGAGCAAGTTGGTAAGGAGAAAAAAAATATTGATAATCGAGGTTTTTATGTCCCGCGAGAAGGTGCACGAACTGATTTTCATGGTGGTAGAGAGTTAGCCACATTCCTTGCTGAGAGCCATGACTTCCATGAGGCGTTTGTTCAAAACTTGTTTCAGAACCTTGTTAAACAGCCAATACAAGCCTGGGGTCCGGATACTCTCGAAAAGCTGGTAAACTCGCTTGAAAAACACAATTTTGATATTCGACAGCTTTTAGTCGATATTATGGTGATAGCAGCGTCTGAACCAGCAAGTTAGTTTCCTTAAGTCCATTGATGAAATCAGAGCGTTACGTGCTGTGAATACAAACTCTATTTTTTCTCGCCGATCACTTCTTCACCGTTTTGGTGCTGGGTCTGCTGTGCTACCGTTTCTCAGTAATCTTCCGATATTTGCGAACTCGAATAAGGATATTCCAAAACAACGCCTTATTATCATTTTTAGTCCTGACGGAGTGGTGAAAAAGAATTTTTGGCCTACGTCTGGCCCCCTCCGTACACCCGGTCCCGTACAAGTCAAAACTGAATTACCTGAGATACTTCAGCCATTTGAACCATTTCGAAATCAGTTGATCACCTTGAAAGGCATAAGTAACAAAGTTCGAGGAGATGGTGATGGCCACATGCGTGGCATTGGTTGTCTTCTCACCGGCATTGAACTGTTGCCAGGTAATATTCAGGGAGGAAGCCATACACCTGCCGGATGGGCAAGTGGTCTATCCATCGATCAGGAGATAGCAGGATTTCTTCAATCCACACCGGCTACATCTACTCGATTTGGCTCACTCGAATTTGGTGTTCTTGTACCAAATCGTGCAGATACATGGAGTCGAATGGTCTACGCCGGATCCAATCAACCGATACCTCCCATCGATGACCCGTATCGAATGTTTCAAAAGCTATATGGAAACACCAAAGATCAAGAAAATCTTAAAAGTGTCCTCGATGACTTACAGGCTGATCTCAAACAAGTAGCTCGCTCACTTCCTACAGAAGATCGAAATATCTTAGAAAAACATACCACCTTTGTTGAAGAATTCGAGAAAGAACTCTCTTCGAGCTATGATGTAGATTCTCACATGATTCCTTCCTTAGAAGAAGGAATCGTTGATCAGAATGATGACATGCCAAAGATCAGTCGAATGCAGATTGAATTACTTGTTTCTTCATTGGCGGCAGACTTTGCTCGAGTCATAACGCTCCAATACACAGGGTCTGTAGGGCAACCTCGATTCAAATGGCTCGGTATCGACGAAGGCCAGCACGGGCTCTCGCACAAGCCAAACAGCGACAAAGATGCTCAGGAAAAACTTACGCAAATCAATACGTGGTACGCTAATGAAATTGCCCATCTGGCGAAACGCCTTGCTGAGACTCCTGAACCCTATGGCAATGGTTCGCTACTCGATAACACAACTATTGTTTGGACTAACGAACTTGGTGAAGGCAATTCACATTCCCATGCGGATATACCTTTTGTCATGCTTGGCGGCGGCTTAGGCTTCAAGGGAGGGCGCGCCCTCCAGTTCAGTGATGTTCCTCATAATCGTCTTCTTCTTTCAATTGCGCATGCAATGGGACACACAAAAATCGACACATTTGGCAGCCCAGATTTTTGTGCTGATGGGCCACTCACTGGACTGACATAGTGAATCCCGTGAGGTACATTTAAGACCGGTAAACTCAAATACGCGTTATCCTTTCAAGATGATTTAAGAAATAATTCCCTTTTTGCGGAAAGGATTTTTCATGGTTTTTCGTTATTACTTTCTACTACTCACCATCTCATTGCTCTTTCAGTCTTCCGCCTCTGCTAAACCAAACGAAAATCCAACGTATACGGATCCGCAGCATGCTGATGAAGACTTTGCCCTTCAGGGAGAATACACCGGAGACATGCTGACTGATGGTCAATCGATGCCGGTTGGTGTTCAAGTGATAGCACTTGGTGATGGTTCGTTCGATGCTGTCGGGTATCCAGGCGGCCTACCAGGAGCAGGGTGGAATCCTCCCGATAAAGTGATGGCCAAAGGCAGTCGGGAAAATGGCCCACAGGGCGCTATTGTGAAATTTACAGGAAAAGACGGGGACAACACTGAAATAACTGCCGAAATTCTTGTAACGGATGGTCAGCCTATCCTGAACGTTGTGGATGGCGATGGCAATCGGACTGCAAGCCTCAAAAAGGTAAATAGAAAAAGTTCGACTCTTGGCCTACAAGCCCCCGCAGATGCCATTGTTCTTTTTGATGGAACAGATACGGAGCGTTTTCTCAACGGACGCATGACAGATGATGGCCTACTTATGGAAGGAGTGACCACAAAGGATTCTTTTGGCAGTGCCCACTGGCACATTGAGTTCTGCCTTCCCTATCAACCAAAAAATCGAGGACAGGGTCGTGGAAATAGTGGTGCATACTTTCATGGTAGTTACGAGACACAAATGCTTGATAGCTTCGGACTTGAGGGACAGAACAACGAATGTGGTGGTATTTACAAGGTTGCGTCACCCGTTGTGAATATGTGCTTACCACCACTTTCTTGGCAAACATATGACGTTGATGTCACAGCTCCACAGTTTGAAGATGGCAAAAAGATTGCGAATGCAAGACTCACAGTTCGGCACAATGGCGTACTGATTCATGATGATGTGGAGATTCCCGGAATCACCCCAGCAAGCCCGCTGAAACAAGAAGCGGCTACAGGGCCACTTCATCTCCAAAATCATGGAAATCCAGTTCGCTATCGAAACATTTGGGTACTCCCAAAATCGTGACTGCTTTTGACAACATGACTGCAACTGATGCCTCCCAGCTCGCACAAAGGCTGATTGCGTTTCGTCGAGTACTCCTCACTGGGCTTGAGGAGCTAACACACGAAGAAGTTATTTCTGCCTGTAACCTTGCCGAGGCGGTTGGGGCAGCGATCGATGGTGGAGATAGTGATTTGTCTTGCCCTGCCGGTCCGACCATCGCACGATCAGGTGCGATTACTGCTGATCCACGTGAAATCGCAGAAAGGGCCGATTTGGTTATTGTCTGGTTTTGCAAGGCACATGCAGAAACACATCAGTTTCTGCACACGTTTGTAGATGTACCACTACCATCGGACCGTCCTCGAACAATCATAGCTTTGGGTCCAGATTCTCTTCCAAAAGATGCTTTGCACATTGACTGTCCTGATTCGAAGGCTGTTGAAGCTGCTCGGCTTCTTCAGTACGTCATACGTTCTAAGGATTATGATCTTGTCGATTCTTCAATCAAAGACCACTGTATAACACTTGCCCAAGCAATTGAAAAAGCTACTTGCGTGGCCCTTATTTCAGATCATGCTTCCGATCGCGTTGGCATAGTCCGCTGGAGCATTGCTCATCTGATTCGAGAGATCTCGCACTCTAAACCTGCTTTTGAGATCCCCCTCGCCTATCGTGCGTTGACAGATGCCGCTTCAATATTGACATGGCGTTATGGTGCAGCTGGTGCCATTGAAAAAGCAAACCGTTCAGGGGGACGCTTTCTCCCATATGAAGCATCTGCCGAAAAGCTGATTCTGAGAAAAGAGGTTGACTGCGTACTTACTGTTGGCAAGTTAACACATAACATTCATGATCGTCTTCAAGAAAATCCTGACATCACTATTCTCCGGTTAAGTGACTATGCATCAGAAAATCTGGTGCAACTGATTTCATCAATTGTACAGTCACTCAAAAATGCATCTGATGGCCTGAGGGACTAATCATGGGCCATGTATCTTGCCTGACGCTCACTGGTGGAAAGATTTATGACCCTATAAATCAGCAAAACGGTGTGATTGCAGACATATGGATACGAGACGGAAAAATAACTGCTCCACCAAGTGATCCTTCGGGTTATCAAAAGATCGATGTGCACGGCTATATCCTTATGCCGGGTGGCGTTGATATCCACTCGCATGTCGCAGGAACAAAAGTAGGGCTTGGCAGAAGAATCTCGCCACAACTTGCCAGAACGAATCCAGCCGCAGTACCGACAATCCACACAACAGGATCACTTTACTCGGGGCTTGGATATACCACTGTTTTTGATGCTGCAATTGCTCCATCTGCCGCCCCGCTGGCTCACTTGGAGCTGGCGGATCTACCTATTCTTGATAAGGGAATTTATTTACTCGCTGCTGATGAAGAGTCGACTGTTGCAGCAATTGATCGTAATGATCTCCCAGAAGCAGCTCGGCTTATCTCAAATTCACTCTACGATGGAAAAGGATGGGCTGTAAAAGTTGCGAATCCAGGTGGCCCATCTTTCTGGAAGTACGGCCGACGTGGTGACCACCATGATCTTGATACTGTCCTTCCGGGTCGGTCCATCACGCCACGAGTTCTACTGGAGAGACTGTCTCGTATTGTTCAAACACTATCTCTCCCCCATCCATTGCATATTCATACTGCTCATCTCGGGCTTCCCGGAAATTGGCGTACGATGCTCGAGACAATGAAGACACTTGATGGCATACGAGCACATTTAGCGCATGTACAATTTCACAGCTACCTTGGGGGTGACCTCGACGAAGACTCTTTCGGCTCCGGCGTATCACCTCTTGTAGATTGGTTCAATCAGCATAAGGAACTTACACTCGACGTGGGTCAAGTTCTCTTTGGTGATACCGTCGCCATGACTGGTGATTCGGCTGCAGCGGAACACCTAGCTCACAGCACGAATGTGCCGCTTTCATTACATGATATGTATCTCGAAGGCGGGTGTGGCATTCTCCCAATAAAGTACCGTGAAAAAAGTTTAATCCATGCATGGCAATGGGCTATTGGACTTGAATGGTTCCTTACGGCTGATGACTTATGGCGTGTCGCGTTGTCAACAGATCATCCAAACGGTGCACACTTTCTTGCTTATCCAACCCTCATGAAACTTCTTGGTGATGAAGCCTTTCGACGTGAAGCATTCAGCCGAATTCATCCATCCGTAAGAAAAAAAAGTCCTCTCGAAAAGATCCGTCGCCAGTTAAGCCTTCAGGAGCTTTGTATTATTACTCGAGCTGCTCCTGCAAAAATTGCTGGGCTACCTCACAAAGGACATCTTGGCCCAGGCGCTGATGCAGATATCACTGTGTATCGCCCAAATACTGATCTCGCCGAGATGTTCGCCATGCCAATGAAAGTATTCAAGGGGGGCATATTAGTTGCCGAAGAAGGTAAAGTTCACTCAGATCCTGTGGGGCGTACATTTTATGCTGTTGCTGAAAATCCTTCTGCGTAGGATTACAGAAAAGAGTCTACCGTTGTGCATCGCTATGCCATGAGTCGTATGCGCTGTTGTTTTAGAACCGCCTAAAAATGTTTTTATCAAAATCACTTCTAAAAGTATTTTTCCTTTCTTGTATTCATGCGACGGGAGTCTGTCTTGCTCAGGAAAGTCCATATGACCTTCGGCCGCCTGTAAATCCGCCATACTTCAGAGTTCGATACGAAGCATCCAAAGAAGATACAGGGCTGATATTTCCAGCAACATTCACAATGTGGATTCCAGAAGACACGCATGAACTTCAGGGTATTATTGTTCACCAACATGGCTGCGGTGAAGGCTCATGTTCATCTGGTCTAACAGGTGCTTTTGATTTTCATTGGCAGGCACTCGCACGAAAACACAAGTGTGCACTCCTCTCACCAACCTATGAGCAACCACAGAAAGCAGACTGCCAAATGTGGTGTGATCCCCGGAACGGGTCAGCAGAAACGTTTCACAAGGCTCTAGCGGATCTCAGCGGACTGACGGATCACCCTGAACTGACAGCGATCCCGTGGGCCCTATGGGGTCACAGCGGTGGTGGCCACTGGGTAGGCGGCATGGCAATTCTCTATCCAGAGCGCACGGTGGCGGTGTGGCATCGATCAGGAATACCGTTGTTTGAACCAGATAAGGATCGACCCTCTATTAAGCCGCATGTTTTTAAAGAGAATATTCTTGCGGTGCCAATGATGTGCAACCTTGGAACAAAAGAAGGCTTCTCTGTCACAGACAATCGCTTTAAGAAAGTCTGGCCAGCAAATCAAACCTTTTTCCATGCGATACGTTCTCAAGGAGGTCTCATAGGCGTAGCAATCGACCCACTGACTGGCCACGAATGTGGTAATCAACGGTATCTTGCCATCCCATGGCTTGATGCTTGCCTCACGGAACGGTTACCCAAAAAAGCTGGTGATCATCTTTTGCCAATGCCTACACACAAGTCGTGGTTAGGTTCAATTAAACAAGGCGCGATTGTTCCACAAGAGGGTGATACGGACAATCCTCTTCAGATGTGCTGGCTTCCAAATAAGCCTCTTGCACTCGCTTGGAAGCAGTACGTACACGACACACAGGTTAAGGATACCACCCCACCTCCAGCTCCAACGAATCTCCGTCTCAATAACAACACTCTCACTTGGGATATAGAAGCTGATCTTGAAAGTGGACTGCAGGGATTTGTCATTGAACGAGACGGCAAACGATTCGTATCGCTTCCAGAAACACCCAAGAACCGTTTTGGGCGACCAATCTTTCAGAATCTTCTTTACAGTGACACCCCAACGCAACCACTTGTTCCACTTCACTATACAGACACTAGAGCGGAACCTGGTACCGTTCACACATACCGAGTTATTGCCGTCAATACAGTTGGGCTTGAATCTTCACCAAGCAAACACATTACATCAAAACAATTTGCTGATGCTCCTCCCAATTTATCCACAGAAGTACATGGTTTTTTTGCCAAACACTGCCTTGACTGTCACGCAGGCGATTCCAGCGAAGGAAATCTTGATCTTACGACACTCTCCCACGCCGGTCGAAACACAATTGATGACCACCGATGGGCACGAATCATTGAACGTGTTGAGAATAGTGAAATGCCACCCAAAGGTTCTGCCGCGATTGAAAAAAATGAACGGCATATGTTTCTCAAACAAGCAAGCTCGTGGCTTTGTAAATCGATCCACGCTCACGATATGCGAGAGGGCCGCGTCCAAGGACGACAACTCTCACCGCGTGAATTAGAACGGTCTCTTCATGCCTTACTTGGGATAGATATCCCTTTAGCCAATCTGATCCCGATTGAAGGAAGACCAACTGCTTACACAACCGATGCTGAGCGACAGACGCTATCCCACCACCGTCTCAACAGCCATCTCGCAGTGGTAGACAATGCCCTTGATGAAGCCTTTGACAGAGCCAGCATGCCCACTGACAACTATTTTCATGCTTGGAACGCGAAAGATATAGCACGCAGAAATCCCGCAAGACGGTGCCGTGAACCTGAAATACGACATGGCAAGGCGGTCGTGTGGTCCGCCGGCATCACATTCTATGGCAGACTGCCAGCGACAATCGCTCCGGAAGATGGCTGGTATCGGTTTCATCTTACTGTAAACGCAATCAACCCCCCAGCGACAGGTGGTGTCTGGAGCACGGTCCGATCAGGTTACTGTATTTCAAGTGCTCCCTTGCTTCAATTTGTCACATCCTTTGAAGCTGCTGAGGATTCTCAGACAATCGAATTTGAGGCATGGCTTCCAAAAGGACATATGCTTGAGATTCGACCTGGAGACATCACTCTCAAAAAAGCTCGTTTCAGTGGGGGCCAAGTAGGCACTGGAGAAGGTGAGCCTCAACAGGTACCAGGTATTGCCATTGAAAAACTCACAATGGAAAGAATCCATCGTGGTCCTGACGATGATGCCATACGCAAACAACTCTGTGGCAACCTCATTTGGAAAAATGATAAAGAGAGCGATTCCCTAAGACCCGATCCATCGCACCCTTTGGATGCCCTAACTGAACTAATCTATTCTTTCACTCATAAAGCTTTCCGACACCCTGTAGATGATTCTGTCATTCAGCCAATCATCACATTAGCCAGCGATCAGTGGGAACAGGAAAAAGATTTTCTTTCTGCACTTCAAACTGCCTACCGAAGTGTTCTCTGTTCTCCTCGTTTTTTCTTCTTCAATGAATCACCTGGTGAACTTGACGACTACGAAGTTGCCACACGCTTGTCTTATTTTTTGACTGGAAGCCCCCCAGACAAAACACTTTTTGATTTAGCATCTCGCGGTCAATTAGGGAATCCAAAAACAATACAATCAACCGTTGACCGACTCCTTCACGGAAATGGCCTTCGTCTCTTTATAGAAGACTTTTCGGCAGAATGGCTAGATCTCGATCAAATTGACTTTACTGAGCCGGACCGAAAATATTTCAGCAAATTCGACAATGTGGTAAAGCATTCCATGCTTGATGAAACACATGCTTTTCTTGAAGAGTTGCTACGAGATGACCACCCAATCTCAGAGCTTGTTCTGTCGAATATGACCTTTCTCAATAGTCGTCTCGCCAAGTATTATCGCATACCTGATATCACTGGCAGCACAATACAACGTGTCGACCTGTCATCTGATTCACGACGTGGCGGGATCCTTACACAGGGCGCTATTCTGAAGGTCACAGCAAATGGCAGTTCTACATCACCGATCATACGTGGTGCATGGGTAGCTGAAAGAATATTCGGCATGGAAATTCCACCGCCACCCTCTGGGGTTCCTGCCATTGAACCCGATATTCGTAATGCAACATCCATCCGTCAGCAGATTTCAAAACATCGCAGCGATCCAGCCTGCGCATCATGTCATCAACGCATGGACCCATTCGGATTCGCACTGGAGAACTTTGATCCCGCCGGCCAATGGAGAACACACTATCGCTTGAGGAATACGTCGTCCAACAAAGAACCACGACTCATCGATGCCGCTGATACTCTGGAAAACGGCCATGCCTTTAAGGATATCGATGAATTCAAGCAGATTATTGCGCGCAATCAAGCACAACTGACTCGAGGTTTTGCTGGACATTTACTTGTCTACGGGACAGGTGCTCGTCTCTCATTTGCAGATAAAAAAGCCATTGAAGAAATTGTAAAAAAAGTAGCAGATAATGATTATGGAATGCGTTCTATTCTTTATGCCGTTGTGACCCATCCTATTTTTCTCCATAAATAGTCAGCATCCTATTGCAGAGGCAGTATTACCATGGCTCAACATATTCACTTTGATTTTCAAAAAGCTTTTGAACGTCGAACATTTATACGAGGTGTTGGTGTAGCCATGGCTGTGCCATGGCTTTCTGCAATGCAATCTGCGTTTGGAGAATCTGCAAACATCAAGCCTCCTCGGCGGTTTGTTGCAATGTCCTTGGGCCTCGGATTACTTTCGAAAAACCTCAACCCAACAAACTCGGGCCGTGACTACAAACCGTCTGCCTACCTCACAAATCTTCAAGATATTCGGCAAAAATTTACAGTCATTTCAGGTACTTCACACCCGGGCGTTTCAGGTGGTCATCGTGCTGAAGCAAGTCTCCTGACTGCCGCTCCTATGTCTGGATCTGCACAAAGTCGAAATTCGATTTCAGTGGATCAGTTGCTGGCCCAACACCTTGGCAATGAAACACGATACCCATCTCTTGTACTTAGCCTTTCTGGCTCTACAAGTCCATCGTATACAGAAACTGGTTCAATGATTCCGGCTGAAGAATCACCTTCACGTCTCTTTACCAAACTCTTTACAGCCGACTCCCCGAGTGATCGTGCAAAACAGGTACAGCGAGCGAAAGAGGGAAGAAGCATTATGGATCTGATCGCTGAGGACACACGTGCTCTTGAAAGACAACTTGGTCCGGGTGATAAACGCCGACTTGATGCATATCTCACAAGTGTTCGTGATCTTGAAAAGCGTCTTGCGAAAAATGAAGCTTGGGCACATCAGCCAAAGCCTACCATTGATGCAAAAAGGCCTGTTGATATTGGTGATCCCAATGATTTTGTGAGTCGACAACGCTTAATGAGTGATATGGTACGACTAGCTTTGATAACGGATTCATCCCGTTTTATTACACTCCATCTGGGAAGTGGCAACGGAGTCCTTCCGATCAACGGCGTTGATGAAGGATATCACTCATTATCACACCATGGTCTCAATAAAGAAAAAATGGGCCAGCTAACGATTATTGAAAGTGCGATTATTACTGCCTGGGGCGATTTTCTTCGGGATTTGCTCCATGCTGACGAGGGTGGTGGAGCATCAGATAAAGAGGGATCTGTCCTCGATCACACCTCTGTTTTGCTTACCAGCAATCTCGGGAATGCTTCCAGTCATAATAACCTCAATATGCCAGTATTGATTGCCGGTGGTGGCTTCAAGCATGGCTCTCATATTGCATTTAGCCAAAAGAAAAATCATCCGTTGCCAAACCTGTTTGTATCCATTTTGCAACAGACAGGACTGCAGCATGACACCTTTGCAACCGCTACTGGCACTCTTCCGGGACTTCATTCAGCCTGAATGCATTCTCAACGACCGTCCCCTGAATATGTAATCTTGCCATCCTTCGGTGCGGAAGGCCATGGTGTTTTGCCAGGGGGATACGACTGAGGCTGTGTTCTTCGAATTCTATTCACATGATCTTTTATCCAGCCTGAAACTCGTTTATTTTCTTCGCGCCCATACACATACGGAAGGGCCGGCTCCATGAGAACATTGAGTTCCCCAAGCGGTGGACGTTCTACAGATAGCTCTAAGATGCGAGCTCGAAGCGACTCAACAATATCAGGATGGCTTTTTGCAATATCGGTTTGTTCATATGGGTCGACGGATAAATCATACAATTCTTTCCCGACAAGTTTATATGAACCAGATCGTAGGGTGGGCAATCTCACACTCCCTGTTGCTTCAAGCAAAATCTCTTTTCGAGGACTTGGCTGACCTTCAAAAAGCACTGCCGTCATGTCAAAACCATCGAGTGGTAATTCCTGCTCCAAGGATGCCCCAGCCAATGTCACAAACGTGGGAAAAAGATCCGTCACATGCATGAGTGCATCATTGGTGCCTCCAGCGGCAATGTGACCTGGCCAATGAACAATAAATGGCACCCGAACACCACCCTCATATGTTGTATTCTTTGTGCCGCGCCACGGTCTGTTAACTGCCTCCGTGAGCCCACCATTATCATTCGTAAAAATCAATACTGTATTTTTCGAAAACCCATTCTGCTCGACTGCAGCAACGATTCTTCCTACAGCTTCATCAAGGCATTTTATTGCAGCCTGCCGTTTATCACAATGGTCCATGTGACGAGGAATTTCCTCTAACGGTCCGTGAATGGCATTGAAAGCAACGTAATGAAAGAATGGTTTTTCTCGTGCTGCGGTTTGTAGAAGACGCACTTCCTCATTCGCAATGAGATCTGTTGCATACCCCTGCTCAATCAATGGCTGTTGATTGCGGTGCCAATCATAGACACAAAACACTGCTGGAGCATTGTGAGGGATTGTATAGGTATTATAGTCAATACCCCATCCGTAATGACCGTATTGGTGATCAAAGCCATGAGCCATTGGGAGATGCTCAGGCAACCATTCTCCAAGATGCCATTTCCCTAGGATAGCTGTGTGATATCCTGCCTCCTTCAGGGCAGCAGCAAGCGTCCGCTCCTGAGGATTAAGTCCATGAATACGTCGTGTTGGTGTTCCATCTGGGAGGTGGGCAAGCGGAATATTTTGAAGAGACAAATAATCTGGCTTTCCAAAATCTTCACTTCGCCAATCCATCCATGTCCGAAATGGGTAACGCCCGGTAAGAAACGCTGCACGCGTTGTTGCACACACTGGAGTCATACAAAACTGCGTAAGCCTTGTTCCCTCTTTTGCGAGTTGATCAATATTTGGGGTAAGTGATGCATCCCCGCCATTGAATCCAGGATCTGCCCACCCGAGGTCATCTGCCATAATAAAAATTATGTTGGGACGCTCAGGCTGTGTGGCAAGTATGTTGCCTGCAGACAAAACAAGAAAAAAAATATTTATTCCACTAATAATTATTTGCTTCATACCAAAAACTCAATGATTACTTTCGTTGACGACGTTTCCTAGGGATTGGCCTTTTCTTTGGTTGCTTCAACTGCTTGAACCGATTCTTCGTTTTCCACTACCTCATCCATCACAGTTTGTAGGTGAGATAAAAACTGCCCTGCAGAAAAGCGCTGTTCAGCTCTCTCCAAAGCATTATTACGAAACTTGGAAATTATTTTTTGGTCTTCAAGCACTGACAGTGCACATCTTGCAAATTCACTTGCTGGCTCTAGAGGTACAATCCAACCACTTTGACCACTTACAATAGCTTGTTCTGCAGCATCACTCTCAATCGCAACGGTTGGCTTGCCTAACGACATAGCATCAAAAAGAGCTCCACCAAGTGCAACTTCACCTGATTGCCACACAAGTTGCGTCTCCCTTAACAGGTCCGGCAGACAGTCGCAGGACGGAATAATACGCAACCTCCCCTCAAGTTGCTGAATCTGAGCTCGTCGAACAAGTTGACGCAATTGAGGACCGCTGCCAACTAATACGTGTTCAACGTCATTACGGACAATACCCAGTTGATCAATAGCCCATAAGAGTCTGCTCAGATGAGAGCGAGCATTAAGTGGTGCCGCGCAAAGCGTCCACAACTTGTGTTTGTCGAGTTTCAGTTGATTCGCAATGTCCTCGCGAGTGAGCCCCTCGGAAGAAGCTGCGTGAGCCAGAGGGTTAACAACGCATAACCGCTGTGTGGAAATACCCATCTTTTTGCAGGCACTGAATACCTGGCTTGATGATACAAGTACCTTATGTGCCCTTCTTAATGCCCATGCTCGAAGACCCATGCACGTTGTTGCAATTCGACACACTAATTTTGGAGGCAAACGCCCTGGTGGCTGCAGCATGATAGCCAAGGCCGACAACGTGGCCTGAACCTGCCCGAAAGTAATTACGACTGTAGGCTTCAGAGAAAAAACAACCTTCGCAAGTCGCCCGATGACTGCCATGTCAGGATCATGGCGTTTTCCTAATATTTGCACATTAACTCCCTGTTGCGAGAGTCGGCCTGAAAGTGATCCATATGCAGATAAAAAACAAACGTGCACTCGTATCCCAAGGAGACGGTTTTGCATCGCTGCAAATTCGACTTCCCGTCCAATCCCGATAGGATCACCCCCTCGGGCAACGATAAGAATTGACGTATTAGTCAACTTCCGCATTGAGTGTGGTCCTGCTCATTGCTTCAATATCATTTTTTTCGAGTGCCGCAACATACGGCAAGTTTCGATAATGTCCGTTGTAGTCCAGTCCATATCCAACAACAAATTCATCTGGAATCTCAAACCCAACGTAGTCAGGTTGCATCGCAACCTCAGACTTACCTGTTTTTCTCAGGAGAACCAGAGACTGCACACGAACTGCTCCTCTAGCTCGCAATTCATCAACAAGCGCGTCTAACGTTCGGCCAGAGTCAAAAATATCATCGACCAGAAGAACTTCTTTCCCCTGAATGTCCGGCAACAGTTCAAAACGTAAATCCAGTCTTCCTGGCTTCAGTGCGACACCACGATAACTGCTTGCCCATACCATTCCAATATTCATCGGTCCTTCAAGCTGACGAATAAGGTCAGACATCACAACAAGTGCTCCTGTCAGCACTCCTACAACCATCAATGGGGCTTGCCCTAAATTGTCACGAACTGTATCGGCAAGCCGGGTAATTCCAGCATCGAGTTGTTCTGTAGAAAGAATCGTGCGCATGATAGATTGAGACTCCAGTACTCATCAGCATAGCAGGTGTTCTGACAATGCAAGACCTTGAATCACGACATTCTCATTGGAAAATCATTGATGTTGGAGGACACAACTGCGAAGTCTTTAATCCCCCAGAACCATCTGTTCAAAAAGGCATAATCTTTTTACATGATAACGATGGGAAACAACTTCGCGACCATCCTTACCTTCGTGATATTATTGAACGTACATCAATTCCTGTCATTGCCCCACAATCTGGACACTCATGGTGGCTGCATCACATCATGCCATCATTTGACACAAAGATGTCCCCTGAGCAATACATTCTTGGTCCAGTCACGGATGAGATGGGTTCTCGCTTCGACATCAGTTCTCCGAGCATTGCCATTATAGGAGTTGGCATGGGAGGACAGGGTGCACTTCGCATTTCATATCGTCACCCGAGTGTTTTTCCTATTACTGCTGCATTATCACCAGCAATCGACTTTCACACTGCAATGCGAGATGCCGACAAACGAGGTCATGGAGAACAATACGAATCTCTTTGGGAACTCTATGGTGACGTAGAAAAGGCAAGACAAGATACTGCGATTCTCCACATTCACCCACTCAATTGGCCACGCCATCAGTTTTTTGCATGCCCAAGGAATGATTTTTATTGGAGAGATGGGGCAGAGAGACTGCACAGTAAACTACTCGCACTTGGAATACCCCACACTGCTGTGCTCGAATCAACTGATCACGAAATGGATAATGATTTCCAGAAGTTTATTTTTTGTGAATCAATTGATTTCATTAATCGTGCTCTCCTTACTGAATCTCGTTCTGCTAATCACTCATGACACACCCATCGTTGACATGAACCACATACGGCAACCAATTTCATGTCCCTGGAGGTCGTGGAGGAACCTGCTGAGGAGGTGGCAAGCCGAAGTTAGGGGCTGACGATCCTGTCCGTGCTCCACTCATTTGATCAAAGTCCAGAAAGCGAGCATCCTTCACATCCACACGATTGAGTGCCCGCCAATACATAATTTTTCCAGCAGAAGCTGACGATGTTGGCCCTCCAATGCGTTCCTGACGAAACAATTGTGCATCACTTCTGCCATCACCTTCAAAAACAAGTAGATCCTTCTCTTCACTCCATGATAGCCGAGTACTTCGAGCCGTGAATGTATCTCCCTCTACCAACACATTACCACCAGCAGATAACTCAAGCGTTGTACCTTGATGACCTGGACGTACTGGCGACTGTCCAACACTCAACACATCACTTGTGATTCCAACTGCACCTGGAGACAGCCCCGCTGCAGCATGAAATTCAAGGGTTTCTCCCCACTGGGGCACTGGTCCCCAAATCGCTTCAACTCGTTGATGAAACTCCATGACCCTCTGATTGATATTTCCACGAAGTCCCTGCTGAAAGTCAACTCCGAGATAGGTTAGTTGATCTGAACGAGGAAATGCTTTTGGGGCAGATGTTGTACTGGTTGCCTGAACATTCATTGTGGGGCTCTGACCAAAGCGAGTACTTGTCAAGCGACCAGGACCAGTACCAGTAAAGTTACCCGTCGCACGATCAAGCACGAGATCTCGTATAAATAGTTTTTCCTCGGATTTTGCTCCTTCTTCTGTGACTGTGTGACTGTCAATACGTACACCACTCCCACAGGCAATACGCGCAACTTCTGATCGCTGACCATGTTGCTTGCTTGGATCACGAAAGTCGATTGGATGAGTGAGAATCACGTCGAGCGATCCCGCATGAAGTTCTGTCTGACCACTACTGGTTACAACCTCATCAATAAATCGAGCAGTCAATCCATCGAAATCCATACGTCCCTTCCATGTAACATCAAGTTTTCCTGAAGGAAGCTGCTGTTGTTTTGTTGAACTGACTGTGTTTGCAACTGCGAGTGATTCAAGCCCTTGCATGCCACTTGCCATTGGCAATCGCAATTGACCTGCTCCATCCACTGTCATCCGATTTCTGCCACGATCAAACTCAATTAGTGGTCCGGTGAGATCGACACCTCGACCCGTGATTGTTGCTGGTCGGCCTGAAACGGTAGCACGAGCATCAAATTCTGTCGCCCGAACAATCTCAGCTTGATCCCCACGTATATCCAGTCCAGCGAAACCATCTTGTGATGGACTTGTACTCTCCTCAACAAGACGGACCTCTCCTTCCATCGACATTTCTTCGACCTGATTGCCTCGTTGATCAAGGAGAACCATGCCTCTCACCAAGGAGCCCGTTGCAACAAGACGACCTTGTCGCGATGGCCCATTTATCAGGGTATTTTCAAAAGATGATGAAGGCTTTTGATCGGCTTGCGTCGTAGGCTGTTTGGCATTACGTGCATTTGCTTGATTGAACTCTTCGTTCGACACGTTTTGGGAAAGAATATGCTTGAACCATAATTCCATACGCTCAGTACGTACTACTAATTGTTCATTATCAATTTGGACAGTACCGCGAGCCAACATACGGGATGGTTGAATCCCAGAAAGGTTACTGGTCGCAAAAGACGTTGCTTGAGATTGATTTTCTTGAGGAGTCCCATCCAACCAGAGATGCATTTCATTAGCTGCAAGGCGCCCCTGTGACTCAATGGTGACCTCAGCGTCTCCAGCAAGTGAAACTACATGACCAGAGTCATCCGGTCGTACCCGAAGCCACTTTTCCCATTGAGCTTGAGACTCTGCGCCCTGTTCGGTTTGCATTCTTAGCCAACCGGGACCAACGGCCATCAGTGACCCGGGGGTACCTGGTGGACCGGGAGTGTAATCAATAGATGAAGCCTCCATCTGCGTCCCTTTTGCAAGAAGGGAAACGGGGGTTTCTCCATCGAGTAGAATTCGTCGGCTTGCGATTTCGTAACCAAGTCGATCACCGTGTGCCTCGATATCAGCATGTGTGCTTTTTGCAATAACGGGTGTTCCACGTGCCTGGATTTCACGTGGTTCGATTGTTCCTTTTGTATCGCCGTTTTCAGTTCCATCGTTACCAAGAATGATTGCCAACAAATCACAACTAAGTTGATCAAATTCTCCCTCTGAAAGGTGTCGAAGAACTTCAACTTTATCCTCCAGCGTGATGACATTTGCTGAAACATTCATGCACAGTGCACCACCACAACTAACTAATACTGGAACAGATTCATTTTCACTTGTCTGCGATGCATTGTCAGGCAGAAAGCCCGAAGAAAAACCCTCCAGTCGCATACTTACATTTCGGTCAATCCGAATTGTATCGACACCGCCAATGTTAGGGCCGTGTTCGCTGACTCCTTGTCTCGGTGTAAGAGTTGCAACTAAAGCCTGCCCACTCCCCGTGGAGCGGCCATAACGAAACTGTACTTCCTCGTTTGTTCTAATCTCGAGTTCTGATAATTCAATATCACGAGTCACAATTTCAATATCATCTTCTGCACCTTGTACGGACGGCGTACCTCGAATGGTTACTTGTCCGCACAGGCTTCCCCCGACGAGTTTTGCCAGCCTTCCTTGACGTAGATCGATTGGTTCATCGAACTCAAGAACTGCTCCCTGGGGGGCTCTAAGAACAATCGTTCGACCTTCATCCTTTCCATTTGCTATTCGATTGCGATCCGGAAGCACCACGAGAGTGCATGGCATCAGGTTCACACGCCCATCAGGGAGCGTGTGATAATCTCGAAAAAGAAGCCTCAGCTGGCGACTTTCCAACATGATTGGATCATTTCGTTCCCATGATCCAACCGGAAGAATATCACCCAGAGCGGCAAGACGCTGATCAGCACGTGCTCTGATCTCGGCAGCCTGTTCCGGTGTAAGTTCTATCACGTTCACAGCAGCAGCAAGCTTGGGCTCGATCCACGGGACGACAGCCAAACGGTATAAACCCGCCAACGCAAGCACAACGAGGAACACCCTTGCAGTTCGTCCAAGACGATTTTCCATGTCTCTTACACCAAATACCTACTTACAATCGCATGCCACTGTCCCTGAGCCTTCAGCAACCGCTCAACGACCTCTCGCACCGCTCCCTTCCCCCCATCGGCTGATGTGACCATCATGGCTGACTCTCGCACCTCTGGACATGCATCCGCGACAGCCACTCCTACGCCACTTTGACGGATACAGGCAAGGTCGGGCAGGTCATCACCAATAAAGGCAGTTTGCTTCCACGTCAGCCCTTGATCAGCCAGTATCTCCTCGACAACTTCCCTTTTATTCTGGACTCCCTGACGCACAATCGACACTGACATTTCCTGAGCGCGTAATTCAACAATGTGACTCGATCGTCCTGTCACAATACCTGTTTGGTAACCAGCACTACCCCAAAGCTTTATGCCGAGACCATCACGAATATGAAAGGTCTTCATCTCAACCGTATCATTCGCCCACGTCACTCCACCAGTTGTTAGAACTCCATCACAGTCAAGTAATAGCAACCGAACGTCTGCAAGACGGTGCTCAACATTATTTTCAATTTCAACCATAGTCATGTTCACCCATACAGAAGACAACGGCTAACGGTTGGGAGTACGTGATGAATTAGGCTGCCGTTTGGGAATTTTGGTTTGTCGTGACAGGCTGTTCAGCGGGCTCAAAGCGAACAAGATCAACAATATCAAGAAGCCCAACAGGACATCCATCACTATCCACAACAGGAAGCTCACTGATTTGGTGTTCGTTCAGAATGGCTACTGCATCACTCACCCGTGATCCAACATGTATTGCAACTGGCTGCTGAGTCATCACCGCCCGAATCGGACCATCTATCACAGCATCATCGTGCCGTTCAAAGAGCCGAGCAAGGTCACTGTCCGTAAAAATTCCCTGCAGCATGCCTTGATCATCGATTACCATAACAGCACCCGTGCGTCGTCTCGGCAGTGGCCTAGAAAAGACAGTTCTCACCGACTCTTCTGGCAAAGCCGTTCGACACTGCGACAAGGAACGCATGGTTTCCTCAACACACACTAATTGTCGGCCAAGACTCCCACCTGGGTGCCGCGCTGCAAAATCCTCTGGCTTAAAGTTTCGCTGGCTACTCACGACCAGTGACAGTGCATCACCAATGGCTAACATCAACGCCGTGCTTGTGCTTGGTGCGAGGTGGTGTTCACAGGCTTCTTGTACGTCTCCTATCTTGAGAACAACCGAAGCGTTTCGTCCCAAAGTGCTATTGGCTCGAGCAGTAATTGCTACAATTGGAACATTTCGATTGGTGAGATGAGGAAGAAGTCGAACCATTTCTTCCGTCTCACCAGACTGGGAAAAAGCGAGTACGACATCATCGCCACGAATGACCCCTAAGTCCCCATGCATTGCCTCTGCCGGATGAAGAAAATGACTAGGAGTACCCGTTGAAGCAAGAGTTGCTGAGATCTTTCTCGCGATAAGGCCAGCTTTTCCCATACCTGTTACAATAAGATTTCCGCTGCATGTCAGCACCGTATCTACGGCTCTCTCAAATGCACCGTCAAGTTGGTTCGCAAGCCCGAGGATCGCGTCTCCCTCTGACTCAAGCACTGCTTTTCCGCGCGCAATGATGCCCGGAAAAGTCGGATCAGCAACGTATTTTTTTTCGTCCATGGAGCAGGGACTATAGGACGACTAGGAAAACACCGCAACGTGACTTTTGAGCCGTAATTATGGACGCGGGCGACTCCAAAAAATGAACCATACAATCCTGAAACGCCCTTCAGAGATCATCACGCCGATGCTTCAAGGTCAGCCACTATACCGCTTAGCCATATCTGCTAGTGAAATGCATTTCACCTTTCCAGCGTTACCAGCCTGACCAAATTGTACCATTCGCTCCGCACACACTTTTTTCATGGCCTCACGGGCAGGCTTCAAATAATCACGCGGATCAAATTTTTCCGGCGTCTCAGAAAGCACCTTCCTGATAGCACCCGTAATTGCCATGCGACAATCGGTATCGACATTAATTTTACGAACACCGTACTTGATGCCTTTTTGTATTTCTTCCACTGGAACACCCCACGTTTGTGGCATCTTGCCACCATATCGATTGATGATGTCTTGTAAGTCTTGTGGAACACTTGACGAACCATGCATCACAAGGTGACAGTTTGGGAGTTTGGCATGAATCTCTTCAATCCGCTTCATCGCCAACACATCTCCATCTGGCTTGCGAGTGAACTTATACGCACCATGACTTGTTCCAATGGCTACAGCAAGTGCATCCACTCCTGTTTCTGCAACGAATCGTTGTGCTTCATCAGGATCTGTGAGCAGTTGATCCTGAGAGAGTTTACCACTCGCTCCATGCCCGTCCTCCGCTTCACCTTCACCGGTTTCAAGTGAACCAAGACAACCAAGTTCTCCTTCAACAGAGACACCCTGACGATGAGCAAGATCCACAACGTCCTTTGTCACTTGAACGTTGTAGTCAAAATCAGCAGGCGTCTTGCCATCTTCCTTTAGAGAACCGTCCATCATCACACTTGTGAATCCATGATCAATTGCGCTCTGACATGTGGCCGGCGAATTCCCGTGATCTTGATGCATGGCAATTGGGATCATTGGGTACAGTTCCGAAGCAGCCAACATAAGATGCCGTAGATAGTTGTCTTGACTGTATGCGCGGGCACCACGTGATGCCTGAACAATTACTGGCGAATCTGTTTCCTTTGCAGCCTCCATGATTGCCTGAATCTGTTCCATGTTGTTGACGTTGAACGCAGCTAGGCCATAACCATGTTCAGCAGCATGATCAAGCAAAATTCGCATAGGAACCAATGGCATCGAAGAATCTCCTCAGGCAAGAGCGGAATATGTGTTACGCGGAGCAAAATCATAGGAATTCCTTGATTTCTTCACAAATACCCCCCATCAAAACGGCGGCGTGCTACCATTCAGGGGCTTCCAAACGGATTCAATCATGGATTTCAAACCAACAACCGATCCTATCAAAAGCTTCTTATATGTGGCTGGTGGATGGCTGTGCGTGGCTCTGGCGGTACTTGGGTCACTCCTTCCATTACTCCCAACCACGCCCTTTCTTCTGCTAGCAAGTTGGTGCTTTTACCGTGGGTCACCGCGCATGCATGCCTGGCTACATCGTTCAAAAACCTTTGGTCCAACACTTGATGACTGGCAACACTATCGAGGTGTACGAAGAACAACAAAGAACAGAGCCTTTGCACTCGTAGCAGTTGTTATTGCACTCAGCCTTGTTCTTGGAACTATGCCATGGTGGCTGAAGTGGATTGCTCTAGCGGCTGTCATCATCGGCCTTTATACGATTTGGAATGTACCTACCATTCCCGATGAAGCTCCCCTTGCCCCTCGCTCTTCCCCCAGACAAGACAACTCAAATTAAGTTCATTCATAACCGAACACCTGAAGAATCGTTATCTCTTCCAGCACGTGTTTTGAAAAGCAGCAATTAATCGCTAGCCATCAAGCTCACCACTTGGCTCAGGTAAAAGAAAACCGACAATGAGCCCAACGATACAGATAGTCGTGCCCACAATGGCTGCTGCTGCAGAAAACTTCAGGGGTGATGAATCGTATGGCATGAGCCCAGCAATCAAAGATGTGATTGCTGCTGCAGACGTACCAAGCATCCGTCCGCCAATATTCGCAGCGAAACTCTCACCAGTACCACGCAAGTGAACGGGGAATACGTGCGGCAAATAATTTCCCCAGAACGATAGCTGGCCAACGGTTACAAGCCCTACGAGAAACAGTCCAAACGACATCGTCGTTACTGGAAGTCTTCCAAGATATGCCCACTCAAGGGGCACTTCAAAAAAAGTTGTATTTGGCCAGCGAGTAAAGAACCAAAAAACAACCGGAATCAATATCAGACCTGGAATCTGAAGTACCCGAAGTTTCCAGCCCCACGCAATCCCTGCCGCGAGTACAACAGCCATGAGGCAACGTCCGGTCAGTCCACCAAGTTCTTGTACTTTTGTGTACTCTGCAGCAGTTTTCTGACGAATACGGGCACCTGCTGCTCGAGCAAGAGATGAGAGTTTTTCTTCATCGTTCTCTCCACTCTCACGAGCAGCCGCAACCGCTTGTTCACCAGCTTTTTTAGCGGACTCTTGTACCTCAGCCAAGCCAGGTACCATTTGGGGCATTTGCTGAATGGCACCAAACGCAATTCCAAGCGTACATGCAAATCCAAGTGCTGTCGTGATGGTCGTTCGACGAAGATCAGGCGCAAATAATGCGGCAATGCTTGGACGTTTTAAAGTACCTGCTACTCGCTTGGCTGCCCACACTGGTGATTCCGGCAAGAATGGACGAATCAGAATCAGCGGTAAAGCAGGAAGGAGACCAGACATCAGCGTATAGCGCCACGCCTCATGCTGATGGGCTAGTTCAATGGTACCCAGAAACGAAAGCCATGCGGGCAACTGAATGGCAGGAAAGCCTGATCCGTACTGGATTGCAATCCCGTTTGCCACAGCCACCATCAATCCACCAATGGATGAGAATGCCTGTGTGTAACCAAGAACACGTTCGCGCTGCTTCGGGTCTGGGAAAAGCTCTGCTAGCCAAGCGACTGCTGCAACAAACTCCACACATACGCCTACAAAAACAAAACATCGACAGACAAGAAGCATGGGTAAACTAGTCGCAAATCCAGCGGCAAAGGCAGCAAAAGCGTAAATAAGAATACTCCAGGTAAGAACCCGTCTACGACCAAGCCGGTCTGTGAGATACCCACCAAGCAGACCAAACAGTCCTCCGCAGAGTGCCGGGACATAGAAAAGAATACCAACCCACCTAAGAAAACCAGGACTTCCTGGCTGAAAACCTCCCAGCTCCAGCAGTGCCGGCCGTGCCACCAAAGGAAGCATCAGAAGCTCATAGATATCAAAGGCAAAACCAATTCCAGCAATGCCACATACTAACCAACCAATGAGAGTTAAACGCCCGGCAGCATTAGTTCCAGGAGAAAGATTGGACGGGTCTGAAGATTGTGCCATGTCGTATCCTCACCTAATGCCAATGAAAAACGGATTGCCGAACAGACTTATTAGCCTATCGGCAACCCGGCCCCCCGTCATGCCGAGGCGTTATGGCCCGATGGATGGTGGACACTTCGCAAGAAAGTCTCTAGGCCCACGTGTTGTGTAATACGGGTATGCAACACTTCCCGATGGGGGCCCAGCTGGGGCTACTGCACCGTAATCAGAGCACTCAAGGGCTGCTCGCTCTTCTGGAGTGAGCCGATGCTTGGCGAGCCCACCGTACTGATCTTGACGACACGTTCCACTTACACACGCTTCACAGCCGGTAGAACCGCACGCTCCATGTTCACAGCCCCCTGGACCGCAAGCACCTTCACCGCAAGCTCCGTTGTAATGATGCCCATGTCGTCCATATGGATTGTCAGTATTCAACAAAAACAGCCGATCGATAATTGAACAGCCACTCGTGGTTGATAGGACGATGATTGCTAAAAGTAGTCCCAATAAAGATTTCATAGGATGTTCCAAAAAGGCTAAACAGAAACCACCAACTGGCAACTTGTATCGGTCAATAGGGTCGCAGTGATTGAGAAAACATCACTAACAGAAAATAGGCAGTCTGCGCGAGTCTGGCGTCCCTATGGAGAACCTATGCGTGATAGCGACCTGCAATTAAGGAGATATTTTGACCGCCGAAACCAAAACTATTTGACAAGGCTCGCTCGCAGACTTCCTCACGGGCCTCATTTGGAACATAGTCAAGGTCACAATTTGGGTCAGGGTTCTCATAGTTGATTGTTGGGGGCATCACACCATCACGAATAGCTAGAAGACACACAATCAGTTCTGTTGCTCCTGCAGCGGCAATGAGATGCCCCATCATGCTTTTTGTGCTAGACACGGGGATTTTATAGGCGTGTTCACCGAAGACGTTTTTTATGGCAAGCGTCTCTACCTTGTCATTCACGTCTGTACTGGTCCCGTGAGCATTGATGTAATGAATGTCATGAATGCCCAGACCTGCATCTGCTAAAGCCATCCTGATACAGGAAGTCGCCCCTCGTCCTTCAGGATGAGTATCCGTTATTCGATACGCATCCGCCGTTGAACCGTACCCAAGAATCTCACCATGAATGTGAGCACCACGTTTTTTGGCGTGCTCCAACTCCTCAAGCACAACCATGGCTGCTCCTTCACCAAGAACAAAACCATCTCGCTCATTATCAAATGGTCGACTTGCTCGAGTCGGCTCATCGTTTCTGGTGGAAAGAGCCGTTAGCAGATTAAAGCCCGTAACCCCAAATGGATGAATCATACTGTGAGTCCCACCAGACAGCATAACTTCAGCGTCGCCACGACGTACCAACTCTGTCGCCTCACCGATTGCCTGGCTGGAGGCCGCACAAGCTGTCAGGCAGTTAAGGTTTGGCCCTTGAGCATCAAACATGCCAGCGAGGTGGGCAGCCGGCATATTGGGCTCCTGCTCAACCTCAGTCAATGGATGAAGTGTCTCAAGGCCAAGCTTTGTAAATTGGGCAACATCCAGCGTATCACCAGAGATAGCAGCCATCATCATATTGGTGAACGCATCAAAATCCTGTTGGCCTTCACCGCTTCCAAGATAGATACCCAGTTTAGTGGGATTTGCAGGAAGACCTTTTTCAAGACCAGCATCACGCATGGCTTGTCGTGCGGCACCCGCAGCGAACTTCGTATGCCGACCACAAAACTCCCATTGTTTTGCGTCTTCACCTTCGTCAGTGACACACCAATCCCGAACCTCAGCAGAAATCTTCGTGGGAAACTTAGATGCATCAAAAACTGTTGTGAGACCAACAGCCGACTTTGATGCCTTGAGATTTTCCCACAGTTGGTCAACTTTGACTCCTAACGGAGTCACGCACCCCATCCCAGTGATTACGACTCTCCGCCGCCCGGCACCCATCAGAAAATCTTCCTTTCTAGGAGCTACTTACCAGACCAAAACCTACCAGTCTGGGCGAGGTAGCGGCTGCCCAGCCTCATCGCGACCAACATCATAAATATGCATTTGATCTAACCAGCGAAGCAACTCTTCGGGCTCAAATAATTTGGGAACGCCTTCTCCGGGCTCTAAATGAGCAAAAAAGATTTCGGCCTGCCCTTGAACCTCACTACCAATCGTTGTCTTCACACGAGTGAAAGAGCCTGTTGGCTTCAAGTCAATAATCTCTGCATGAAACTTGATCATGTCTCCAGGGACAGCATCGAAGTTGAATTCTGCCTTAGAAACTTTTGCCAAAACGACTCGTCGATTGTAATCAATCGCTTCTGCGACCAGAAGACCTGCCGCTTGTGCCATGCCTTCCACAATTAGCGAGTTTGGCATTAATGCCACACCCGGGAAGTGGTCATGCATATGCTCCTCAGCCAACGACACATTTTTCACGGCCGTGGCATGTTTGCCTCGCACAAACTCTTCAAAACGATCGATCCAGAACCAACGCATGTCAGATATTTCGGTGGCCGATTAGCCTCCTACCTTACTCTGAACGTACCGCACCATGTCTTCAACGGTAAGTGTGTTGGCAAAGTTTTGAACACTCGGATCCGCCTCAAACTTTGAAAGATCCGCAAATGGCATTCGTTCTTTGAGTGCAGCTATTCCCGCGGCGTTCAATTTTCCATCGGCCACATATTCCGTGCTTGACAGGACATCCTCAGGAAATAACTCACCTCTAGGAATCTTGATTCCAAAGGATTTTTCAAGGCGAAAGACAATATCAAGAAAGTCGATCGACTCAGCACCAAGATCGCCTACCATTGTGGCTTCAGGTGTAACTTCATCATCATCTACACCTAAAGCATCAACGAGAGCAGCTCGAACTTTCTCAAAGATTTCATCACGCGATGGCATCGACAGGCACCTTATATTGTAAGAGAGGGCAAAAAATCCAAACGTTAGACACCGTTTGTACTGTCGACCCGCCGAGAAGGGAACCCGAAACTACTCAGAGCCGCTGTACGCAAGCCGTATAACCGGGAAAACCTGCCTCAGAACCGTCCTTTTTGTCGTTATTATCGAACCAGACTTGGTACATCCGAGGGAGGCGTGGCCTCTGGGAAACCTGCAGTCGGTCCACCATAAACGACTCGACGAGGGGGAGCGTCACTCCGAACGGATGGGTTGAGAATACCCCAAAGCTTCCTCATCTCTGATCGAACACGAGCATCAATCGCGTCACCGTATGGACGACGATCGGCCATGTTGTATCGTTCAAGAACTAATCGAGCAGTAAGACTCGATCTGTCACCAACAGTGCCACTCGCCTTCACTTTTGTCGTTGTCTCATCTTGTGAAAGCACTTCTGCAGTCACTGTAAGAACTCTTCCGGGCTCTACAAAGTCTCCATATTTCACATTTTTTGCCTGACGCAAAACAACAATACTGTGCGCAAAGTCTTCACCAAGACGGATTGTCCAAGCAGCCGCCTGAGTCATTGCTTCAAGCATGAGGACCCCTGGCATCACAGGAAAACATGGAAAGTGATCGGCTAGATACTCTTCAGACAATGACAATGACTTTGTTGCTGTAATACTCTTTCCAGGCTCAACAGCAACAATTCGATCAAGAAGAGTGAAACGCATATATGCTCCGACAGATCCGAGATGCAGAGACGACCCCACACGAGGAGGGACCCAGTATACAGGTCAAAGCGGCCATGCCCACTCCCAACAAGCACCTTTTCAGTTTTTTCGTATTTTTTGCTACACAGCCAAACGCCACGACCCATTCGACCCCAAAAGTTTCACATGAGTGCGAAAAATAAGAGCTAATCTTCTGGACCACCCCCCCTCATCTACTGCGTACAGAACACCTGTTCGCAACAAGGAGTCGGTGGGTCGCAACCTGCCGAGTTAAGGGCTTTCACGCAATACAGGCCTCACGATACACTCATACAACCGAGTATGGCTGATTCACACGGGGCGGATTTCAAGCTACAAGGAAATCCGCTTGCTCAATGCCCAGAAGAAACACACGCAATACTTTATTTCATTCTAATCAGGCACAACCCTCACTGAAGAAATCTTTCGACACGTCAGAAAACAAACGATTTACAAATCCGTTTCCTCTTTCGTGGTATCCTTTTATTATCGTGCGACGATCATTGATTCTCTTGGGAAACACTTTGCGCAATTGAGCAATGAGCTCAGTACTGTAGAAAAATGATGTAGGCGTGCCCTTCAATGCCACTCATCCTCGATCGAACGAAATACGACGCTTCATATAGCGGAAGTTCACCGCTATCAATCGATTTTAAGGGAATAATTCCAGAGCGTGTCTTTGGTCTTTCTCTTCTGGAAATATCCCATCTCAAGATTTCTGCCGATGGTGTTCCATGTCTACTGGGTGATACCTGTGTTGTGCAAGGAACGACTAATGATCATTGCATCGAATGCCATGGTGACTTTTCCCGTGTTCACTGGTTGGGCACGGAAATGGGTTCGGGAACAATGATTGTCTACGGGTCAATTGGCCGTCATGCAGGCCAGGGCATGACTGGAGGTCAGATCACAATCACTGGTAATGCCGGCGATTGGTTAGCAGCAGAACTCAGGGGTGGCATGATCCATGTAGAAGGCAATGCTGGTGACAATGCCGCTGCTGCATTACCAGGAAGTGAATACGGCGTTTGTGGTGGAAGAATCACCATCGAAGGAAATGCTGGCCATCTTGCAGGAGCACGTATGAGACGTGGTTTACTTGCTATCGGTGGGCAATGTGGTGTAGCCGCTGCCTTTGAACTTCGAGCAGGCACCGTCATTGTTGTTGGAAAAACTGGATCACACGCTGCGTTGGGAATGCGTCGCGGTTCATTGATTTCATTATCCGTGCCAGACGAAATCTCACCCCTGTTTCGTCGTGGTGTTCGCTGGGAGCCCACATTCTTGCATGCCCTTGCTCAAAGCCTTCAAAATTCTGGTTTTCGGAGCATCGAGGCCCTCAAAGCATGCCTCAAGCAGCCATGGCAGCAGTGGCATGGTGACCTTTTGACCGGTGGAAGAGGAGAGTTTTTGCATCCTTGTGGCCTTGAGCCAGCCAATTCATGAGGCACGCTTTTTCCAAGACCGGTTTTCGGATAGCCTGTAGCGTTCGAAAAGTAACTCATTCATCCCTTTAAAATTCGTATCGCTCTATGCCAACGATCAGTCAGCTCGTACGCAGTCGCCGCAAGCCAAAGCGCAAGTTCTCAAAGTCACCAGTTCTTGATAGGTGTCCTCAGAAGCGCGGCGTTTGCTTGCAAGTACGTACAATGACGCCAAAAAAACCAAACTCTGCTTTGCGAAAGATTGCTCGTGTTCGTCTCTCGAATCAAAAAGAGGTGACTGTTTACATTCCAGGTGAAGGCCACAATCTTCAAGAACACTCGATTGTGCTTATTCGTGGAGGACGCGTAAGAGATTTACCAGGTGTTCGTTATCACGTTATTCGCGGAGCGCTCGACACATTGGGTGTTCAGGATAGAAAACAGTCCCGTAGTCTGTATGGAGCGAAGAAGGGTTAGTCACAAGGTTTTTTAATATGGGAAGCATTACTGCCAGCCGCGAACAACTTCGTCCAGACCCAAAGTTTGGTTCCTTACTTGCAAGCAAGTTCATTAATTGCCTCATGCTTGATGGCAAGAAAAGTATTGCACAAGGCGTTTTTTATCGGGCACTTGATATCGTTGGTCAAAAAATCAGTGATGATGAACCAATTGAAATTTTTTCAAGGGCTGTTGAGAATGTAAAACCAGCTGTCGAGGTTCGTTCGAAAAGAGTGGGGGGTGCGGCATACCAGGTCCCCATGCAAGTCAATCGAACACGCCAACAATCACTTGCCATTCGATGGATTCTTCAAGCCGTCCGTGACAAAAAAGGACGTGCTACGCACGAAAAGCTAGCGGAGGAAATTATTGCTGCCTACAAGCGAGAAGGTGCAGCAGTTACAAAACGAGAAAATGTCCACCGTATGGCCGACGCAAATAAAGCTTTTGCTCACTTTGCTTGGTGATGCAAGAAATCCTTGACGTTGTGATCATTCACCGTGAATCGTCACAATAATCTTTCGAACGCCGCCGTGATCTCTATGCTCACAGAGATAGATCCCCTGCCACGTTCCGAGGCATAACCGACCTTCCCTTATAGGAATGGTAATTGCACTTCCCAGCATTGATGCCTTGACGTGAGCTGGCATGTCATCTGGACCTTCACTGGTATGTATGTAAGGAAGCGTTTCTGGCACGACTTCATTAAAAGCCATTTCGAGGTCTTTCGGTACATCAGGATCAGCATTCTCATTTAACGATAGACTCGCCGAGGTGTGGCAGATAAAAAGATTTAGAAGGCCTACTCTGATGTCATCAAGACACTCCAGTGAGGCCATAATTTCTGAAGTGATCAGATGAAACCCACGACGTCGTGGCCGAAGTTTCACCTCACGCTGAATCCACTTCATAAACAACACCTTTTCTCAATGAATAGAAACTTCTGCGGGAAGCATCATCAAAGGCTCTCCTGAAGATAGCAACGATAATGAATCTATCCATCGCATAACGTGCTCTGCAGCAGGAAAACGCTCCATGATTGCTCGTAATGACTTAGTAGCAAGCGGAGCAGATTCATTTGATGGGCGTTGACCAAATAAATCATCGAAAAGGCCCTGTGATTTAGGCATAAGAAGGCGATCAAATCGCTCCCCCCGTTCAAGATTGGCCAACTTCAGTGCCTCTTCAATCGCATCATCGAGTGTTCCAAGACTATCAACTAACCCAGCTTCCTTTGCCATTCTTCCTGTAAAAATCCTGCCTTCAGCAAGTGTTGCGACCCTTTCTTTATCCAATCGACGACCATCGGCTACTTTCGATGTGAAAAGCTTATAGATCTGCTTCATTGACTTAAGAAACACCTCTTTTTCATGCTTTGAAAAAGGGGTCTGCATTGAAAGCCAACCTGCATTCCGTCCCTTACTCACAACATCAGTGTGCACACCAACTTTTCCAAGAGCTCTGCCAATGGCAATTTTCCCTCCCACAACTCCGATGGAGCCCGTGAGTGTACCGGGAGCGGCGACAATCCTGTCCGCTGCGACTGCCACATAGTAGCCACCACTGGCAGCTGTGTCCGACAGACTTGCCACGACAGGCTTTTCAACGCGCTCTACCTCTCTCCATATCAAGTCACTTGCAAGTGCTGACCCTCCAGGAGAGTTTATTCTCAAGACGATTGCAGCAACATTTTTGTTGGAATCAGCCTCGCGAATAGCATTGATAATCGCTCCACTCCCACCGGTTGTACCGGTCAAGAATCCTCCAGAAGCTTGCCCCTCCTGAATCTCTCCGTTGACGTACACAATGGCAATTTGTTTGCGACTACTCTTTGAGCTCTTCTCTGTGCTCCCTGAAAACATCTCGAGTAATTTCACCATGCCCCCAAGACCCGAAAAATCATTGTCCACTTCACGAGCAGCGTAATCACGCAGAATAATCGGCTGAGCTATTCCTGCCTGTGCTGCAAGGCCACTAATCGCTTCATCCTCATAAGCAATGGCATCAACTAAGCCCACTTGTTGTGCTACCTCAGGAGAAAACACTCCCTCGTCAACCAATTTCCGTACAGCTTTTTGATCTAAATTTCTCGCATGTGCTATCTGTTCAATAAATTGATCATAGAGATCTCCAACAAATTCCTCATACTGTTTGCGAAGTTGAGGACTCATGCTATTTCTTGTCATCGGTTCACCAGCCCCCTTGAATTCACCCACTTGTAGGATTTCAGCGTCAACTCCTACCGCATCAAGCATTGCTTTATAAAAAGTCACTTCGACCCGTACCCCTGTAATTTCAAGAGAGGATGCAGGGGGCATCGAAATACTGTCACAGGAAGTAGCGAGGGTATAGAGCACGGGGCCACCGCTCACAAAGTGAGCCACAACTGGCTTACCTGATGCTTGAACCCGCTCAATCGCCGCCATGATTTCCAACATCCGTCCACGACCAATATCTGTCTTGGTGATCGATAAAAGTACGGCACGTATCTCTGGGTCCGTCGCTGTCTGTTCAATTCGGTCTACGATCCTGTGCAGCCTTGGTGAAACATCTGCAAACATTCCAGACTGACCAACCCCTTCTTGAATGGAGCCAGTTATTGAAATGTGGGCAATCTTCTGAGATGTCCGTGTATCTTCGTCAGCAAAGACGCATCCCAAACCAAGCGAACAAAAAAATAAAAATGACAAAAATGACAAAAAAAACTGCTTTTTCATAAAATTTTCCTCTCCGAAGCCTCTCTCGCTCCCCTCAATGTATCGTGTGAAGCAAGAAAAAATGAACCTCTTATTGGTAAATGGACGAACGTATAGTAAGATACTGTCGTACACCTATTTGTTTTTTCATCTGCTTTCCCAATGCAAGGAGGTGTGATTTCCATCATGCCCAGCGCCTCTACCAGAAAAAAGTCTTCTGTTGTGAAAAAAAACTCGCGTAAGTCGACGTCAAATTCACGCCACGAAAAGTCATCTTCCAACACATCGGATTATCTGAATGCTACAAAGGGATCAGACTTAGGCATCAGTTTTGATGCTGACGCCGCTCCTACAAAGCGTCAGTTAGAGATATATGAATTCATCCGTGAAAAAATTTATAGCCGAGGGTACGGTCCTACCGTTCGAGAAATAGGTCATGCCTTCAAAATAAAATCACCGAATGGTGTGGTTTGCCATCTGAAGGCGCTCGAACGCAAAGGAATGATTAATCGTGGTAAAAATATGTCTCGGGCGATAGAGCTTGTGAGTGAACCTGCTCATCTGCGTGGCCTACCAATGGCAGGATGGGTTGCCGCAGGCACACTCCGACCTGCCGAAGAACAGTCTGATCGCGTGGATTTTGAAAACTTGTTCAATAGAGATAGTCACTTTGTTCTCAAAGTGATGGGTGACTCTATGATTGAGGCTCAAATTGCTGATGGTGACTGGGTTGTTATACAAAAAAAACAGTCTGCACACTCAGGCGATATTGTTGTCGCGCAAACAGAGGATGGTGAAGCTACACTCAAGCAATGGTTTCCAGAACGAGACCGCATTCGACTACAACCTGCAAACAGTTCAATGCGACCAATTTATGTGAAATCTGCTCAAATTTTAGGTGTTTTAGCCGGAGTTGTTCGAAAAACTTAAGTGATCTGAAATGTGATGCCTTGACTCAGCATGCACGTCAATGACCATGACTCAATTCCTCTAATTGATTCAGTTTGTTGTAAAGTGTCTTCAAACTGATACCAAGTTCATCAGCGGTCCTCGCCTTATTTCCATCATTTCTATCCAATCCTTCTACGATGGCCCGCATCTCCATCTCTCTAAGGCTTTCAGGCTTTGCAGTCCCCTGAGACCGTTCCAGTCTTTGTGCATTATGCGTTCTCACAGACACCCCGGACGCTGATCCAAGTCTTGATGGAAGGTCATCTACACAAAGCGGAAGCTCATCACATAATACAAGCGCATGTTCAATAACATTAGCCAACTCGCGAACATTCCCTGGCCATCGGTGATCGTTCAGCTTTTGGAGCACCTCCTTTGTTACGACATCAACTTTCAGAGGGACATGAGGCCGTGATTTTCTGATAAAATGCTGGACAAGTTCAGGAATATCTTCCTGTCGGCTACGCAAAGGCGGTACAACGATTTCAAACGTATTGATTCGAAATAATAAATCTTCTCGAAATCCATCGTTAGCAACCATTTCCTCAAGACTTTGGTGCGTTGCACATACCAATCGAACGTCAACGTGATGCGTCTGATTTTCACCAACTCGACGAATTTCGCCACTCTCTAACACCCGTAGCAGTCGAGGCTGAAGCGACTTTGGCAACTCACCAATCTCGTCAAGAAATAACGTGCCACCGTTTGCAACCTCAAAGAGCCCAGGTCGATGCTCATCTGCTCCAGTAAAAGCGCCTTTACGATGACCAAATAGTTCACTTTCAACGAGATGCTCCGGGAGAGACCCGCAATTTACTGCAACAAGCGGGTGGTCTGCTCGAGCACTCAGGCCGTGTATAGACCTAGCAACCAACTCTTTACCGACCCCAGTTTCACCCAAAATCAATACATTTGATTCACTTGGTGCCACCTTTGTTATCAATTGATGAACCTTCTTGAGCGCGAGAGAACTACCTACCATCGCATTTGACCCTTCAGCTCGTCTCACTCGATTTTCTAGAGCCCGCAACCTCGCTGTGAGTTCTCTTTTCTTGCGAACGCGTTCTAAAACTGCTTGAATTTCGGCAATTTTGCAGGGCTTCGTGAGATAATCAAAAACACCATGTTTGATCGCTTCTATAGCACTCTCTAAAGAAGATTTTCCCGTAATAATAACCGACTCAGTGTCGGGAGAAGAATTACGAACATGAGTAATCACTTCCATTCCACCTGCACCAGGCATGTCCAGATCTGCAATGACACAGTCATAGGCGGTCTGCTCGAGGGCTGCTAATGCAGTTTGCCCGTCTGGGCAGACTGTTGTTTCATAGCCAAGACGAGGTAGTTCGATCCTCATTAACTCCTGAATCGTAGCTTCATCATCTGCAAAAAGTATTCGCATAGGTTTAGGCTGCTTCACTGTTATGTTTCACCTCATGCTGAGAGTCACCGGCACTTAACCCGTCATTCATTGAAAACTGTTTCGACTCCGTAGCAGCTATCACTTTTGCAAGTGGCAACATCACACGAAATACAGAACCGCTACCTTCACCCCGACTAGATACCTCAATACGCCCACCATGGTCAGCTACAATCCGTTGCACAATAGACAGTCCCAAACCAGTCCCAAACCCTGCCTTACGCCTTGTAAAAAATGGCTCAAAGATATGCTCAAGCACTTTTTCACTCATCCCACAACCGTTATCAGAAAAGATGATCATGCACTCCCCACCACTTTGACGGATCGTCACACGAACCCGACCAGTTGTGGAGATGGAATCAAGTGCATTTGCTAACAGATTAAGGACAACCTGTTTTATCTCCTGTGGATTGACCATCGCAAGTACATCTTGCCCCTCAACAATTTCTATTCTCTTGCCAACAAATCGACCGACGTGCTGAAGCATGTCAACCACGTCAGTCACAACAGCCCTGATTGCCGTTGCCTGCCTTCGAACTTCACCCAACCGAGAAAAATCTAAAAGTTTTTCTGTAATCCCCTTACAGCGAAAGGCTTCAGTCTGTATGAGTTCTACGTAACGATTAATAAGACTCATTTCTTCTGTTGTCTGATCAAATGAATTCATGCGACTTTCTAGTGATTCAGCACACATTGCAATTGAAGCCAAAGGATTATTGATTTCATGGGCCACTCCGGCCGCGAGAAATCCAACACTTGCAAGTTGTTCACTTCGGATTACTTCACGTGTCCTTGACTGAACCTGCTTATCGAGCTCATCACGAATCTCGCGAAACCGATTCGTCATGTCATTTAGGGCATCTGCTAACTCTGCCATCTCATCCTGGGTATCTAAATGAATGCGAAAGGTAAAATCACCAGAGGCCACACGTCTTGATGCATGCCCCAAATGACGGAGAGGGCGGAATACCCACCGGTATGTTAATAGTCCCAATGCAGTGAGCAAAAGTACTGCGGCAATTGATGAAACGATTGTTGTAATGATAAGGGTTCGGTAACCCGCCCTTACCTCGTGCGCAAGCTCATGAAGCCTCGATTGCAGATACGTCGGAAGTTCTACCGTCAAAGCAGCAAGGCGCTCTAAGTGTGGTTCGATAGCTAACACTTGGCCACGTGAATCGGTTCTGAGAAGCGCATCAGAATCAACCTGAATATGGGGTGCCCCGATGATTCGTTCGATTGTTGAAAGGCAGGCTGCAATATCCTGAGAAGTCTTTTTCTCCAAGGTTCGATCACCAAAAAGATGGTTATCAAACTCAGTTTCTACTAACTGCTCTCGGTATCGATCTAATGCTCGCCTTGTCCATTTCAACTGATCACGAAACACATCTGATGATTCTGTTGGTTTCGAAAGCCAGCGGGCTCGTGTAAGTCGAAGTGCACTTACACTTTCATTGAGGTCGCTGGCCCGAGGGAGTTCAGTTGCACGATAACTCAAGGAGCGCACGAGTCGACGATAACTGGATACTGCCAGAAAACTACTTGCCGATAATATCGCTACCATAAAGCCAGCAAGAAGTCCTCCAAGAAGGAGTTTGTCACGAATTGGTCGTCGTTTGGACATCTCCGACCCTCCTTGTCGGTCAATGATGGTCAATCGTAGGCCCCCAAGCACCCTATCTCCATAGCGATTTTCTGCTTATCCGGGTGCTACACGAGACCAAATCGCTTGCGCAAAAACCATTCTCCACACAGGAATGCAGCGAGGACCAAGAACAACGGCCACTTATCCCACGGCGTGTACGACCACTGCTCAAGAGTTTCAAATGTTGATGGGCGATTGCGTATTTCGTCAAGAATTTCCTTGATCTCTTCTGGCGTCCGAACTCCACCTGGAGTCACCTCAGCAAGTTGTCGCATAAGCAACGGATTAGCTCGAGGGTTTGCCAGCTCCACATCTTGACGAAAAACGGTGAACCTTGACGCTCTGGTTGACTTCGTACCATCAGATGTGGTTGCAACAACCTCAAGCTTCCAATCTCCAATCTCGGAAATGTCGGTCACGTTTCCTGAATAGGATTCTCCCTGAAGTCCAACACGAATTGGTCGCACGACTCCACTGGGAGATATCAACTGACAATCGAAGGTAACTTCTTTAACCGGCTTGTCATCAGCTTGAGTCAAGCCTGTATCAAACTCAAGTACACTACCTGGAGGCAGCCGTCTCCGTGCTAAACGAAGCCACAACTTGTCTTCTTCATTACCATCTCGACGAGCTAACCAAAGTACCATTTGCCGCCAAAATTTTCGGTGCTCTTCTTGGGCACCTTGCATCACCCACTGCCATGTGGAGTCTGCAGCAAAAGCCAGCACACGGCCTACACCGTACTCACGGCCAACAAGAATAGATCTTCCATCTTCTGTCCTCGCAAGTGTTTTGGTAGTAGGCACGAGTTTTCCCAAATCATTCGCCCCTGCTAACGGTGGCAGACGATTCCATACTGCAGACGACTCGATCTGGCTATCTGCCAATCTCAGAATCGATATTCCTCCAAATCGTTCATCCGGCACCATCTGTATTGGTCCGTTTATATGGAGACTCTCACGAATTGGCTCATCAAAACGCTGTCGCGCAAGTCGATCAGCTTCAAATGGAAGTGCATCTCTCAGTGCTGTACTTCCCCAACCACCAGCCTCAAATGCATGAAATCCCCCAAGCATCCCTAGCCCCATACCCTGGCGTACCAGAAGACGAATGCGTTCAACATCTTGTTGGCGGAGCGCAGAGGAATCGAGGTCACCGATAAGGATAACGTCGAATTTACTTTGAAGATCACGAGAAAGATCAACCGGCCATTCGTTCCTTCCCTGTGCGGTTGAATCAAGCCACCGAAAGTCAACCTGGATTCCAGGAGTGGCTGCAAGTACACGCCGAAGGAATCGCTGCTCTACCCGAAGCGCCCCCTCAAGATACAAAACTCTTAATCCTCCATCCACAACGTCTACAAATGTGGATAGCTCATTATTACTCGTGACAACCTCACCTTCTTGTGAATCAACCACAAGTGAGAGTTTTCGCTCCCCAAGAGTGGACGGCGTCCACGATAATCGCACTGGGACTTCAAATGATTCGGATGTGCCACGGACCGTTGTTTGTGACACTTCCGTCATCTCACCGGCGTCGTTTTCAGCAAGCAGCCGTACTTGAGCATCTCGATCAGCAAGACCGTCCAAACGCACGCGACCGGCAATCTCGAGTGAGTTTTTTATATACACAGTGTCAGAAACAGACAGATTAATAATTGATGCATCGCGCCCCTGAGAACCACCTCGCTGCTCTCCAAACGTAATACTCCACAAAGGAACGCCAAGCCTGCCAATTTTTCTTGCAGCAGTCTGCGGTGGCATATCTCGGGGAGGATATGCATGCTGAGCACCATCACTGAGAACTATTAATCCTGCAAGCGTTTGCCCAGCCATTGCACGAGTAAGATCGTCCAAGGCTGCCCCGAGCGCTGTTTCATCACTTTCTGGCCCCTGAGAAAACTCTTTCGGAAATGTTTTTTTATTTGTGTAAGCACCCATTTCTTGAACTTGTCGATTAAATTGCCATGCTGATACAGCCACTCCGTGATCATCCTCAAGTTTCTCAAAATCTGAAGCCACAGTATCCAATGATGTTACGAGTTGCTCCCAACGCGTCTGCCCATTTGGTCCATCAGCAACTGACATGCTCTGCGATGCATCTGCTAAGAGAACGAGTGTTGTTTCCTGTTCTGTCTTTGTTGCAGCAGTAAACGTTGGTCGCAACAAACAAATTAGAAGTGAGAGAAAGGCCCCCAAACGCATTACAACAAGAGCTAACAATCTTCTTTGAGAAACCCGTGTTCTATCAGGTCCAAGAAAAAACAATGCTCCCGCCATTAAGACCACAATACCGAAAAATACTAACCATGAACCGACAGGATGAAACTGGACACTAAGCTCTTCAACACTCGCGATAGCAAAGCAACAGGAGGGCAGCGAACTGATGACAACATTCATACAGTCACCTCAGCTTGCATCCCATCATCAGTAACATGTTCCGAAAAAGGCCCTGGTGTTTTTTGACTTCTTGCGTCACTCAAACGATTGTCATGCTCTGTACTCTGCAAGCCGAGTGGGGCATAAAAACGATTGGCAAGAACCCAATCAGTCAAAATGGCACAGAATGCAAGTAAAATAAACCAACCAAAAAACTCAGCACCAATTCGCCCAAGCTCCACATCTCGAACCAAATCTTCCTTACTTTTAGCCAAGGCGTTTTCCTTACCAAGCACCATCTTCAATTGATCCGGATTCAGTCGCCTAAAATCTGTGGCTGATGGAGACAAATTTGCACTAAAACCACGACGAAAACCCCCCACATCACCACCTGATCGCACTGCATAGTTTCCGGCTACTCGAGTTTCTGAAACCGTAATAGCTCCTTTCCTGGGATCAACTGCAATCGGTATCTCATCACCCACAGGCGTTCGCACAAACACGCTACGGACATCTCTCCGAGCAACGTGAATAATCGCTGGCTCTCCTGTCGTGATGTTTCGGTTATCTGAATTACCCATCGAGTACAGCACCATCTCATTTGCAAGAATGACAAATGGCCACGGTTCAAATCCGGTTGCAAGTAGATTCCATGAGTCTCGATCATCTGCTGACTGCGATATGGGCGTGGTAACAATCAACACTGTCCCTTCTTCAAATCGATTCTCAAGTACAGCGGGCAAACCATTTCGATAGGAAACAATGCTTGATGCCGCATGACCTTCTTCGTTCGGAACAAACTCCCAATGCCGCTCCACTGGAAAATCCTGCCAAGGCACAGTGTCACCTACGCGCCGAAAGGTCTCCAACACGGGATGATTAAGAGAAGATGGAGAAATATAGTTTCTATCATCCGGCGAACGCCATACACGGACGAGACTTCCACCAAGCAAATTTTGACTTTCCTTAGTATTGAAACGCTTTGGTTCAGTCGCCTGAGGGCCAAGCCAGACAACCAAACCTTTACCGCCAGCCACCCATTCACCAATTTGTTGCCACGTCCGGCTAGGAAGAGGTGGTGGATCAACTAAAACAATGACTTCTGCATCATCCCAGGACACTGTATTAAGGTTACCAACATCAACTAATTCTGCTTCAAAACGGGATCGACCAGCTCTTTCGAGTGCTGCCGGTGCGATTGCCTGAGCCATTAAGATGCCTGTCCGATGTACCGGACTGGGGGCAGCAATAATGACTTTCGAAGGTGCACCCACATCCAGCGTAAACGATCGAACATCGTCAGCAGACAAGTCATCATTGCCGAGAATCACCACCCTTCCCTGACGAGTGCCTGGTGAAAGCCCCGCAATCTCAAAACTAACCTGGCTGCTACTATCTGCCTTCCATTCAACTGGTTTTTCTGCCCGCCGCACATATGCACCACTTTCATCACGTATTTCAACTGCTATTCCCCTTGTAACAGAAGGCCCAGTTCTCGTCGTGGCTACGGCAATTACCAATGGAGTACCAACCGCAAGTCGATCTGATGACAGCGTTACAGAATCAATTGCGCAATTTGCAACACTTGTGGCTCCAACATCAATCCAGAGTAACGTTGTATCTTCAGGTACATTCGCATCCCCAAAGGGATTCATCGAACCTAGCGCTCCGCGAGAGCAGTCTGTGAAAATATAGAGCTCTTTTCGTACAAGCTCAGACGTTTTCAGCAACTGCAAACCTTCAGATATTGCGGTTGGAAGACTGTTGACAGGTGAAGCTACCGGCAACTGCTTCACCTTCTTCTTTGCAGCTGATACAGTGGCTGAAAAGGCATTAGGATTACCCGCCGTATCGATAATTCCAATTTCACTCGATGGGGGAAGCTTTTCAAAAAGATCATCCGAGAGTGAAATTGCATGCTCCAGCCGTGTTCTATTCGCTTCAAGAAGATCCATCCTTGGGGATGTATCAAAGACAAGGACTGCTGCTACTGGTTCTTCAGCGTCTGCTAACCAACCAACATTGCGGATAACGGGCCTCGCCATTGCAACAGCCAAAAGCACTATCGCCGCTATCCTTGCCAAAAGCAAAAGAAGATGATTGATTCTTAAGCTTCGCCGATTCGATACTATCCTTCGTTTCAAAAACTGTATCGAAGGGAGCTCTTGCTTCACCGGCTTTTGTCGCATGAGCAAGTGCAGCAGAACCGGCACACTCACAAGTGCTGTTCCGGCTAAAAGTATCGGTGCTAGAAAAGACAAGGCCATACAAACAATTCTACACCAACATCCAATAGACTGATTGATTGCAGGATTGAACGGGTTTTATTACGCGCAACGTACAAAGACACAGACCTGCAAAAACTAGAACCTATTTTTGCGGCTTTGCAAATAACTTACGAGTGCCGCATCAAACTGCATACTGGTATCCAACGGCACGTAATCTATTCGGGATTGAAAACACATTCGTTTGAATTCTTCACGAAACAAATGTACTTCTTCCTCATAACCTTTTCTAGCTGCATCTGCATCAATAGTAATTTTTTCTTGCGACTCTGGTTCTATGAATTCCACGACTCCTCGAAATGGGAATTTCTCCTCAGCCTCATCGAGTATGTGAAAAAGAATAACATCATGTCCACGATGGCGAAGTCGCAGTAAGGCATCCCGAATCAATAGCGGATCGCCTAGTAAGTCACTAAAGACCATGACAAGTGATCGATGCCGAAGCATCGCAGCTATCTGAGTGAGGCTGCCAGCAATGTCAGTTTTGCCCGATGGCTGCACCTTTGCTAGCACTGACAGCACTTGCGCAATCTGAGAACGCCGAGACTTTGCAGGAAGACTTTGACGAATTTTATCATCAAAAAGAATTAATCCACACGGATCCTGTTGATGAATCATCATCCAGCAAAGGGCTGCCGCGAGCGAAATACCATAATCGAGTTTTGATAATTCCTGCTGGTATGTGTAACTCATTGAGCTACTCGTATCTATCACAAGATAACCAGTGATATTTGTCTCAGCATGGAATTGCTTGACATAGTGCTTATCGGTTTTGGCATAAATACGCCAATCAATGTCTTTTGGATCATCGCCAAGTGCATACTTTCGATGCTCACTAAACTCAACCGAAAAACCCTGATACGGACTCGAGTGGAGTCCTTGCAGAAAGCCTCGAATAATGAACTGTGCTCGAAGATCCAGACGAGATATCTGCCGAACAACTTCCGGCTTCAGATATTCCTCAACAGCGCGGGCCATAGCTGGATCACTTTACAAGTTTTGGGATTTCAGGCTCTGGAAATTCCTGAATCAATCGCTCGATGATCGACTCACTCGTAAGCCCCTCAGCCTGAGCCTGAAAATTTGTGGCGATGCGATGCCTCAATACTGGAACTGCAATCCTGCGAACATCCTCAAGCGACACACTGAATCGACCATCCATAGCTGCCATCGCTTTACCACCCTGAATCAGAAATTGACCCGCTCTCGGGCCAGCTCCCCAATCAACCATTTGTTTCACGTAGTCTGGGGCAGAAGTATCTTTGGGACGTGTTGATCTGACAATCCCGGAAACATACTTCACCACATACTCACTCACAGCAACACTACCAACGAGCTTTTGTATATTGACGATCGCACGTCCTGAAAGAACCTTTCGTATATCTGGTTTTTCTGATTTTGTGGTGGCTAACAGAATCTGTTCCTCCTCAGAAGCCGAGGGGTACCCTACTTTTATGTTGAACATAAAACGATCAAGCTGTGCCTCGGGGAGCGGATACGTGCCCTCTTGCTCTATTGGATTCTGCGTTGCAATCGTAAAAAATGGATCTGGAAGTTGATATGTCTCCTGTCCAACAGATACCTCCCTCTCCTGCATAGCTTGCAACAATGCCGCCTGTGTCTTTGGGGGGGTTCGATTAATCTCATCCGCCAACAGGATATTGGTAAAAATCGGACCCTCAACAAATCTGAAGTGACGACGACCAGATTCATCTTCCTCCAGTACGTTTGTACCGGTGATGTCGGACGGCATAAGATCAGGTGTAAACTGCACTCTCTTGAAATCGACATCGAGAATTCGAGATAACGTTGAAACCATCAACGTTTTTGCCAGTCCTGGTACACCCTCTAATAAGCAGTGACCTCGTGTAAAAATTGCAGCGAACAACTGTTCAATGACATCCGTTTGCCCAACAATGATCTTCTGTAGTTCATCCTGCATCAATTTTCGATGCTGTGAAAACTCATGCAAAATGTCATCAAGCGTCTTGGATTTAGAAGATGTCGACACACGACTATTCCTAGGGGTAATAGGCTGAACATGATACCGTAGATTTTGGTTCGACCATAACCTCTAAAATAATGATAAAGTACGCTAGTGTATTCTTAATTCTCAAACTATCCACTGAAACCAGGAGTTGGTGACATGCGATTTTTGGCACCATTCCATCTTTTTTTCAGCAACCATTTTTTTTATGCACTAAAAACACTCGTTTTTCTGTTCATTGGGCTTGCCATAACGATTCCTACCAAGGGTCAGTTAGCACCAGAAACCATTGAGCAGTCGATTGAAAAGGCCAAAGACTGGCTCATACGAGAACAAGAAGCTGATGGTTCCTGGAAATGCACAATGCGAAGTACAGAAACTCGTGTTGGAGCAACCGCTCTAGTGGTACTCGCATTGGCGAATGCCGGTCTCGAAAAAGATCATCCCGTGATCTCCAAAAGCCTCACATGGCTACGACAGCATGAGCCTAAAGAAACATACTCTGTCTCACTGCAAACAATGGTATTTGCAATGCTCTCGCCGATCACTGATCGTCCTCTTATTGTGCGAAATGTCGAGTGGCTTGAACAGGCTCAGGTTGCTCAAGGGCCAACAACAGGCTCATGGTCCTATAGCGTTGATCGCGGAGCTGGGGACAACTCAAACTCACAATATGCCATGCTTGCCCTACACGAAGCTGCAAACTTAGGCATCAATGTAAAAGAAGTTATCTGGATACGCGCACAACAGTATTGGCTCTCATGTGCCAATGGTGATGGTTCATGGGGATACACAATAGGAAATCGTGGCGGCTCCGGGAGCATGACATGCGCTGGGATCACGAGTATTTGGATAACAGCTGAACATCTTGGCAGGCCAAGCGCGAAACCGCTTGGTGACTCTGTGTCATGCTGTGCGGGAGGAGGTTCTCCTGAAGTCCTGGAGCGTGGTCTTGAATGGCTTGGAAAGCGATTTTCAGTGAAAGAGAACCCGGCCACTGGAGGACAGACATGGCTTTACTACTACTTGTATGGGCTTGAGCGCGTCGGACGACTGACAGCTCGTCGTTTTATTGGTGATCATGACTGGTATCGTGAAGGTGCTGAAATGCTACTCAGCGTGCAGGATGGCCTGGGCGGAGCATTCAAAGGCGGGAGAATTGAGGACCCCACGGTAGCTACATCATTCGCACTTCTGTTTTTAGCTAAAGGTCGACGACCTGTCATTGTTGCGAAGAGCCGACATGAACCAAGTACCGACTCCAATCGGCATGGTCATGATATTGCACACCTTGTTTCACATGTTGAAAAAAAATGGCGAAGGGAATATCCAGCAGGCCTGTCGTGGCACGTCCTGGACACGCCTCACGCTGAAGTCAATGACCTGCTGCAAGCTCCAGTGCTCTGGTTATCTGGAAAAAATGAATTTGACCTTGGGAATCAGTCCGGAAAGAAACTTAGACAATTTATAGACGAAGGAGGTTTTATTTTTGCTGAAGCATGCTGCCCGTCGAGTGAGGCTTTTGACTCTCAAATACGTAAACTCATTGAAACAATCTTTCCGGAACCTGAATACCGACTTCACCTCCTACCTCCAGAGCATCCCGCATGGCATGCGGAGAAAATCGTTCCCCCTGAGTTACAACGCCCGCTCTTAGGTGTTGACTATGGTTGTCGTACTTGTCTTGTTTATGCTCCACCAACAGATTTAGAACCTGACAGTACTCCGATGCCTAGTCTTTCCTGCCTCTGGGAATTAGCCGGACCTTCATCAAAAAAACTGTCTCCTACCATTCAGCGTGAAGTGGATGCCGCGTTATCGATTGGTGTAAATATTTTAGCCTATGCGACAAACCGTGAATTAAAAAACAAAGATGAGCTTTTTGCGATTGATCACCAAGATAATGTGTCAACGTCGTTATCCGAAAGAGGACAACTCGCCATTGGCAAACTTCGGCATGCCGGACTTTGTGATGCAGCACCATCAGCTCTGACCATTATTCTTCGTACAGCTGCAGAAGAATTAGGCATTCAGGTAAATGAAGCACCTGAGCTTATTGACCCAACAAATCCCAGACTGTTTTCATACCATCTTGTTTTTATGCATGGCCGTCAAAGTTTTTCTTTCACTGCAAAACAGAGAGAGAAACTCACTCAATTCATTGAGCGAGGAGGCACCATTCTTGCAGATAGTGTGTGTGCCGCCCGTGGTTTCACGACTGCTTTCCGATCAGAACTATCCTTGTTGTTTCCCGAACAGCAACTTGAGGAAATTCCCGCTACGGATCTTATTTTTACAGCAAAAGAATATGGGGGGTATGACATTCGAGAAGTTACTCTTCGTGAACCATCTGGAGGGGATGGTCCCTTAGGGACAGTAAAACGAAGAATATCTCCAAAACTGGAAGGCATCCGCATTGGGGATCGATGGGCTGTTATTTTTTCGCCTTTTGATATTTCCTGCGCGCTTGAAAAACAGAACTCAATGGAATGTACCGGGTATGGTCGCGACGATGCCAAGAAAATTGCTCTTAATGTGCTTCTATACTCACTCAACCACTAGATTCCTGACTCACCTCAAGCATTCATCGCAATCAATCGTTGGGGTCATCATCAATCATCACTACGCATTCCTGTGAGATATGATGCATAGTAAAGAATGGTTAGAACGCTCTGTAGTGTCGCCGCAACGTATGTCCAAGCAGCTGCATTGAGCACTGCGTTGACGGCTTGCATTTCATCAGTAGGCACAATCCCTAATTCAACTAATGATGCCTTCGCACGATTACTCGCATCAATTTCAACTGGCAAATTGACAAGTTGAAAAAAAACAGTTGCTCCAAACAGCAAGAGACCCAACCAAGCAATCTGCTGAAGTGCCAGAGCCAATCCAAGAATAAACAAAATAACGCCGAAACCACTACCGAAACTGGCTACACCAACGGCAGCATTCCGAAGACTCATCAGTGGATACCGTTGTGCATCCTGAAGCGCATGTCCAGCCTCATGAGCGGCAATACCCACTGCCGCCAATGAACGACTCCCATAGACAGCCTCTGATAAACGAAGTACTTTTTTTCTAGGATCGTAATGGTCTGAAAGTGTTCCTCGGATTGACTCGATGTTGACGTCCGTCGCACCAGCAGAGTCAAGGATATACCGCGCAGCAGCTGCCCCAGTGAGTGATGCTGGCTTTCGGGATGCGGATGCAAATGATGAGTGAACACGCCATTGTGCCCACATTGCTAATAGAATCGCTGGGGCTGTGGCAATCATAAGATATGGATCAAAAAAAAAGAAAGGCATCTCATTGGTCTCCAAGAATTCTCTATCCGGCAGCACATCCATCTAATTCATAGTATTCTAGAACTTAATAAATTTTTTGTATTTATTACTGCTACGTTTTCTTGGATGAATCTTGAACTATGATGCCTAGAACATCGATGCCAGTTAGCTGGAAAGCCGTGGCCTTCTGTCTCCTTATTTTTTTAGAGCCTGGCTGCAGTCGCACTCCAAAACATGTATCTTTTGAACAGGACACGCTGGAAAAGCGTTTGCCTGCAGACATGACTTCGCTTTGTCAACGTATAGATGCAATTCTTGTACACACTCGTGATAATCGACTGCTTGATACATCAACCCATGGTGCCTGGCAGGTGGTCCATGGGATCCTTGCATTTGGAAAAGACTTTCCGCTTCGTCATGACAATACAGTCTCCCCTGCACTCGATTACCTATTGGGTGGCGGCAAGATAAAAGGCTGGGTACTTCGGCCATCGACTCTTGGTATTCGCGCTATTGTGGAAGGCGGCAGCACAACGGCCCAAGGCCACCCTGATCAATGGCTTGGTTACCTTTCCCAGTACGGCATTGCAGCCTGTGGCGCAGCACCGGTTTCACTTGAGACCAAAATTATTGTGGCAGATCGTACGTTCACTGTTGCTGACCTTCTTGCACAAAGTCAAGCCGACATCGTAGCCGGCCAGGAAGCCACGTGGACACTGATGGCATTGTCAACATATCTTGATCATGATGAAGAGTGGATATCGCATGATGGTGAACGCTGGACACTTGAACGCGTTGTGGAGATGGAAGTAGATCATGATATTTTTTCGAGTGCCTGTGGTGGAGCACATCGTTTATACGGACTGATCACTGCGCTAAAGCATTACATGGCTGCGACAAATACTGAATGGGGGGCACTCCATGGAGTCTGGGGCCGTGCCGCCGACATCATCGATAATTGCATAGAGAGAGCTCGATATTTTCAGCAAGCTGACGGAAGCTTCTCAATACATGCCTTCGAACGACCTGGGTACTCATCTGATGTATTCATTAATTTGGGATCGACTGGACATGTGTTTGAAGTAGTCGCTACGGCCGTTGATCCTGTACGTCTTGATGAACCGTGGATTACCCGAGCTGCTGACAGACTTGTAACCTTGCTCGAACAGACAGCAGATATTGACGTTGAGTGTGGGGCCCTTTATCACGCCATCCATGGACTTGCTATCTACAAACATCGCATTCAAAAAACAGTTGCTGAACCTTAGAATGTTTTCTGTCGCACCAACGTAATGTTATGATACACCGGGGCATTGGCTGTTATCTTTTTCTAATCGTCTTCATCAATGCACGGACTCATCTTCTTTTACATTCGAAAATTTGCTGACACTGTGTCATCTGATACAGCATCGTGGTCAGTCTTGCGATCAACCGTAGCTACCAGTCACGAAAAGTATCTCCCTTCAGGTACGTACCCCGACTCAGAGGCCATTCATCTTCTGGAATCTCTTGCGGCATCTGCCAATGAACCCTTGCCGTCGGTTATTGAAAAATTTGGGATGTTTCTTGCCCCACAACTTCTCAAGGTAGCCGGTCAATATATCGATCCTGATTGGTCCGCTCTTGATCTTATTGAACACACTGAATCCATCATGCACTCGATGATTCGTTCCACCAATCCTGGAGCAGAACCTCCAGTACTCGATACGGTAAGAGAGTCTCCTTCAGAACTAACGATTATTTATAGTTCCCAACGCAAACTTTGCATTCTAGCCAAGGGCCTCATTCGTGGCATTGGTAAACACTATGGACAAGAACTCACGATTGATGAGACATGCTGCATGCATCATGGCTCACCTTTTTGCACCTTGGTTGTAAACACTGAGAAACACGATACGCATGAAGAAGCAGCATCGCTGTATGACACAATTGAGTTTGATGAAGACGATGCTGAAATGGTCAAGGACTCCTCCTCTCAAGCTGTTCCTTCAGCACAATCCCATCAGCTTGAGCATCCCAGTCAGATTGGGTCATACAAGATCTTGAATGATATTGGTAGGGGTGGCATGGGGAAAGTTTTTCTTGGTCATGATGAGCAGCTTCAGCGTGAAGTTGCCATAAAAGTCATGCATTCTCACCGAGCGCATAATCAAGCTGCTCGCAAGCGATTCTTAAATGAGAGTCGGGCAACGGCCGCTATCAATCATCCCCATGTTGTAACCATTCATCAGGTTGGTGAGCATGACGGCATTCCCTTCATTGTCATGCAACGACTCGAAGGATGCACCCTCCAGAAATACTGTGCTGAATTCAGTAGCCTTTCCGTCGGAGAGGTGCTCAGAATTGGTCGTGAAGTTGCACTTGGACTTGAAGCTGCTCATTTACATAGCCTTGTTCATCGAGATATCAAACCAGCCAACATTATTCTTGAAGGACCGAAAAAGCATGTAAAAATTATTGATTTTGGCCTTGCACTAGACACTCTAGAAAGTTCCTCAAAAGTCACCGATGATGGATCAATCGTAGGAACTCCCGCCTACATGTCTCCAGAACGAGTTAATGGTGACACCATTGATGCTCAGAGTGATATTTTTAGTCTTGGCATCATTCTCTATGAGATGTTCAGTGGAAAACTTCCTTTTGAAGGAGAATCGATCGTAACAACACTTGTGGCCATTGCTCGCGGACATGCCGAGCCACTTCATAAAATCGCTCCTGATATTCCTCCGTTGGTGAGTAGCTTTATCATGCAAATGATTGCACCAGACAAAGCAGATCGCCCCGCCACTGCGTCAATCGTGGTAAAATCTATTGAAGAGATCGAAAAGCAATTGAGTTCTGATGGTTAGATGCAAGTGCCCGCTGCACCTCTTTAACAAGATTTGACTCTTTTCC
>CACORA010000013.1 GCA_902629495.1 Planctomycetaceae bacterium
ACGCAAGCACGTCAGTGGTGTCTGTTCTGCTGGTTTCATAACAACCGTACAACCGGCCGCCAAGGCTGGACCCCATTTCCATGCCACCATCAGGATTGGAAAATTCCAGGGAATTATTTGGCCAGCTACACCAACTGGTTCTCGGCGCGTGTAACAAAAGTAGTTTCCGTTGATCGGGATTGTTTGGCCATGAATTTTATCGGCCCATCCCGCGTAGTACCGCAAGCACTCAAGGGCAAGTGGGATATCAACATGTCGCGAATCGGCGAATGGCTTCCCATTGTCAAGTGTTTCAAGTGATGCAAGCTCGTCTATTTCTTCCTCAATCAATTCACACAGCCGAAACATTAAGCGCCCACGTTCACGAGCATCCATGCGTGGCCATGGCCCTTCATCAAACGCACGTCGAGCTGCATGGACTGCAGCTTCAACATCTGCGGCATCTCCTTCGGCAACCTGCGCAGTAACATCCTCCGTTGCTGGATTGAGTGTCTCAAAGGTCTTTCCGCTCTTGGATGGCACCCACTGCCCATCGATCAAGAGCTGTGTCTGGCGGATTTGAGGCGTACGGATCGGCTGTGGTGGTGTTGAGTGAGTCATGAAAACACGGGACTTTCGTACGAAGTGCAATGAAATTTGGTTTTTGGTTGCCTCAAGAATCGTACCTGCGGTAGCATCTATTTCGCAAGGATTGTTTCGATGCCGTAGGGTGCGGTATCTCAAGATCGATGATTGGCATCAGCAAAATCAACGCTTGTGTCAGAACATCAAGATATTTCAGGAGTTTCTTCAATGCGTTCAGTGAGTTTTGTAATGGCAGCAGTGGCTGTTCTTGGATTAGCCACCGTAGCATCTGCCGAATTAAAAAGTGGTCCCCAAGTAGGCGATTCAGTAGGTGCATTCACGGTAACAAAGGTTACGGGAAATGCTGATGACGGCGTTGCCGACGGCAAGTCACTCTGTTATCGCTGCAAAATGGGACAGCGTCCTGTTGTGATGGTATTTGCTCGCTCAGCCGATGAAAAGCTTGCCAAACTTCTCAAGAAAATTGAGGAGGAGGTTGAGGAGCATCAGTCTGAGAAACTGGTTAGTTTCGTAAACATGATCGGTGCTGATTCTGAAAGCATGAAGAAGGCAGCATCTGACTTTGTCAGCAAGCATGACCTCAAGAAGATTGCCTTTGTTGTTCCGAATGACAATGAAAATGGACCGCCAAAGTTCAATATTTCTCCAGAGGCCGACCTAACTGTTGTTTGCTATAAAGCAAGCACTGTTGAAGCAAACCATGCCATTCCAAAGGGTGGTTTGACTGATGATAAGATTGAAGCCATTGTTGAGGCTTCGTGCAGCTTGGTTGAGTAATTGGATCTGACAATATGTTTTGGACAGCGGCCTAGGCTCATTTCCCTAGGTCGCTGTTTTTTTGTGAAAGCGCCCCATGCCATCTCTTTTCCATCGGATCAAGAGACTCTTCATCACACCGTACGAACCAGATCCAGAGTTTCGTACCTTCATGGATCGATCCGTGACGCAAGAAGATGACTCCGCGAGTGCAACCGTCGCTGTTCTCACGGCAAAAGAAAGCCGAAGGTTCTTTGGTGTTGATCTTGCTCATCGAGGGATTCAGCCTGTCTTTCTCAAAATTGAAAACCGGTCCGCAGTAACCCTTCGATTACAGATGGTCAACATTGACCCACGGTATTTCACGGCGATGGAAGCGGCTGCTGTCACGCACTTTTCTATGGGAAAACGGCTGAGTGCCTTCGGTGCAATGTCCTGGTTTTTCCTGCCGCTTGTGTGGTTGATCCCGTTCAAAATGATCACAGCGCACTGGGCTAACCAGCGCATGGATGCATTTTTTCGTGACAAAGGATTTCGCATTGGAGGCATCCGGCCGAATGAAACGGTTTCGGGGTTCGTATTCACAACACTTGACCTCGGCACCAAGACATTGCGCATTCAATTGGCTTCAGTTGGTAACCTCAGGCAAACAGTGGATCGCCTCATCCATACGGGCAGCATTCGCGAAGCTCCAACAGCACGCTCTACTTCCTCTGTCAACATGCTGTTTACCATACCTGTTCCTGGCATTGACGCTGACTATCTCGACAGAGACTTCACAACCATTCAATCGAGACAGGATACCCATCCATGCTCCATCGATGAACTTTCAGACCACTTAAACAATCTTCCATCTGCAACGTCTAATGGCAAAGGAACAGGACACGGGGATCCTGTGAATCTTGTAGTGATTGGGAGCCTTCAGACAATCCTGAGTGCCTTTACAGCTCGCTGGGATGAGAGTGAAACCATTTCCCTGAAGACATGCTGGAAAACAGCAAAGGCTTTTCTTCTTGGGGAAAACTACCGTTACTCTCCGGTAAGCCCCCTCTATCTTTTTGAACGCCCTCAGGACATTGCACTTCAACGCACACGCCATTCAATTAATGAACGAATTCATCTGCGACTTTGGATGACTCCCATGGAATTCCTTGGAGAACCGGTATGGGCAGGGCAGGTCAGTCGTGACATCGGTGTCCGATTTACAACGAAAACCTGGAATCTGACGACGCACCGCATTGATCCGAATGTTGATGAATCACGTGATTATTGCATTGAGGATCTGACTCAAGCAGGACGCGTTATCGCTGCAGGATACGTGAATGGTGTTGGCAGGTGTGAACAAACAAAACCAAAAAGAAATCTCACAGGAGATCCTTATTTTACTGATGGGAAACGAGCCGTAATTGTCATTTCCCACACACACGCTGAGCATTGATGACCACCCTAAGTTCCGAAGTTTTTCTGCTCCGGCTGACGCGCCACCCCACGCGAGGTATAGTGCTCAAAACAAGGGCGGCGTAGCTCAGTTGGTTAGAGCACAGGCTTCATAAGCCTGGTGTCGCCGGTTCAAGTCCGGCCGCCGCTATTTTTTTCTGCATGTAGTGATATGCGTCCGACGACTCAGCACCAGCGATGCCCGCCTATATTTCCTTGCTCGCCACGCCGCTTTCGTTTCACTGCCTCGCTCAAACTGTGACACATGCCTGTTACACGACGTTCTCTGATGCATTTCAGAGATCTTTCACGCAGCCTTGAGACATTTTGAGAGAAAGCCGAAAGAAAAAAGTATTCCGTCTACTGAAGTGTGGACCAACTGTACTTGTACGTGTGGTACTGGATCAATGGCGTGGCTCTATACAACAATCGGCACCGCCATGCTTGGAATGAGTACATCACTCTCCTGTGTGATGTTCTGTGCGCCGTGCCAAGCCGATGAATTCTCAACGTTTGGAACATCCGTTTCACCCAAAGGAGAGAACGAACGATTTCCAAAACGATACCAGTTCCGCAACGGCAGCACGTTTCGACTACGTGGTCGTATCGACACCGATTCACTGTGGTCAACTCAAGACTCGCTCAACACTGCAACATTTGGTGACCTTGGCGACATCGTAGGACTTCGTCGCGCCCGTATCGGGGGCCAGGGTTATCTGGGCTCAGAGAGTCGCTATATCTTTGAAATTGATTTGGCATCTGGCACCGTCGTTCCACGTGATATTTTTATCGGTTCACGAAAATACAATGGGCAACCTGAGTGGCGATTGGGGCATTACCGTGAACCATTCAGCCTTGAAGGTGGCACCAGTGCAAACTTCTATGCGTTCATGGAACGATCACCTGTCAATGACCTTGATCCGGCAAGAAGCTGGGGGATCTCACTCTTTAGTGACAGTATTAGCGATATCACAACCTTCGCGACTGGCTTATTTCATGATGGAGTTGGACAGGCCAGTTTTGAGGGTGGCGATGGTGCTGCGATTGGCCTGACAAGTCGATTGACAGCATCACCTATTTTTGAAAATGAAGGTGAACAGGTGCTTCATTTCGGTCTGGTGTTATCAGAAAGGATACCCGAAAATGGTGTCGTTGTTCTGAATCAACTCGATAACTCACCCCTGTTGGAATTCACTGACTCCACAACGTCTCCTTTTGTGCCAACCATCAGAATTCCGGCAAGCTACCAACAACTCTTTAATCTGCAGTGTGCTCGCGTCTGGGGCCCTTTATGGACCCAAGCAGAATGGTATGGAACGCTCATCCCGCAGCATCAAGGATCGCTTCTCTTCTTTCACGGGTATTATGTGAGTGCAGGCTATTTCCTTACTGGAGAACATAGGAAATACCAGAAGGACGACGGGGTATTTGGTCCCCTGAAAGTCGATCGGCCTCGCATACGAGGCGGACACGCTCAAGGGAGGCCATATGGCCGAGGTGGCTGGGAACTTGTAGCTCGCTACGCCTATCTTGACTATTTTGATCCCAATACACCGCTGAGTCCGTCTGGAACTACATCCGGCATTGAACTGAGTCAGGCAACCTTTGGCCTGAACTGGTATCTCGCTGACCGACTACGCATTCTCTTCAATTACAACTATGCCGTTCCAACGGAACCAAACACTGGAACAAGTACCGCTAGCGTGTTTGGAATGCGACTGAATGTCCATTGGTAGGACGAATGTCTACTTCCGCTTGTTCTTCCTCGGTGACGGCACGCGAAGTTGAGGTTCAACAAGACCATCATCCGGTTGATTCCATAAACGGTAGGGATCATCGAGACGCCGCATCTCCTCTAACAGCAATGATTCCATTTCTGCAAGCGTATCTGCATAGTCATCCTCTTTTGCAAGGTTTCTCTGACGAATGGTCGGTGATGTACCAACCTTCTCCCTCACGCCTGATGCATGATGCTGCACAAGCAATTCATGTTCATTCTCTGCAAGATTAAAGAGTTGCGTTTCTTGCACTCCGTCTTTTGGAGAATCATATTTTATGAGTTTCCACTCACCTTTTCGGAGTGAGCGAATGCCTGGTTTCGCCCCCCCACAATAGGCTCCATAGAGTACGTCTCGAACGCTATCTTTCTTCCCTTCAAGCACTGGCTTGAAACTTATACCTTCATTCGTTTCTGGCACTTGCACACCCGTCAAATCACAAAGTGTTGCAAGCACATCCAAGAGATAGACATTGCCATCCACCCGAGAGCCTGACTGGACACCGGGACCTTTCACAATAAGCGGGACTCGCCAAGTATGTTCATAGAGATTCTGCTTCCCTTGCAATCCATGCCTGCCGATAGCCATGCCATGATCAGCTGTATAGAAAATAATCGTCTTGTCGAGTTCGCCCATCGACTGTAATCGATCCAGCACTCGCTGAATCTGGTTATCAATGTTCTCACTACATGCGAATTCACGCCCCAACTCATTTCTGATCGTCTGTTCATCACGATGCTTCCATACACCGCTAACCGCCACTTCATCACGAACCGTCATATGGGTGTTATTGAATGGATGAGCCGGCAAATAGTTTGGAGGCAACGGTGGCTGCAGAGGGTTTGCTGAGGGAACCGACCCCTGATCGGTATGGTTGGTAGCCCCGTACTTCGAAAGCAGTTCTGGCCGTCCATCCCGGGTATCGTGAGGATGAGAAAAACCAAAATAAATAAGAAATGGATCTGTATCTGCAGAAGCCTGCCGCTGTTGAAGGTAGTCAAGAACCTGATTCGCGTGCCACGTGCTTCCATTTTCATCGCTGGCACCACGTCGAGTTCCATCACGTCTGACGGTGAAAAGCTCGTTGGCGGCTTCATAACTGTTACCGTTCTTACAGGTTCGCATCGTATCGTATCCAGCTCGGTTGAATATCGCTGGCAACGTATGATGAGGAAGGTCTGGTGGCACGAGTTGTGGATTGGTGATATGAGGATTATTCACCCGCCCTGGCTTGTTTGGGATATGCCAAAGCGTTCGTCCAGACATAATCATATGGCGTGACGGCGTACAGACTCCGCCAGTCCATGCCCCCATATGATAGGCAGCATCAAAGACCATGCCGTCGGCTGCAAGTTTGCTAATCGCTGGTGTCTGCAGCTTCGACGACGGATTGTAAACCTGCAGATCGAATGGTGATTGATCATCAACGACAATAAACAAGATATTCAAACGGTCTTGCGGTGCACCATGAACGACGCCAAAGACACAAGCGAAGAGTGAAACGCAGATACATCCTATCTTGAGGCTGCTGCAGGAATGTCGTTTTTGGACCATGATTCTGACTCCGAGTAACATATCAGGCTGGAAAAACTGAGCATTTTCATGTGGATCACTCATTCATGTGTACAGGTATACTCCTGCACATGCTCCATGGTACCAAAAACACTTCAGTGATCCTGTTCATAACATCGAACACAATCCTGTTGCGGCACAAAAACGCCTGTCTTCCTGCAACAGAAATTATTCCGTCTGTATTTTGAACACATATGCACATGTGCCTGATGGTACACGTGGTACCGAAACCTCCAAAAAATCTTTTTTTTGCTGCCACTGTAGGCTCTGGTCATGCCCAAGAAGGCGAATTGACTGAATGGTTTCTTCTGATCCTTGCTGCAAGGAATGAATTTTCAACATTCCATCCGCAGGCCAAGCCAATGCGATGGCATAAATGACGTCATCTTTTTGGGTGAAACGAATATCCTGGGGAGTAAAGTCCTTCCGCCAGTCCCATTGTTCTTTTTCTTCTCCCTTATTGTTACGCTTCAAACCGCGTGTCACCGTTGGACCTTCGGCATGAACCCTCCACGGTCGAGTGCTGTAGATCGCTTCTCCATTCGCCCGCATCCATGCACCCATGTTCTGCATGATTTCTCGCTCTTCACGAGGAATAGAACCATCGCCCTTCGGCGTCAGGGATAAAAGAAACACGCCACCTCGACTGACGACATCAACCAGACTTCGAATATGGTAGTCAGCCTTATCCTTATATCGCTTGTTGTTGACATAACTCCATGGATACGCGATCGCTCGATCAATGAGAAACCATGGCCCTACATCTGTTGGCATGTCCCTCCCGTTTTCATAGCCTTTCAAGCCAAAGTCCGTTGGAAAATTGAATTCTCCTCCATGTTTGTTACAGACGGTCACCTGCTGGCCATGGGCACTCGCCTGATTCAAGTATCTGGCGATGACATCGAGCACATATGATTCAGGAGGATGCTCTCCTCGCATGGCCGTACGAAGTCCATCAAACCAAATCATATCGGGCTTATACGTGTCGATGACTTCTGTAATCTTTGCCCTCCATTCATCTGAAAATTCCTTGGCAGTCCCTGTCCACTGATTCCAGTACAAATCCTTATACTGCGGGTCAAAAACATCCCATGTTTTTCTCATCGTGTCGGTAATATCTGTTTCTTTCATGCCGCCTGTGCAGTATCCAAAACTTCTGCCATGGTGGAATGTTGCCAGGAGTTTCATGTCCTTATAGCGACGAACGGCTGCGGCAATTTCACCATAAATATCTCGCTTCGGCCCCATCGCTGCAGCATTCCAACGACTGACCTTGCTCTCCCACAAGAGAAAACCGTCATGGTGAACAACACAGATCCCACCAAACTTTGCACCCGCCTCATGCATAAGACCAACCCAATCATCAGCGTTGAATTCTTTGGCCGTAAATTGTGGAATGAAATCCTTATATCCAAATAACTCCAATGGGCCGTACTTTTGGGTGTGGTAGGAATACACTCCTTTCGCATCGTTCCGTGATCCCTCATAGAGATTACGGATATAGTCTGGCCCACCATGTGCAGGGACAGAATAAATCCCCCAATGTGTATAGACACCAAACTTCGCATCCTTGACCCATTCAGGGAGCGCATGTGTCGAGAGCGATTCCCACGTTGGGGCAAAAGCATCATTTCCCAAAAGAGATCTGCCAGGGATCCCCAAAAACATCAGGAGAAACAGAATGAATTGAATGCGTTGCGGCATAGATAGCATGTTCTTTCTTAAGGTGGGATGCTCGAAAGCAGGGGCCTCATCTCCGATGAGTTCTCCTAGTCCTTACCGTCTGTGAACTCGGCAAATGTACCAGGAACATCTGAAACCGCTTTGGAAAGAAGTTGTCTCAGTTGCTGAACTCGATCATGTTGGCCTGGATCTGCAAATAGATTGTGTCTTTCAAATGGATCACTGTTGATATCGTACAGTTGATCTGATTCATAGTAATGTGGATAAAAATCCTTTGCAGGCCCCTCAGAACCACGACCGCCAGGTCGATCTGCCAGGTGCGTGTATGGCAAAGGAGGATTGGGATCGAGCGTGGATGGCAAGCGAAAGGCGAGATACTTCCATCCATCTTTCAAGACTGCTCTGGTTGCACCGATTTCAAAAAAAAGATGGTCATGTATCTCTTCAGAATGACCGTTCAGCACCGACACAAAACTCTTCCCGTCAACATGATGTTGCTTGTCTTTTGGAACTCGGCATAGCTCCATAATGGTTGGAGCAAAATCGATATTTGAAATATTCATGCCCGACGTCTTTCCCTCCTGAACATATTTCGGCGACCACACAAGACTCACCGATCGAATCCCTCCCTGATAGAGTGACCCCTTTCCACTTTCAACTCCGTGGTCATCAAAGAGAAACACGATTGTGTTGTGAAGCACACCAAGTGATGCCAACTTTTCAAGAACTGCCCCTATTCCATCATCAAGCCAGAGCACATCGCTGGCTGTCGGTTGCCCAGAAAGCCCTGCTTCCTGAACACGCTTCGGGATGGTGGATCGTGCCGGCTGAACATGGAGTGGCTTCTCGAGAAGTCCAGCAGGTGTTGCCAAGGGGTCTCCCGTATATTTTTTGTAACGTGGACCGGGGCCATGATTCAGTGTTGTCGCCATATACAGAAAAAAGGGTGCCGCCTTCTCTTGACGATGCCATTGATCCAGAAAGGTTATGGCCCCACTTGTAATCCAATCCATGTTATGAAATTCGAGTGCTTTGCACGTGTGTCCCGGCAGGTTGCCTTGATACAGACTGGCAGCAAAGTCAAATCCACAACCTTTGAACGCTTCAATGAGTTTCTGCTGCTTGCGGTGATAGAAGTCAGCCACAACCGGATCCGTTGGATCGGCGTTATCCGGAGGATTCCCATTCCGAGAGACTCCCTTCACCTGAATAACGTGATTCTTTCCGACAGCTCCAGTGAAATATCCAACATTGTTGAGCGTCCGGGCAAGATTTGGGGTGTCCTGATCGATGTGACAGTTCCAGGTGATGTTGACCTGCCCCCGTGACTGCACCGTGTTTTGAAAACTAGAAGACGAACTGGCATACCGACCTGTAAGAACCGTATACCGTGACGGAGTACAGACTGGACTTGTGACATATTGATTTGGAAAGACGATGCCTTCCGCAGCAAGTCGATCAAGCGTGGGGCTGACATTTCGTGGCCTCCCCTGCTCATCACGACCCTCTGGAAGAAAATTAAATTCACGCCTCTCCTGGTCATCTGTAATGATAAAAAGAATATTTGGTCGTCCATCAGCACCTTCCTTCCCGAAACACTGAGCGCTGACGCTCAACAGACAAAAAAGCATGAGCACTCGGAGTGACAACTGACCATACGGATAACGAGTCATCCACAAGAGATGACCATGCTTCTTTTCACGAGGAGAGACGAGGGGATGCTGCATAATGATTACGAACGGTTTTTCCTTTTCCGCTGCTCTTTCTTAAAGAAGGACGAGAGATCAAATTCCTCTTTCTGAGGTTCACCGGGAGTGCTTCTTCCCGTCTTGAGGTACTCCTGCATCAAATCTGTGAGCTGTGTTGCAATCACGGGGTTCGCCTGAAGGCAATCCGTTGTCTCACCTATGTCACTCTCAAGATTATAAAGTTCGCGTTGTCCACTACGATGAAAAATGAGTTTCCATGGACCACGGCGAATGGCAAGTCCTCCCGGCGCTTGATGGATAGTTGCTTTCCGCAAAAACTCATCAGGTTGTGAAAGCAATGCAGGCAGCATGCTAACGCTGTCCTCCGCAGCATGTGCTGGTATTTCTGCACCAAGGATATCCGCACATGTTGCAAAAAGATCATTGAGACAGATTGTTTTTGCGTTGACAGAGTGACCCTCTATTTTCCCGGGCCAACGAGCAACAAATGGCTCGCGATGCCCCCCCTCATAGATACTGCTCTTTGATTCCCGAAGCGGTGGATAGGGACGCTTTGCGGCACCGTTATCACCCGTGGCGATAACAAGTGTGTTGTTTGCCAGTCCCGTGGCATCAAGTGTTTCAAGGATCTGGCCTAACATCGCATCACCTTGAAACACCCAGTCACCATACCGACTCTCTTCCCCCGACACACCACCTTGTCCGATGAACTCCGGAGCCGGAGCAACTGGCGTGTGAGGCGGACACATTGGAACATAGAGAAAAAATGGAACCTGCTCTTTTGATCGCTGCTCAAGATAGGCGACAGCCTGCTTTATCATGAGCGGCTGATTTTCAACGGCCTCCACATGCGCCACGACACGGTCCTGCTCAATAATCGAGCCAATATTTCGTGCATGTGTAAATCCGAAAAAGTAATCAAAGCCAATGGCGTTAGGCCCATCTGTAAGCTGTGCTCCAATGGGAAGGTTGTCTTCAGTACCAGGCTTTCCATCGACCCAATTCATTCCAAGATGCCATTTTCCAATGCATGCCGTGTGGTACCCATGCTGTTTAAGGAATGATGCAACGGTAGGCCGCTGGCGTGGAATAATTGGCGGAGAATACGTCTTCAACACTCCAAATTGACCAATGCGACATGGATAGCGCCCCGTCAGAAGACCATAGCGTGTGGGCGTGCAATTCGCCGCGGCAGAATGCGCATCAGTAAACCTCATGCCCTCCTCAGCGAGACGATCAATATTGGGTGTTCTGAACATGCTTTCGGCCCGATAGCTCGTCGGTTGACCAAAACCCATGTCGTCAAAGAGCACAACAACAATATTTGGTGTGCCAAGGCCGTCATTGGCAAACGTATGACTCACAGCCATCATGAACAAAAGAGTGATCATCAGGACATATCTATCCATCTCAACAAAGCCTCTGTTTCTAAAATGGCACAGGCCAATCGCAATGACTGGACCCTTTGTAAAAAATAATGGAAGAGTACTGTATGCCGACAACCGGAACCTTGTCACCTGAGTATCTTTTTTCAGCAGGACTTCCAGAAAGGTTCCTCTTCAAAGCCGTGTTCCCACACACAACAGCACTCCTCGCATCCTCTGCATCGTAGGCCACGCCTCCCATCCATTCATCACGCCTTCAAAAACAACACTAATGTGCCATTAATGCAATGGTGCATCAGGCATGAAACAGACTCTCGTAATGTTTCGATCGAGCGTAGATACCACCACTCTCACGAAAAAATTCGGCGTCGAGGTCAAAAAAACCATTACGAATGTGCTGCCACGAAGCATGCTGCACTGGATGATACGATTGCATCTGCTCCCAACCTGCATAATTCTGCTGCCCATTGGTTTCAAGCACACCCACACGCAGGCCAGGTAACGGCTTCATCCGAGCAGCAAGATTTTTGTGCCAATCCACCAGTATTGGATTGACCGTCAGATCAGCACAAAAGCATGGAAGCTGTCGTTCGGCTGCCGCCTCAAGAATTTTCAACGTCATACTGAGTGTCTTTGCAATGCCTTTGACGGCCACTGCGCCATATCCCATGTCAGCACGACGGTGGACATCATCAGACGTATGCGCACTTTCATCAGCAGCAATTCGCACACCGAGATCCGCGACATCTATCTCGTGATGCTCTGGAAATGGCTCTTCGACAAGAATGATCTGATCAAAGGCACCTATTTTTTCAGCATGGTCAAGAAATTGGCAGAAGGTTTCCTTTGTCTCGTACCGGCCATTGGCATCAAAGTAATATGGAATGCGACCATCGTTCGTATATTCCGTTTCTCTCGTGCCAATAGCCCTGTGAATAGCCGTCAGACGCTGTTTGTCTTGTTCCAGCATTTCCTTTTGTGAACCAGGCTGACCGATCTTGATCTTGAGAAAGAAATGACCTGCATCGACAAGACGAATAACCTCGTCAAGACTGACTCCGTATGAAATAAGAGGCACAACGGCAAGTTTTGCTTGCCGGAAAGAAATGACAGGCTGATACGCCGAGGGAATCATCTCATCAAACTGCTCAAGACCACGCTCACGCGCATAGAGCAGCCATGCTGCATGATCCATTGGCACGAGCGCATTGAGTACAAAGGTCTTTCGTAGGTTTGGATTCTTGGTGATTGCCTGCCCATAGCGATACACTTCTGGCAGTACTTGTTCCAACCAATCGATTGGGGTCGTGAATGGGATGGATTGTCCAATTGTCAGACCATACTCCAATAGAGCAAACATGAGGCTATTTCCACCTGCTTCGGAGTGTGCATTGAAGATAGACGCGTCTGACCAGAGAACGCTTTGGGTTCCAAGACCAACGGACGTACTCCCAGATGTACTCTGCACATAGGCAAGTGACTGCCAGAGTTCGGTGAGGTACCCTCCCTTGAAGCCAAATGGCTGTCGAAGTTTTTCGCGTTCAAAGGTTGTACTCACCCGCGCTATGTGGATAGCCGGCGTGGGATGTTCCGCCTGAATCAAGCGACGGCAGCTGGCCGCTGTCATTGCCGCAAGGACTTGTCTTCGTGTAGGTGTGACCATGTGTATTCCACCTCATTTTCTCTCAATTGCCTGCGTGTGATGGTCTCAAATGAGACGTTCTCACCACCGCCGAACTCCTACAGAATAAAAAGATCTCAATGTGCAAAAAGCGCAAAATGGGCCAGAGTATTTCGCATTCCATACGATTTGGTGAGAAAAAAAGTGACGTCCGGAGAACCCGAACATGTTTTTCTGTTGAACTCCCCCCAGGAAATAAGGTATTATTGTTCCACGCCGTGAGGGGAACATTTCTATGATGTTTTGATTTCCCGTTCAGCCGTGCTTTTTCATACTTTTTATTTATTTTGCTCTGAGGAGAGTTGACATGACTTCCACTTCCGTTCGCAGAACTCAACATCTGAGTCGTCATGCGTTCACCCTGGTCGAACTACTTGTGGTGATAGCCATCATCGGCGTTCTGATCGGTCTTCTTCTACCTGCTGTTCAATCAGCACGTGAAGCAGCTCGTCGGAGTGCCTGTACGAATAACATGAAACAACTTGGTATTGCCAATCATAATTTCATCGATGCCAACCAGCGATTTGTAGCACCCATTTACGAAAATGGACGAGGCAAAGGGCGAGAAGGAGGCGGACCGCTTGTGCATCTTCTCCCCTTCAATGAAAACAGCACATTATATGACGCCATCCCAGACCTGAATCCAACAACCGGTGGAACAGGTAATTCAGGGCTGCATGTTCAAGCTCAAACAAAGGCAGATGGCGTGCGAGTGCGTCAATCGTTCGTCCCAGGCCTCAGTTGTCCATCGGACGATGTTGACGGATTTGTTGATGCTGGCATGAGTGCCGCAAACCATTGCTTTGATGGGTATCGCTTTTCTGGTGGACCAATCTCCATGTCTGGAAAAGGAAATCCGAACTGCCCATGTAGCGTGAACTACAATTCCTTCCGCCCCAAACTGCCGGGTGAAAAAAACAGTCAGTACACGGCACGGTTCCATGAAGGAAAGAATCCGACCTTTGGTCAAAATGTTGCTCAGGGTCAGAGGAAGGCGAGTCCACCAGGATGCATGCATCGCAATGGAATTGCATACAACTGGAACGGAACAGGTGAGACCAAGGAGCTCGGAGTTGTTCGACTTCAGCAGGTTTCCGATGGTCTCTCCAACACGATTCTCATGGGAGAATCTCGGATGGAGTGTTCACATCAAACCCGAACGAGTTTTGCTCACGGTAGTGACTGCGAGCGACTCAGCACAATGATTCCGATTAACTACGATTCGTGTAAATATGGAACAACTGCTGCGGGGTCACTTGCTGCCGCCCAGGCGGAAGGGCTCGATGGCTGTTCAGCAAGCCACAATTGGCGAACTGAGCGAGGCTTTAAGAGTAACCATCCTGGCACTGTCAATGTTCTGATGGCCGATGGTGCCGTGAGAACGCTGAGTGAATCAATGGACCATTACACGTTCAATCGGCTGGGGAATCGTGCAGATGGTAACCCAGCATCGGTAGACTAAGTTTTTGCGTTCCGAAACAATATGGTGTACAGCGTTGATGCTGATGCCCCGAGTGGCATCAGCATCAACCTTTTTTCTGGGAGAATTTTTATGTCAGAGTCGAATCGGTTGTTTCTTCGTTATTGTGTGTGTGTAACTGTTCTCTTTGGTGGACTGTTGTCTGTGAGTGGCTGTGGATACCGACGGCCAGCAACCGTCAAAACGTCAGGGCGTGTCACGCTGGATGGAGAGCCTGTTGCAGAAGCAGCCTTGATGTTTGTTGGGTCCACCGGCAGACCATCATCTGCGAATACTGATGCAAATGGCGAATTCAAGGTGACGACATATGGCCGGAACGATGGCCTTGCTCCAGGAGAGTATAAGGTCAGCGTCGCACAATTTGTCCTGCTGCCAAAGTATCAGGAACGGTATGAGGCTGCACAGGAGCGGGCAAGACAAGAGGCTGAACAAAGTGGGGATGATGAAGTGGAAGATGTTGAAATGGCTTTTCCGGATAGCGCCTACACGAATGGACTTCCAGAAAAATATGCCGAAATCGAGACCACAGATATCTCTGTGACAATCGATAAGTCAACTCGGGATGAGCCGCTTCTTATTGAACTGACCTCCGAGTCAGAAGAAAAATAACGTCCCAATGTGATCATCATATACCTCAGGAGGCATGACGTTCTGTCGTCGTGCCTCCTGTTTTTACTTAAAGCTCATGTAAACCGACGAACGACTATTGAATGCTGCCTCAAGGCGGTACGAATGGCATCGGCGATCTCAATAGCGTTTTCCCCATCGCCGTGAATGCAGAGGGTGTCCGCGTGCACTGGCAGTGTGTCGCCATCGGCTGTCACCACGCCCTGTTCATCAACAAGTCGTACTGCCTGCTCGGACGCCTGACGAGGATCTGAAATGGATGCCCCAGCATCTGACCGCGGAACAAGATGCCCGGACTTCATATACATCCTGTCAGCGAATGCTTCCCGAGCAACTCGAAGTCCCTGTCTTTGAGCGATCTCTGCAAGCACGCTGCCGGCCATTGCCACAACCACGATCTGCGGCCACTCAGCCTGAACCGCAGAAGCAACAGCTGAAGCCAGAACATCATCACGCCCCACCTGATGATACAGCCCTCCGTGCAGCTTGATGTGGTGCGGTGGTTCACCAGCCGTTTTTTCAAGGAAGGATACTTGTTCGCACACAAGGGCTGTCGCCTGGTCCGAAGACAGTGGGATTTCACGACGGCCAAAATGCTCCAGATCTCGATGCCCTGGATGGGCACCGATGGCAGTCCCATGTTCACGAGCAATCGCGATCGCCTCGTGCATGTCAGAGAGACTGCCAGCATGTGCGCCACAGGCGATATTCGCTGAGGAAACCAGTGGAATGAGACCTGCGTCGTGACCTATCCCTTCACCGACATCACAATTCACGTCGATGGTTCGCCCCATGGCCTGGCTCATGACAGTCCCCTTCGTAGATTCTGAAAAAGGTCCTCGCAGTGCTGCAAGGCTTCATACGCCTCATCAATCGTTGTTGGCTCCAACCGAATCTCATCACCTGGGCGTACCTGCGCTGCAAGCGGTACATCCGCATGGATAACCGTACCGACAACCGGGTATCCACCAGTTGTTTGAGCATCTGCCAGTAAAATAATGGGGGTTCCATCAGGAGGTAATTGGATTGTTCCAGGAAATACCGCCGTGCTTGGAAGGAGCCCCTCCTCTTCGTTACACAACACGGGTTTGCCTTCCAGACGAAGACCCATGCGATTAGAGCGGCTACTTCCATGAAACACCTGATTCCAGATGCCTGATATGTCGCAGGCGGTATCTGCATGGGGAATGACACGGAGCACTCGAGGGGCCTTCGAAGTCATAAGCGTTTCTGGAACTCGGCCGATCAACCGATGTCGTCCGGAAGGAGGGAGCGTTGACAGGCAATCACCGGCCTTTAATGCGCGCCCATGAAAGCCTCCAAGGCCTGCTACAGCAAGCGTACTCCGACTTGAGAGTACAACTGGCACATCAATGCCACCGGCGATGGCAAGATAGCCTCGACACCCTGTTTTCGAATGCCCCATCGTGACTTGCGTGCCTGCGGAAAGATGCACCACCTGTCCATGTGGCAGACCGGGGAATTCTGCACCAACCACGACAATAGCTGCATCATGCTCAAAACGCAGCGTTGGCCCCAATACCGTGCATTCAAGCACGGCAGCATCTACGGGATTGCCAACGAAGAGATTCGCAAGCCTCATCGAGACATGGTCTGCTGCCCCAGAAAGAGGAACGCCTTCTCGACGATACCCGTGTCGCCCTAGATCTTGAACGGTTGTAAAGAGGCCTGGTTGGACAACCGTGATGGTCCCGGTGACGGCCGGCCGTGGATTGCTGGGTGTCGGCACCGGCTTTTTCTGATCGATTTCATGAACCTCGGTAAACCGGACATGATCTCCAACCTCAAAAGTCGATGGCTTTGAACGCCTTGCATCAAAGAGCTTGACGGCTGAATGACCAATCAGATTCCATCCTCCCGGACTTTCGAATGGATACACTCCCGTGTGACCTCCACCAATCCCAACAGCTCCAGTAGGCACATGGGTGCGTGGATTCGCACGTCGAGGTGTCCAAAGTTTTTTGGGCAACCCTTTGAGGTACCCAAAGCCTGGCAGAAAGCCGATGGACTCAACAAGATAATCAGCATCTGCATGCAGTGAGATCAGGTATTCCCGACTGATGCGATGATACCTGCAAACATCATCAATATCCGAACCGTTGTACGACACCTCGATTTCATGCGTTGCTGCAGTTGGAGCATTCTGCACCGCTGCCTCACTGGCAACGGCAAGTACTTTTTCCCTTAGCGCCTGCATATCTCGACTCATCATCGGCGCTATCGCCACCGTAACCCGACCCGCTGAGGGAACAATATCCTCCACCTCAGGCAAGGCTTGTGTGAGCAGTGCATCAACAACGGCTCGCACACGAGACACCGTGTGGGATGCCTCATTTTCACAGAAAGACAGCGCGATTGCTCTGTCACCAACAAGAGAGGAGTCCATCAAACGAATTCCTTACTTCTCCTGAAACGAGATTCTTTGCAGGCCTCATTGCCCCGAAAAAAAGCCTGCCTTCGACGAATCCACATATCCATGCGCACAATACTCTTTCTGGAGACTTTCACGTGCGAGTAGAACTCATTCCATCTAGTGTATCCCATCCTGAGGGTGAAAGAGCCCCTCAGTTTTTATCCAGTTATCTTATTGATGATACACTCGTCATCGATGGTGGATCCGTTGGACTGTTAGCCGACATCGCAAGACAAAAAGCTATTCAACACGTTGTTTTAACGCACGCCCATCTAGATCACGTGGCCAGCCTGCCACTGTTTATTGAAACCGTCTACTCTCCGGGGCCTGACTGTGTTGAGGTCCTTGCCCATCCAGCAATCCTGAAACAAATACGAAACGATCTCTTTAATAACTCGACGTGGCCTGACTTTATTGAACTCTCCACAGCAGACGATGCCTTCATGCAGGTCACTGCCATGGAGCCACTTACGACTGTGGAACGGTCCGGATGCCGAATCACGCCAGTCCCCGTCCATCATGCCCCCCACACATATGGAATGATTGTAGATGATGGCACGTCATGTGTTGTCTTTGCCGCTGATACGGGCCCGACAGAACAGATCTGGAAAGAAGCATCGCAATACGCAAACCTCAAGGCCGTCTTTTTGGAATGTAGCTTTCCAAATGAAATGGAAGCATTTGCAGCAAAGACAGGTCATCTGTGCCCACGTACGTTTGTTGATCAATGTAAATGGGTCCCGGATACAGTGCGGATTATCACGGTTCACAGGAAAGCCCGGTACCGTGATGAGATTGCAAGTCAACTGAGTACGTATAACCTTCCCAATGTTGAGATCATCACGTCTGGCAAGGCCTACATGTTCTGAATGACGTCTAACGTCGTAGAAAACCCTACCGGAGAACACGTGGTTAGTAGTTGGCAATGTCTCCGTTATTTCGTGTCCCCATGGCTCGCCATACTTGATTATCAATCGATTCATTCACCACACGAAGCGAGCCATCGATCATGGCCGCATTCACGAGTCCGTTGTGATAACTTCTCGAAGTAATTGAGGCGTACGTTTTATTCGTTGCACTTTTGCCTTCTTGCTGGGAGTTGTAGTCAAAATCATAGTCACGTGTTCCGTCGTTATACGGAACGACCGTATTTGGACTGAATGTGGTTGTAAAACCAGTGTGATGAACCCTGCCATCTGGCCACTCTGTATGTCCCGTGTTGTTGTTGGTGGCCGGGCCAAGCTTTGACTGTCCGCCGTTAGCAAGTCCTGCCACAGCCGACGGATCACTCGGCGGTGTTGCTGATGGCTCACTCGTATTGCGGACATACGGCGTAAAAGCCTTTACCTCAGATACACACAGTGTTTTTGAGAGCCCATCTGCAAACATGATGGGGCGATAGTTTGAATTGGGATGGAATGCTCCATCCCCACCTTTGCCTGTTGCAGGATCGTAGACAAACCAGGTTCCAAAGTTAAACCCGTAGTTTGTTGGGTACACATAATTACCACCATTTTTGGTACGAAAAAAATCATTGATTTCGCTTGGGCAGATAAAGGTTCCAATTCTGGTTGAGCCAACGATTGCCCAGTTGGTTCCAACAGCTCCCCCCGGATATCCCTCATCCCACGGTTGTTCAAGATTAATGTTCTCTGCAACAACCCCCTGCTCAATGTAGGGCAAAATTCGCCCATGAATGCCCCATGAGCCATTGTTTCCACTGAATGCTGTGCCGGGTGTATGCACCATACTTGGGGGGAAGTGTTTTCGAGCTGAAGCATAATTATGAGCAGCAAGGACAAGCTGTCGAATATTGTTTGAACACGCCAAACGTCGAGCAGCCTCTCGAGCGGATTGAACGGCTGGCAAGAGAAGACCAATCAAAACACCAATGATGGCGATAACGACAAGCAGTTCCACCAAAGTGAAACCAGCAGTAGGACAGCGCTGCGAGGACTTATTGATACTCATTCTCGACAAGACTACCTTAGCGTGTTCTTTGAGGCAAGCTAAATACATCCGTTCTTATTTTTGCATCGCACCTACATGCACACAGATATTGAGCCGCTTCTTCCAGGTTGTCATGAATCACGTTGCACGAATGGACAGGTAGCCCAGTCCACCTCATGTAACCTTTCTTTGAGAAGTCATCGCATCCAAAGATCACGCTCATGATTGTGGTAACGATTGCTGCCGTGTCACAGCATACATTGTCACGAAAGTGTTCCTCCCTCACCGCCTCTCTTCCCGTCATAGTCAATGATTGAAACAAAAGCTTTTTTTGATTTCTAATCACTCGAGAGTTCTCTCACAAACCAAGAAACATGTAGCGTTGCTGACTCTTGATTCCTGAGACCACGGTTGCTTCTTCAGGCCCGGTACGTCCCACACGACCAATTGAGCTGGCATGGCTTGTGTGTCGCTAGTGACCTGATGGCTCATTGCTCTAGCATGTACGTGCCAGTTGATCATGGTGGATGACATACAATCAAACCTGGAACTGTGACTTGAATCCTTCACTCCACGGAATGCCCCACAATTCTGCAAGCTAGAAACTCTGTTCAGGTTCACATTTCCAGCCAGCCTCTACTTGCTCAAACACACGTACAGTGAGAATGCATCAATTTTCAGTATCCCTTCGGATCATCTTCTGATACGGCAGGAAGGAGATCAGAAATGTATTGCATTTGAGGACTCAAGCACTGTAGTGTGCAGCAATTCATAGCCGTGCATGGCAACCATCGACTTTACTCTACTGGAAAGGATGGTTTGTCTTTTGTTCTCTTTTTCATGCCTTCACCAGACATGATTCAAATGTCGGTTTTTACCCCCACATTATGAGGATTTTACTGAAGTCTCTATCCTCTTTTTCGTTTTTCAAAACATCAAACGGAGATTTTGATATGTGGTTGACTGGGCCGGGAACTGAAAGGAAACTAAATGAGGTACACGAACGCCAGAAAATGGACGACGAAGACATCTCTATGGCAACTTTCAATGAGAAAAGGTTACAACCTTGTGAGAAATGAGCACAGGTAACCAGGCGGTCATTGGTCGTGTAAAACCTTGTTTTTCAAATCTGAAATGATGTTTAACGAGCAGCAAATGCTTAAGGTATGGGTGTCGTACGTTGCAGAAATATAAATTGAAGAAGGGGCTGTCACTGCCAATATCTGGCGAGCCCTCTACAGAGATAACGATTGCTCCTGCGGTTGATCACGTCGGTATTGTGGCAGATGATTTTGAGGGTCTTAAGCCGACTTTGTTGGTAAAGGTTGGAGATCGTGTGCAAACAGGACAGGCTGTTTTTCACGACAAAAAGAATCCCGGGGTGATTTTTACTTCTCCGGCTAGCGGTGTCGTTGAGCAGATCAACAGGGGCAAAAAAAGGAAATTCGAGTCTTTGGTCGTAAATGTTGATGGAGACGACCAGAGGACATTCGCGGAAGCTGCCGCATGTAATTTAGATTCTCCAAAAGAAGACATCATTAATGCATTGATAACATCAGGGCTCTGGACAGCTTTTCGAACGCGTCCGTATGGTAAAGTCCCTCAAGTCAATACGCTGCCAGCAGCCATATTTGTGACTGCGATGGACACGGAGCCACTTGCACCCCAACCAAGCATTCTCATTCAGAAAAAAGAGGAGGCGTTTGTTCGAGGATTATTGTCCCTGGCAACCATCTCGAATGCCGTCCACGTGTGTGTATCGAGTGCAACAGACGTCCGCCTGATAGAGCATCCGAACATTCACTATCACATTTTCGAAGGTCCCCATCCTGCTGGGTTACCAAGTACGCATATTCACTTTATTAATCCCGTTGGACCAAACAAAACCGTTTGGCATATCGGCTACCAAGACGTCAGTGGTATTGGTCATCTTTTTTTGTCAGGCCAGATTGATTGCAGCCGTTTTGTCTCCATCGGTGGCCCGTGTGTGATTCAACCCAGAATTCTCGAGACACGTCTGGGCGCAAGCATTCCTGAGGTGACGCATGGAATGTGCATGCCAGACAAACAGGTGAGGGTCATTTCAGGAAGCGTTTTATCCGGAAGGAAATCGACAGCGCCTGTGGATTTCATAGGCCGTTTCGACAACCAGATTTCGGTACTCGAGGAGGGTGATTTCCGGGAATTCCTCGGCTGGCAAAAACCAGGATTGAACCAATTTAGTGTGACGAACGCTTTTGCATCAGCACTGAAGCGAGGCGCTCAATTTCCGCTGACCACCTCAACAGGAGGCAGTAAACGGGCAATGGTGCCGATTGGAAGCTATGAAAAAGTCATGCCGCTCGATATTTTGGCGACCCAGCTCCTTCGTTCGTTAATTGTTGGAGACACTGAGCAGTCGCAAAAGCTTGGCTGCCTAGAGTTAATTGAAGAGGATCTTGCCCTCTGTACGTTTGTGTGTCCGGGAAAGTACGAATATGGCAGGATCCTTCGTGACAATCTCCGATCAATTGAAATTGATGGGTAGATAAATCGAATAGATAATTCGTTGATATAATTCGCTCGTTGAGACTATGCAATGAAATGGCTTCGGAAAATTCTTGATTCTCAAGAACCCCTCTTCAAGAATGGTGGGAAACTGGAAAAGTTGTATCCCCTGTATGAGGCAGCTGACACTTTTCTCTACACGCCTGGCGAAACAACACGTGGCCCCTCTCACGTTCGAGATGCTCTGGACCTTAAGCGGATGATGTCCATTGTTGTTTTGGCACTCCTGCCATGTGTGGTTATGGCCTGCTATAACACAGGCTATCAAGCGAGTCTTGGTGCGGCGTACGCTTCTAGCAGTAGTGCTGGTGCTCCATCAGACACTGCGGTTATGGATGCCCTTGGCTGGAGGTCTCTTGTTGCAGGATTACCCGATAGCAATAACTTCTGGGACTGCTTATTGCTTGGTGCAACTTATTTTATTCCAGTTTATATCGTCTGTATGATGGCCGGTGGCATGTGTGAAGTTGTCTTCTCCATCATTCGCAAGCACGAAGTAAACGAAGGATTTCTTGTCACGGGCTTATTATTTCCTCTTACACTCCCCCCAACCATTCCGCTTTGGCAGGTTGCAGTGGGCATCATCTTTGGCGTTGTGATAGGTAAGGAAGTCTTTGGTGGGACTGGTAGAAACTTTTTAAACCCAGCACTCACTGCTCGAGCATTTTTATACTTTGCTTACCCGGCACAAAGTTCAGGTGACAAGGTGTGGAATGCGTTCGGAAATGTTGATGGTATTAGCGGAGCAACGATCTTAGGCAACGTTGCAGCGCTGCCAAACAAGGCAGAAGCAACGCAATACCTGCAAGGTTTTGATTATGCCAATTATGGATTTGGTTTTTGCATGGGATCGATGGGCGAAACCTCGACTTTGTTCTGTGCTCTCGGGGCACTGATTTTAGTGATGTCGGGAATAGGTTCCTGGAGGATCATGTCATCTGTCCTCGTCGGCGGTCTCGCCACAGCATCCGTCCTGTTTTTTGCCTCTGGCGATGATAATGCAGCTATGTTTGCAATGAGCCCTATTCAGCACTTGCTGGTTGGAAGCTTTGCTTTCGGATTAGTTTTTATGGCCACGGATCCGGTTTCAGCTTCAATGACTGATGCGGGGAAATATATCTATGGCGGTCTCATTGGGTTTCTTGCAATTATGATCCGTGTCATTAATCCGGCTTATCCAGAAGGGATGATGTTGGCGATTTTAGTGGGCAATGTCTTTGCTCCCCTGATCGATTATTTTGTGACACAGAGGAATATCAATCGACGCCTGCAGCGATGGTCCCAAAATACTCAAGTGGAGGCTTAGGTGGTAAAGACACGTGACTCGGTTAGGAATACTTTTCTTACCACTGGTCTGCTCTGCGTTATCTGTTCCGTTTTTGTTTCCGCTTCAGCCGTTGGCTTGAAGTCACGGCAAGACCTGAACAAGCAATTAGACAAAAAAAAGAACATTCTTTCTGTTTGTCAAATTGATTTTGCAAGCGGCGAGGTGCAACGTATTTTCGATGAGAACATTCAAGCTCGCTTAGTGAATCTGCAAACAGGCCTATATGCCGACGAGACTCCTGATTCCAACCAGACTGCCTCCAGTTTTGATTTGAAGAAGTTAGCAGAGAGTGAGTTTAAGACGTTGAGTGAAGATCCGGCTGGCCTTGGAGGCAGGCGAGAAAACTTTGAGGTCATTTATATTTTCGAAAAAGGCAATCAGATCGTTCTTCCTATACGTGGAAAAGGCTTGTGGTCGACGCTTTGGGGGTTCCTGTCTGTTGATGCCAGCGATTTCACAACACGTGGAATCACATTTTATGCTCATGGTGAAACACCTGGTCTTGGTGGCGAAGTTGATAGCGACGCGTTTAAGAGTCAGTGGATGGAGGAAAACGCGACTCTGGATTCGAATGGCAAAGTCATCATTGAGGTTGCGAAAGCAGGCCAAGCCACGGAAGGTGAAATCGATGGTTTATCAGGCGCAACAATCACAACACAAGGTGTTGATAAGCTCATTAAGTACTGGCTCGGGCCAGATGGATTTGGTCCTTTTCTCGTAGGGAATACAGATAAGCTCAAGATGGCTTCACGAAATTGATGCCTAAGAAATATTTTCAGAAATGCGGCCTTAGGAAAAACAATGGCAAAAATCAAAACAACAGATGTTTTGTTTGATCCAGTCGTGAAAAACAATCCGATTGCGTTACAGGTATTGGGCATCTGTTCTGCGTTGGCCGTGACGACCAAACTGGACACAACACTCACGATGTGTGTTGCTGTAATTTTTGTTGTCGCATTCTCAAATCTGGCCGTGAGTTCTATACGGACATTCATTCCCTCGAGTGTGAGGATTATTGTTCAGATGACAATCATCGCGTCACTGGTGATCATTGTTGATCAGTTCCTAAAAGCATTTGCCTTTGAGGCGAGTAAGCAGATGTCAGTATTTGTTGGACTCATTATTACAAACTGCATTGTTATGGGTCGAGCAGAGGGATTTGCGATGAAGAATCCGCCGTTTATTAGTTTTTTAGACGGGATTGGAAATGGCTTGGGCTACAGCTTTATTTTATTAGCCGTCGGTGCGGTGAGAGAACTCTTTGGTAGTGGCAAACTACTCGGCTATACGATTCTTCCGAATGATTACTACCAAAATAACGGGCTCATGCTTTTAGCGCCGAGTGCTTTTTTTCTAATCGGCATGATCATTTGGATCATCAGGACGTTCCGACCAGATCAGATTGAGGACGCATAGAAATGTCTGACCATATCAGTATTATCATCAAAGCAATGTTCATCGAAAATCTCGCCCTGAGTTTTTTCCTGGGCATGTGTACGTTTCTTGCTGTCTCTAAAAATGTAAAAACAGCTGTAGGACTTGGAATTGCAGTGATTGCCATTCAGTCAATTACAGTGCCAGCAAATAATCTTATCTATCGATATTTTCTCAAAGACGGTGCCTTAGCATGGGCAGGCATACCTGATTCAAATTTAGAATTTCTTGGGCTCATCAGTTACATTGGCGTTATTGCCGCGATGGTTCAAATCCTAGAAATGACACTCGACAAGTATTTCCCGGCACTCTATAGCGCTCTCGGTATCTTCCTGCCGCTTATCACTGTGAACTGTGCCATATTGGGTGGTTCCCTTTTCATGGTGGAACGTGATTACACCTTCATTCAAAGCATAGAATTTGGCGTTGGGAGTGGCCTTGGCTGGGCCTTAGCGATAGCAGCGCTCGCAGGCATTCGTGAAAAACTCAAATATTCAGATGTTCCCCCTGGCCTCCGCGGACTCGGAGCAACATTTATGATCGTCGGGCTCATGGCAATGGCTTTTATGGCATTTGGCGGCATTCAACTGTAGAAAAGCATTCGGTACGTAGAGAAACGTAAACACATTTATTCGTAAGTAAAAAGTGAACTGAAGAGATGGAAAATATCATTCTTGGCGTGCTGATGTTTACGGGTATTGTCACCGCTCTGGTGGCCTTAATACTCATTGCAAAGTCTCGTCTGGTTGCCAGCGGATTAGTAAAAGTCCTCATTAATGACCAGAAAATGATAGAGGTTCCGGCTGGTGGAAAACTCTTGGGGGCACTTGCTGACAATAATGTGTTTGTCTCCTCTGCTTGCGGAGGGGGTGGCACATGCGCACAGTGTCGAGTTGTAGTGAACGAGGGCGGCGGCGAGATACTCCCGACCGAAAGAAGCCACATATCAAAAAGAGAGGCATGCGACGGTCATCGTTTATCATGCCAAGTTGCAATTAAACAGGACATGAAAATTGAAGTGCCGCCAGAGGTTTTTGAGACAAAAAAATGGCAATGTACTGTGCGATCTAATGAGAACGTTGCAACATTTATCAAAGAATTGGTTTTAGAATTACCGGAAGGTGAAGACGTTGGCTTCAAGGCAGGAGGATATATTCAGATTGAGTGTCCACCTCACAAACTTTCCTACAAAGACTTTGATATCCAAGAAGAGTACCACGAAGACTGGGATAAATTTAATATCTGGCAATACGAGTCCGTTGTGAGTGAAGAGGCTATTCGGGCGTACTCTATGGCTAACTATCCTGGTGAAAAAGGTATCATCAAACTCAATGTTCGAGTTGCCTCTCCGCCACCACGGGCACCAAAAGGAACCCCCCCAGGTGTTATGTCTTCCTACATCTTTGGCTTAAAGCCAGGAGATGACGTAACCATTTCCGGACCGTACGGTGAATTTTTTATCCAAGAGACACAATCCGAGATGGTCTACATCGGTGGTGGCGCAGGCATGGCTCCATTGAGAAGTCATATTTTCGAACTCTTCAAGAGGCAGAATACAGGCAGAAAAGTTTCTTATTGGTACGGTGGAAGAAGTGCAAAAGAACTGTTTTATTTAGATGAGTTCGAAGAACTGGCCCAGAAAAATGAAAACTTTAGCTTCAACATTGCGCTCTCAGATCCGCTTCCCGAAGATAATTGGACTGGGTACAAAGGATTTATTCATCAAGTATTGCTCGAAGAATATCTTTCGAAGCACCCGAACCCAGAAGATCTTGAGTATTACGTCTGTGGTCCCCCAATGATGCTTAGTGCGGTAAGGAACATGCTGGATGACCTTGGTGTCGAGCCAGAGAGCGTGATGTTTGACGACTTCGGTGGTTAAGATCATGGAACGACAAAGTGTTTCACACAAGTAGACATACACATCCTTTCTCAAGTGGTGGTCGTCTCTGGCTCCTTTGTACTCTGCTTTGGCTTGGATGTGGGAGCCAGGAGCCTGTATCTGAGCGCCATGTATTGAGTGGTTCAACAATGGGAACCACCTATCGTATTGTTGTGACAGGCATAAGCGATACATTCAAGCATGCTTCTTTACAAAATGATGTTGAGAAAACACTCGAGACGATCTGTCAGATTTTTTCTACATACATAAGCGATTCTGAGATAAGTAACTTCAATCAATGCGATGCCAACAAGTGGTTTTCAATCTCAGAAGATTTGTATGACGTCGTCAAAGCCGCTGCCGATATTAGTAGAAAAACCGATGGTGCTTTTGACATCACCATTGGGCCGACAGTTGATTTATGGGGATTTGGTACTGAAAAAAAATCCAAAACAAGAGACGTGCCAAATGAATCTGAGATTTTGGAAATAAAAAAGAGCATTGGTTATGAGAACGTAGAGCTTCAAGAAACACCACCAGCCCTAAGAAAGTTACAACGCAATGTCAAACTGGATGCCTCAGCGATTGCCAAAGGATTTGCAGTTGATGAGATCTTAGCCTTGTTGATGAAACGCAAAGGCATTCTGGGCGCAATGGTGGAAATTGGTGGTGAGATTCGTTGTTTTGGAAAGCGACACGACGGGTCAAATTGGACGGTAGGCATTCAGTCACCGCTACGAGATCGCACCGGGCTTGCCGCAAAAGTCTCTTTACATAATGAATCAGTAGCTTCGTCTGGTGATTACTTAAACTATTTTGAGCACAATGGCCAAAAAATTTCACACATAATGAACCCTGAAAAAGGCACTCCCGTTAAAAGTGATGTCGTCGCTACTACTGTGATAGGTGACTCGTGTATGATGTGTGATGCTTGGGCAACCGCGTTCATGGTTTTAGATATTCAAAAATCATTAGACATTGCTCATCGTGAAAACATCGGACTCATGCTGATTCGTAAAAATTCAGAATCTTCCGTAGAAGTTATTTCAAACAGCAAATTCAAAACGTATCTCATTCAATAGAAGCTGATGATTACCTTTATTCTCACCCCCGTCGTGTTTGGGATTTTTTTTCTGAGCCTTGCAGTTGGGGTCATCTTTTCAAATAAACGCCTCAAAGGAAGTTGTGGTGGACTCTCAAATATGCCTGGAGAGGACGGCAAATCGATGTGTGACTTGTGCTCAAACCATGGAACCGAGTGTGATGATCAATCCAAGACCGATAGCACACGTACAACTTCAACGCGTGTCTCATAAAACGATTACGTTCTAAAGCATTGCTAGCGTGGGCCTGCTCCAATGCTCTTCACGGCTCAAGCAGGAAAAGAATGGCCACGAGTGCACCTGACCAGAATAAAATCGTGAGTAGAGCTGCTCGTTCTTTTGTCACGAGATTTTGCTCACGATATTCATCCCCCCAATGAGAATCCTGCTCTTGATATTGAGGAAGGATGATGTAACGCCAGGAAAGCCAACAAAAAATACAGCAGGTAAATGTCGTGAATGATTTCATCGCTATTTTCTCGTGCGAAAAGAGGTCCCTTAGGATTTTTTATTAGCACATTGAGAGCTTAAGTAATAACATAGATCATACACGCAGAGCAGATCTCCATGATTTTTGATCATTTTTCTTTGGGAGAATCAACAGATTATGAACACGATGAATACTAGTGAGAACAATTCTTCGGATTCGCAACTGCCTCCCCGAGATGTGCATGGCGAAAAACCTGAGCCACCAAGGCGGGACAACTTCCACGATTCCGATCAGTATGAAGCCGCTTATGAGAACTATCTTCGTGCATTGGAATGGTGGGAAAAAAGTTTTGGCTCGCATGATGCATGACTTTACGCAGCCGCTAGAATAAACCGGTGATCATCGGGCTACTCTTCGCACAGAAGAATACTATCTTCTTTATGAACTAAACCATTTTATGACAGAAGTGGTTGGACTTTTTTATCGGACTATAGTTTTTTGGTTTACAATCATTATTTGACCTGCTTTGAATGGCAATGTTTCAAAATAGATCGACTCAAAAAGACGTGCGAGACTGGTTCAATGAGAATGGGCTGAAGGGTGATTCACTCACGTTTGACTATTTAGAATTGTATGCACTCAAGCCCCCTGGCTGGGAGCAGATCTTCACATTTGAAGTAGATTGTTTTGATTCTAATGGGAACAAGAAACACCTTTACGGTCTTGTCTCTGATGATGAACGAGCTTTGAACATCGCTGATAAAATTAAAGTGGAAATCTATATGGATAAGGATTTACATCAAATAGCACTCGAGGAGTGGTCCGATGGATTCATTAAACGAAAGAACGTAAAAGGCCGCAAAAAGGCAAACTCATTTTGAGAAGTATCAAATAGGGTTGAGATTCCCAATGAAAAAGATTCATGTCCAAACAACTACACAAGGAACGTCATGGCAAAAACAACGGTCATTATCGGATTGATTCTCGTCGCTATTGGGCTCGTAGCCTATTTTGGCTCAGAACCGAAGCCCCTGATACAAGAAGACAATGTCCAACAGGGTGACTCCACCGTCAGCACCAAACTTCCTGTCACAGCATTGATTCCGGCATTTTTTGGCTTACCGTTGGTGGCTTGTGGCTTGCTCGCCTTCAAAGATGCTTGGATCGCCCATGCGATGCATGCAGCAGCATGTATTGGTCTTTTAGGGTCGCTTGGGGGACTATCAAATGCAGCCCGGGGAATACTCAAGGATGAGCCAAACTATCGGGCAGTCAGTTACTCCTTTCTCATGGGGCTGATTTGCACCGTTTTTGTTGGGCTGTGCGTTCGATCATTTATTCAAGCTAGAAAACGGAGACGTCAGCAAGGCAATCATGATGCGTCTGCAGTTGGTAACGCAGAAGGCACGACTCCATAAGCAGACATGTGCGGTCGTCTGTATATATTGATTTGAATAAACCGAGCCAATCTCAAGAATCCATGACGAATACTGAATTCCCCAGTGACTCGAACGTGCTCTCCCACATTATTCAGAACCGTAGAACAATCAAACCAGGCAATTATCAGGATAAAGAAATACCAAAACAGTTCGTTGAAAAAATACTAGACAATGCTCAGTGGGCCCCATCACATGGCTGCACTTTTCCTTGGAGGTTTTTTATCTACGCGGGCGACGCGAGAAAGGGCCTCGCCAACACTCTATGTGATATTTATCGAGAGATTACAACAGAGGAAACATACCGCGAAAAAAAATCTGTTGGTCTCAGACAAAATATCCTCAAAGCACCTGTTGTTATTGCGATTGCGTTGAAGAGAGATACGACAAAAAAGATCTCCGAACTGGATGAGGTTATGGCGGTCGCGTGTGCGACCCAGAACATTCATTTGACTGCTACGTCGTTTGGACTCGGTGGATTTTGGTCAACACATATAGCAGCGATGAGTGAACAATTCGCTGCTCATCTTGGTCTTGATCACGGTGACAGAGCATTGGGGCTATTTTTTTTGGGGTACCCTCAAACACAGTGGCCCATCGGTGATCGTGGTCCCATTTCAAAAGTGAGTGAGTGGCACGGATTGTGATATACGGCATCAAACATATTGTTGAAGTAAGCTTTTCTATTACATAAATAAGGGCAACACCGAACCATCATGAACGAAGAACATGACGCACTCGAGGAGATGGTGAAGGCAATTGCACTCATTGAATATCAAAACAGTTCAATCATTCAAAAGTATCGTGAAATTGAGCATCGGATTAAGGCCATTCGGTTTCGCTATCTCAAACAGTGGGGGCCTATGCAAGTGTCAGAAGAGGATTTCTTGCACCGAATTAATCAGGAAAAACGCTCGCTTAGACATGATTCACAGGTGCCGTGACAGACGTTCCATGTCCCCAAGTCAAACAAGAATTTTGGTTCTCACTTAGGCATTAACGATGGTAGACATCGTGCACGTCGGTGTGGTAACACACATAGCCCTGAGATGCTGGAGTATATAAAAATTACTTCTCACTCACAACTAGTTCACTATGGAGATAAGAAAGGACATTTTTCATGCAAAAAGCTTCTGTACGGTCTTTGCAATTATCGGTACTTATTGGTTGCTTACTCTTTCCCGGCGTCAACACTGATCGTTTTGCTAGAGCAGCAGACGTGGATGAGTCGAAACTTGATGGCTTGAAGTGCTTCATCATGGTACGGAAAGATGTCAAAGGTAAAAAAGTCGTGGACTATAAAGATGGAAAGCTCTTTGTTTGTTGTTCATCTTGTGCAAAACGAATCGAACGAGACCCCAGCAAATATGAAGCGAAGGCAAACTTCCAGCTCGTTTACACTGGCCAATATAATCAGCATGCATGTCCTCTCACCGGAAAAGACGTCACGAAAACATCTCCGGAGTTTAAGGTCGATGCTGAAGAATTAGGAGCAGTCACCGTGCGTCTTGCATCCGATGATTTAGTAGCAAAACTTGCTGCCATGGATGTAGCAGAGCAAGTTACAGCAATCTTTGGTGCAAACGGCTTTGAAGCTGGGAAATTTTCTGCAGAATAAGCCAACTTTTTTGATAGCTGTTTTGAGAAGGTAGGGGGCAGAAAGCGTACTGTCCTCTACCTTTTTATTCATCCATCTCATCTGGCAATACGGGCTTGATAAGTGTGATCATGAAAACCAGCGCATTTCACACAAGACTCTGAAAGGGCAACTCTTCTTTTTTTTCTCTATCAAAAGGGATATTACTGAAAAAGGAATGTGTCTGGATCCCATAGAGTTGGTACAAAAAGCGACCGTCGCTTAGTTCTTCCAGGAGTTTCTCCTCTGGCTTTTCAATGTGAAGCAGAATCGTAAAAAAATGGAACTTCCTGTTGGATGAAATTGGGGTTGGGATGATTACATCGGCCCCCATTAACTGCTTAAAGCCCTTGCAGAGAGTATGGCTTCTAAACCAATGCCCGTCCTTTATATTTCTCGCGAGTTCTGCCAATCGATGTCCATCTCGGTGAGCAACCTGCATCACATAGTTATCTGTTCCGAAAATCATTGATTCAAACGCCTTTCCTCTCAACCATAAACGCCTTCTAATTCTAGAAGGATTCGGACCAACGACGAGTTCCTTCTTTAGCTGCGGCAGAAAATAGTTTCCAAGAATGCCACAGCTATTGAAAAACCCAACGATATCTTAGCAATTGCTTTATCGATAATCGTCACCTCAACGATTCCTCAATGTCACCTACGAACACGTCTTTGCATATCACCCAACCATTTCACAATATCTTCCTACGAGATAGAATCTTGAGTGATTCCCTTGGACTACAATATTTTCCTTCTACATCATGGAATACCAGGCTTATGGTTCAAACGATTTTGTCTCAAGCATTTGTGGATCTTTTCCGAAGAAGCGGACCTGTCACTCTCATCGATGTTCGAACTCCAGCTGAATTCGAAGAGGTTCACGTGGATGGAGCCCATAACATCCCTCTCGACGAAATTGACCCTGCAGCAATCCGTAACACCTACCACGATACAAATGGACCAATCTATTTTATTTGTCGGTCTGGTGGGAGAAGCAAACAAGCCTGTGAAAAAATGCTCGCGTTCGGCATAGAAAATGTCATCAGTATTGATGGCGGGACTGCTGGCTGTGAGTTAGCCGGTATTCCAGTCCATCGTGGCAAACGAATGATATCTCTTGAACGACAGGTACGTATCACAGCTGGCTTGTTGGTTGCGGTTGGAGCAGCACTTTCTGCATTCGGTCCTGATGCAACATCGAAACTCCTCGGAGCAAGCATGGCTGGATTGGTGGGGTGTGGCCTTGCCTTTGCTGGAATGACCGATACATGCGGAATGGCAGTTGTGCTTTCAAAAATGCCGTGGAACAGACGATCTATAAAAAACAATTCCGCAACGTGTTCTTTAGCTATCCTCTTCAGTATCGTTGTGGGTAGCGCTGCTCATACTCTCCTTGCTGAACACACGCATGATTCACTTGCGCATATCAAAACAAACATTGCCGAACAAAAAGCACGACTGATCGATGTTCGTGAGCCTGACGAGTGGGACGAAGGGCATCTTATCGACGCTCAACTTTTACCACTCAGCGATCTCGAAGGTGGTATATCGCCGAAAAAGCTTTCGACCATATTACCAAGAAGTAAAATCATCTATTGCCACTGCCTGTCTGGTGGGAGATGTCTTCGCGCTGCATCAATTCTTCAGAAGCTTGGATACGATGCTCGTGCGATGAAAACCGGTTACTCTTCTCTTATTGCTGCAGGATTTCATTCGACTGAGCAACCATAAAGAAGCTATTCGGTGACAGGCAGTAGATTCTTTTATAAGACAAGAGGTATCTGTATTCCCTTGAGAGATATCTCGCATCTCTCCTTCTCTCTCTTAACTCAACGACCACATTTCCGTAGTTTTGTCCGTCCGTACAAAAGTTTCGTCCAGTTCGTAGACGAACGTTAGTATGTAGTGATTCGTCATCATGCGTATTGCGGAACATAAAAGACATGTTTCATAGTATTCAATTGAACCGTGCAACCATAGCGACGTCTATCCTACTTGTTGTCATCTGCCATGTGGCACATGGTCGTGAAGTCCGTGATATCGATGCCGATCGGGATGCCTTTACACCATCCACCTCGTTGGTCGATGACAATCACAGTCTTTTTGAATCCGCCTTCACATTTATTGATGTCCGAAGCGGTCCCGACACCTACAGTTTCCCAGAATTTCTTTTTCGAAAACGCATAGCTGATAGATTTGAATTGCGGCTTGGAGTAAACCAAGAAATTGGCTCTAGTGGAAATGTTGTCACCGCTATTGAATCTGGTGAAGGTTTAGGCAACACATTGTCTTCTGAAACATCTCTTTTCTACGGGCTCAAGACACAGCTGACAGAACAATCAGGATGGATGCCGAGAAGTGTTGTTATTGTCGAAGCCTTCACTCCTGTTGCAGGTGAGGTCTGGAATACTGAACCTGTTGCGTCAGTGGTTTGGGGCTGGGAACTCCCTGACTACTACCGCTTCGATGCTGCCTTCCGATATGTCTATGCAGCAGGTGAAGAGGGAACCTTCAATCGTTGGCAACCGTCTGTGGCTCTTCGGATGCCAATGACCGAGCAGTTTGAGGTTCATGCTGAATGGTTTGGTACGTGGACAACTGGTCACATGAATGATACGGTGCGACCGTTTGCAGGCCCCGGCTGCCACTTCCTCATCACAAAGGGCTTTGAACTCGGTCTCCGGATGGGCTGGGGGCTCACGCAGGATGCCGCCAACTTCTTTTTCAATGCTGGAACAGCCTATCGCTTCTAATACGAAGCGAGTGCTCTGTTTTTTGGTTAGACTTTAGGCGTTACAAAGGATACGCCGACATGAAATCAAAAATCGGAATCATTGGATCATTATTGCTCATCACGTTGTTTTTGGGAGGATGTTCTCCCTCACCCAATACCGACACAATTCGTGTTGGCATGGAGCTCTCTTATCCACCATTTGAAATGACTGATACGGAAGGGCGTCCGACGGGCATTAGTGTTCGACTTGCCGAATCACTTGCTAATCACCTCAGCCGAGAGTTAATTATTGAAAATATCACTTTTGATGGTCTTATCCCTGCGCTCAAGACAGGAAAAATTGACTGTATCATATCCTCTATGACAGCAACTCCCGAACGAAGCCGCTCGATATCTTTTTCAAAACCATATCTAACAACTGGTTTAGCACTTCTTGTGGCGAGAGATTCTCCCATTCATTCAACCGCTGACCTCGACCAAGATGGTCAAACAATAGCAGTCAAAAAAGGTACGACAGGACATCAGTTTGCTTCTCAAGAACTTGAGAAAGCAACGATATTGGTTCTTGACAAAGAATCTGCTGCTGTTTTAGAAGTTTCACAGGGAAAGGCCGATGCTTTCATTTATGACTCTCTTTCTATTTATCAAAACCATAAACGTCATCTCAATACAACACGCGCTCTCTTAAGACCATTTCGTGAAGAAACATGGGCCATTGGGCTGCGCCCACAAGATCAAGAAATGAAGGTTGAGATAGACGCATTTTTAGATGCCTTCAAAGAGAAAGATGGCTTTGAGCGACTGGGAGATGAGTTTCTTTCGGAGGAAAAGGCATATTTCAAGAAAGAAGGACTTCCGTTCTACTTTTAAGCACTATGTCGCAAGCACAACCACCTCATACATCTCAAATCAACAAGCACGGCCGCTATCAGAGGATGCCACGATGGCTGGCACATATCATTGTGATGTTGGTTCTCACTGCCGGAGTTGCTTTGGCGTTCATGAGAGTCGACTACACATGGAACTGGTTGAGTGTATGGGAATATAGACAGAAGTTTATTCAAGGCTGGGTCACAACCGTTGGTATAAGTCTTACCGCCCTCGTGTGCAGCAGTTTTATTGGAATCTTTACAGCATTTCTTCTTCAAGCAAAAAACCCTGTCGTTGGAGCGATTGGCCGGGTGTATGTCGAGATTGTGCGTGGCACACCACTTCTTGTCCAACTCCTCATAGGCTTTTACGTAGTCGCCAGTGCAATCGGTCTTGAAAATCGTTTTGTTGTTGGAATTCTCATACTTTCATTATTTAGTGGTGCATACATGGCTGAAATCTTTCGTGGTGGATTGGCTGCAATTCCTGCCACGCAACGAGATGCGGCACGGTCAATTGGCCTGTCACCACTGCAAACAATGAGATTCGTCATTCTCCCACAAGCTATTCGCCTTGTCCTTCCACCTGTTGCGGGACAACTTGTTTCACTGATCAAAGACTCTTCGCTTCTTTCGGTAATCGCAATTTCAGAATTTACTTTGGCTGCACAAGAGGTAAATTCATTTACCTATTCAACACTGGAAAGTTATCTGCCACTTGCTGTCGGATATTTATTACTGACCCTTCCGCTCTCTGCGGCAGGCCGATGGCTCGAAATCCGATTTAAATTTGAGTCCTAACATTTTTGCTACTCACATATAAGATACTACTAACGATAGTTGCATTTTTACAAACACCATTTGACACCTTTTTCCAACGATTAATTTTATGCCTCACACACGCATGCCAAACGCTGCAACTTGATGGTCTCCTCTCCTTTTATTCCTACCTCATGAATCTCACTATTTCCCATCTCACCCAGCAGTTTGGCTCAACCACCATTCTCGATGCATTAGATCTGTCAACAGAAGACATTCAGGCCCTTGTTCTTGTTGGACCATCCGGTGGGGGAAAATCAACACTCCTTCGGATTCTTGCTGGTCTCGATGTACCAACTAATGGAGATGTGGCGTTTGATGGAGTACCACTCCCCCGTGATGAGTCATCACTACGAGAATATCGAAAAACTATTGGAACGGTATTCCAGGCATACAACCTCTTTCCCCATCTCACGGCACTCGAAAATCTTCTCTTACCTCTTGTTCAAGTTCATGGACTTCAACCGGAAGAAGCTCGAGAAAGAATCGGTGAACCACTCGAGCGTTTCGATTTGGCAAAACATGCGTCAAAACGACCTGCACAACTCTCCGGCGGACAAAAACAACGAATCGCCATCCTAAGAGCCCTTGTCATACAACCACAGAGAATGTTTCTCGATGAACCAACGTCTGCGCTTGATCCAGAGATGACAGGTGAAGTTCTTGAAATGATTGGAGAATTAAAATCCTCTGGAACACAGTTTGTACTCGTGACCCATGAAATGGGTTTTGCAACACGAGTGGCTGATGACATTGCATTCATCGCGGAAGGGAAAATCATCTCGCATGGAAACGCTCAAAAGATAACTGAGGAACACTCCAACCCACGTGTAAGAAAATTTTTCGAACACATTCTGCCATGATAAACGATCCAACACGTATCCAGTCCTTTGCACGCAGTGCCTTCCTTGGCAGTCTCGTCGCCGACGCACTTTCCATGCCTGTACATTGGTATTACAACCAGAGGTCCATTGATTCTGATTACCCTGATCTGATTCGTTCCGCAGGCTATTTATCTCCCAAAAATCCTCATCCCGATAGTATTTTATGGCGATCACAATATTCTCCTCCAAGCAAAGAACTGGATATTCTTCGAGAACAATCACGGTTTTGGGGACAACGTGGCATTCATTATCATCAGTTTCTCTCAGCCGGTGAAAACACCCTCAATTTTCGCCTCGCATCAATCCTCTACAAACTGATCCGTCGCCAGCGAGACTATGACCCTGAGGCCTGGCTCGATCAATATGTCACTTTTATGCTGACGCCGGGGCAACACAGTGATACGTATGTAGAGGAGTACCACAGGCATTTTTTCAACAACCTAGCTGCAAATCGAAAACCTATAAATTGTGGTGTCCGAGACATCCATATTGGTGGACTCGTAGCTGTTCCAGCAATTGTTGCTGCACTCGGCCCCATGCATCATGATCTCAAAAGAGTTATTCGACTCCACGTAAGCCTCACCCATAAAGACGATGATGTCTTAGAAGCTGCAGATGTTTTATCGACTATCCTCATACACACATGCAAAGGCGATCATCTTCGGGAAGTGATTCTTGCTGAGGCGAGTGACTGGATCTCATCGGCCAAAATAGAAAAATGGTCGAAATACCCCGATCAGCATGTTGTGGGGCACATCCTCTCATCGGCTTGCTATATCAAAGATGCATTTCCAGCCGCCCTGTACTTGGCGTGGCGGCATGCTGATGATTTTCGTACTGGCATTACATCGAATGCTCGCTGTGGCGGTGACAACTGCCATCGCGGTGCCGTCGTTGGATCATTATTGGGAGCATCCTCTCGCATTCCAGATGAACTTCTAGAGCATCTCCTCATACGTGATACATTGTAGGTTTTCCTTTTTTGAATTAAGAACGTCCTTTTAAGTTTTCAGGATATGTACAGCATGAGCAACATCTCAACAGAAATAAGTCATAAACACATGGTTGATAAGCCCTCTCGAGATCAGTTTGCCGAGTTGTCACGGCCTTTGTCTCCCACGAAAACACTACTGCTGACTCCTGACAGCTCGAAGTCAGATCCAGTGGCAGCAAAGCGACACGAACTCCGCCAGGCATTTCATCAAACTTGTGAGCTGTACGACTGCCTATTTGATCTCATTCGCAATGATGAGTCTTACTATGAACGACACGAACCTCTAAGACATCCACTTATTTTCTACTTTGCCCATCCCGCAGTTTTCTACATCAATAAACTGACAACTGGCCATTATATTTCTCATCGAATTGATTCAACACTTGAGGCCATGATGGCTGTCGGAGTCGATGAAATGTCCTGGGATGATCTTAATTCCGCTCACTATGAATGGCCCTCGGTAGATGCCGTCCGAAACTATCGAGCATCTCTGCGTGAGTTTATTGATGAATTTATTCAGACCATGCCTTTATCACTTCCAATCACTTCCGATCAACCGGCTTGGATCATTCTTATGGGCATTGAACATGAACGAATTCACCTTGAAACATCAAGCGTTATCATGCGGATGATGCCACTTAATGAACTCCGCACTGACAATGATCTTCATCCGGAAGAAAAAAAATTGTGGTCCATGTGTGATCAAACATCCATTCCTCCAAAAAATGACTGGTTGCCCGTGGCAGAAACAACTGTCATGCTCGGAAAGCCCTCATCTGACCATACGTATGGCTGGGACAATGAATACGGTTCTGACAAAGTACAATTGCCCGCTTTTAGGTCCGCTAAACAACTCGTGTCAAATCAAGAGTTTCTGGAGTTTATGAATGACGGCGGCTACCGTGACGAAACACTCTGGACTGAGGAGGGGCAGGGCTGGTTGCACTATACAAGAGCAACACATCCAAGATTCTGGTCTGAACGAAGTGGCAAGTTTGTCCAAAGAAACCTGCTCAATGAAATCCCACTTCCTCTCGACTGGCCAGTAGAAGTGAATTGCCTGGAAGCTCAAGCATATTGTGCTTGGCTCGCGAGAAAAACGGGAGAAAATGTCCAACTCCCAACCGAAGCACACTGGTATGCACTGCGAGCAACACTTCCGCCAGAAATACATGACGACCAGCCGCATTGGAAGACCGCTCCAGGAAATATCAATCTGGAAAACGGAGCATCCAGTACTCCCGTCAATCACTTTCCTCAGGGAGCATTTTGTGATGTTATTGGAAATGTTTGGCAATGGACCCGCACCCCAATCATGCCGTTTAAGGGGTTTGAAGTACATCCGTTATATGATGACTTTTCAGTACCGACGTTTGATGGTCGACATAATCTCATCAAGGGTGGGTCTTGGATTTCCACAGGCAATGAAGCTCTTATCAGTTCCCGATATGCATTTCGTCGTCATTTCTTTCAGCACGCAGGCTTTCGAACAATCGTGGAAGAACCGGGAAGTGAGGCGGTCACTGAGGGATCAAGACTATATGAAACTGACCAACTTGTCACTCAATACATAGAGTTTCATTACGGGGAGCCTGCACTTGGCATCCCAAACTTTCCTCAAGCCTGTGTTGCTGAATCTATAACTCACTGTGATGACTCCTCACGACATCGCTGCCTTGATATCGGTTGCTCAGTCGGTCGATCAGCGCTTGAATTTGCTCAGTATTTTGACCACGTTGATGCCATCGACTTTTCAGCGCGGTTTATCCAAGCAGGCGTTCGGCTTCAAAATGGAAACGATGTACTCTACGAAATCCCAACAGAAGGAGAATTGACCACTGCTCAATCGGTCTCTCTGGCAGACTTGGGTCTTATGACAACAGCCAAGCGTGTGAACTTCATGCAGGGTGATGCCTGTAATCTCAAGGAGATTTTTACAGACTATGATCTTGTTTTTGCCGGTAATCTTATTGATCGGCTGTATGAGCCATTAATGTTTCTCGAAAGTATCCAACATCGAATTCGACCAGGAGGCCTTCTCATCCTCACTTCTCCATACACATGGCTTGAGGAATATACTCCAAAATCAAAATGGCTTGGCGGCATACGCGAAGCCGGTGAACCTGTCTCAACCTTTGATGGCTTAATGAACGCTCTGTCATCACGTTTTGAGTTTAAGCACCGGAAAGATATTCCCTTCACCATTCGTGAGACATCACGAAAGCATCAACATTCCGTGGCTGAAATGACTGTCTGGAAGAAAAAGGCATAAACAGTCTTGTGCTACAGATACTGTTGAAGGATCTCTTGAAGTTCTACCTCCGTAACCTTCCGGGGGTTTCCTCTCATACTCGCTCCACGTGCGTTCTCGGCGAGCCACGCTACTTTATCAGGAGGAAGCCCAATATCGGAAAGACGTCGTGGAACACCTACCTCATGACAGAGTGTTTCTATGCGATCCACGAATGCTTCAGCGTCTCGCTCTTCACCCTTTGATGGTTTCAACGTGATACATCGCTCAAGCTGGGCGAGTTGCAAAGCTGCAGTTTTCAGGTTGGTACGGAGAGCCACTGGAAGCATCACGGCACAAGCAAGACCATGAGGAGTATTACACTCTACTCCAAGTGCAGCAGCCACTCCGTGAGCCATGCCAAGCCCTGAATTCGCTAATGCAACTCCGGAAACAAAGGCTGCGTGACTCATGTCGGTGCGAGCTTCGAGGTCATGTGAATCCCGTAGAATGCGAGGCAACGCATGTATCGCACGCGGCAGAGCATCAAGAACAAGCGCTTGAGGAATTGGCTGAGCAAATCGGCAGATAAAAGACTCAATCAACTGAGTAATCGCATCCATCCCAGTAGCTACCGTTGTCATTCTAGGACAGGACGTACAAAGGAGCGGATCGATCAGAGCGGCCCGAGGCACCATCATTGGGCTCCTCATGCTCTTTTTGAACCTTCGGCGTGAACAAGAAATGACTGCATTGCGTGTAGCTTCCGCTCCAGTGCCAGCTGTGGTCGGAACAGCAACAACCGGAAGAGGCGCGTTCTGGATTGAGAGGTTCCGGCCGACACCCTCGAGTCGGTTAATGACTCCTAAATCAATATCTTCTCGAATCTCATCCTCTTTTAGATTGGTGACAAGCGCAGCCACTGCTTTTGCAAGATCGATTGTTGCTCCTCCACCAATCGCTACTACGACAATATCTTCGTACTGGGATGGCAGAGATGCCATGACACGAACAACATCATCTACCGTTGGCTCACCCTTGGACGATGCTATCTTTCTTGCAGTGACACCAGAACCAGCAAGGCTGTCTGACACTCGCTCGGCGACACCGGTTGCATCAAAACTGTTTGTGCCAGTAACAAGCCATGCAGAAGAACCGTAATTGGAGACAATACCTCCCAGCTCAGAGATTTTTCCCACCCCCAAACGAACAAGCGAAGGTACATTAAGGTCATATCCTTCAATATTCATTTCTACGCACTCCAAACATTCATTATTTCAGTTTCTCGTTAGTCCTGCACGCAGTCCTTTTCTTTGCAGCATAGTACCTAGAAAATAAGTAGCGTACGCTTTTATAAATCATGGATCATTAAACCTCTGAAACTAGCTGTGCAAACAAAACCAACCAAACTTGAGATTCCTTGCTGCTCTGGTCCCGTTGTAGGAACAATTCGTCCTCCAGGATCAAAGAGTATTACAAACCGTGCTCTTGTGTGCGCGGCATTGGCTGACGGCACAAGTCAACTGACTGGTGCCTTAGATAGTCAAGACACTCAGGTCATGGTCAAAGGACTTGAAGCCCTCGGCATAGTCTTGGATGCCGATTGGAAACGGGGGCATGTACATGTTCATGGCTGTGGAGGAAATATTCCAGCAACCTCGGCAAATATTAATTGTGCTGCAAGTGGGACTACGATCCGTTTCTTGTCAGCTGTGTGTGGACTTGCCAATGGTGTGTATCGATTAGACGGAACACCTCGCATGCGCAAGCGCCCAATTGGTGATCTCGTGATGGCCATGCAACAACTTGGAGTGAATGCTGACACAAGAAGCGAGGGCGGCTGCCCTCCTATTGTGATTCACAGCTCCGGCTGCACAGGTGGTGTCGCTCAGGTGGCCGGCAATATCTCAAGTCAATTTGCCAGTGGACTTGCAATGGTAGGGCCATGCACCCGAGACGGACTAACGATTGAGTTTACGGGCACCCTTGTCTCACTTCCGTATCTCGAGATGACAAAGCTTGTTATGCAATCTTTTGGTGGTCATTGTGATTCCACAAGGACACATACATGGCGTATCAACCCAACTGGCTATCAAGGTATCGAATATGCCATAGAACCTGATGCCTCAGCAGCCAGTTATTTTGTCGCAGCTGCCGCAATGACAGGGGGACGCGTACGGATTGAGGGCCTTGGACGATCAAGCATGCAAGGCGATGTTAACTTCTGTGATGTTCTGGAAAAAATGGGCTGCTCCGTTGAATGGCATGAATCTCCTCACCCTGGAGTCACTGTGAGTGGTCGGGCAACGCATGGCATCGATATTGATATGAATGCAATTAGTGATACGGTGCCAACGCTTGCCGTAGTGGCTCTTTTTGCATCTGAGCCTACGCACATCAAAAATGTTGCTCACATTCGTGACAAAGAGACTGATCGGATTCGAGATCTCGCTACTGAGTTAAAAAAACTTGGTGCGAAGGTGACTGAGCACCCAGATGGACTGACCATCTATCCATCACCATTACACAAGGCCACAATTCAGACATACGATGATCACAGAATGGCCATGAGTTTGTCTCTGGTGGGACTTTGCGTCGAGGGGGTAGATATTATTGACCCTTCATGTGTTGCGAAGACGTTTCCTGACTATTGGAACCGCCTCAGTGATATCGCTCACATCGATCTGTCAGCCTACTCATCGAAAACCATCTGAGCCTGAAGAATCGTTGCCGCTTTCTCTAGCAGAGTATCTACTGTCGCCGAGGCTGGCCTCTCTGCAAAGTCACGACAATTTTTTGCAATATCACCGCTGGCAACAAACCCTCCACCACAGTGATCACAATACACGCGAGAACCTAGCAGCTGTGCATTAATCCGGAGCGAACGACCGCACACAGGACACGCTTGATAAAAATCCATTGGTGTTTCCATGGAAGATTCTCCAGAGACGTTATCTAGAAATTATTCCAATCAACCCCGAAAGAACGGCTATTTTAATCATCTACCCCACGACTGCCAATATCTTTTTTGACGCAAAAAAGCAGTACTTAGGACACAGAAGCAGTTAATCAATGAGCCCATATTCTAACTCGTTGCCACATTCTACAATCAAAAGGGTTACCCAAAGCAAGTGACTCGAGTAACAGGATGAGTCTCAATCGTTTCCACTACCATCACCGATTACCACATTTGATATTTCATGCTTTCACGCCCCTGGTGTATTCCGATTATTTTCGCCAGTTGGCTCATCGCAATGCACTGGCTGATAACAACGAAGATACTCTCAACACGACCAGTGTATTCAACAATTGGGAATCAGGTTTTCTTTGCTTCAGAAAATCAGTTTATTCCTGTTGCCTGGACGGTCCTCTGGGATGATCAGGGGGTAGGATACGCCTTGAGTCGAGCGACTCAAACAACAGACTCCGGCCTCACCGTTGAAACATTCTTGAAATTTGACAACCTCCCGCTTGACAAAATATTGCATCCATGGATCACCAAAAGTATTCCGTTCAATTCCGATGAGAAACTTAACTTTCCGTTGCATGCTACGGGGATCGTCAAAATAGACTCTTCCGGATCCCTTTCATTTTTCTCTACAACAATTGTTCTGCCCACAACAAAAAATCGTATAGCACTCGCAGGAACCGTACGGAACAATCTTGTTTCTATTGCCATCGACATGGATCAGTTTCACTATGAAACTGAAAGACAACTTCCAGAAGGTGTCATGCTGAGCGATGAACTTTCTCCACAAGCAACCATTCCGGGGCTTTTCGTTGGCAAACAGTGGGTCGTACCCACGTATAACCCCCTCAAGCCATCGACATCAACCATTGACCTTTACTACGCCAACGTCACCAGAGAACGAATGTTTTTCTGGCAAGATCATTTGACTCGTGTGTATGAAGTAAACTATCACAATGATCCCTTAGCCACACATCATGATCCTGATTTTACATTGTTAGTTGACATGGACGGCCGCGTCCTCAAACAAGAGTCAATGTTTCTTGGATCAAAACTTTCATTCCTCCGCCGAACAACTGAGGATGCCGAAGCCCTTAGCAACCAACGCACGCTTCATCAGCATCAACAAAAAAGTCATCCAACGTCAGTCAACCAAAAAAGCATTTTTGAGCCTACTGAAAGGTAATCAAATGATCGAGTTCGAAAATGTTTCTCGTCGTTATGGCAAAAAACTTGCTGTTGGCGATGTTTCTTTCACGATACCTTCCGGTGAGTTATTTGCGCTACTTGGACCAAATGGCGCAGGAAAGACAACCTCCATAAAAATGCTTGTTGGCTTGCTTCGCCCATCACAAGGAATAATTCGAGTCTGTGGCCATAACATTGTCACATCTTCCCAAAGCGCTCACATGCATCTCGGCTATGTTCCAGACGAACCGTGCCTCTATGACAAACTGACTGGACGTGAGTTTCTTTGGTTTATCGCTGAAATGTTCGGGCTGGCTCATGACGCGGCACAGCCCCGTATTGAAAAAGAAATTGAGTATTTCCAGCTTGCAGAATTCGCTGATGATCTTGCTGAAAGCTATTCACTCGGCATGAAGCAGCGACTTGTCTTTGCTGCATCTCTCATTCATGAACCCAACGTTCTTGTTCTCGATGAACCCATGGTTGGACTCGATCCTTGGAGTGTGCGGATTGTCAAGGATCGGCTGAAAGAAAACACGAAAAAAGGCATGGTGGTGTTCATGTCAACACATACTCTTGCCATGGCTGAAGAGATGGCTGATCGCATAGGCGTGATGGTGCAGGGACAGCTACAGTTTCTCGGTACTGTCGAAGAATTGCAGCAACAGATCTCAAATGAGTCCTCCAACCTTGAGCAACTGTATCTCCGTCTCACCTCTTCATCATCAATTTCTTCGGACATGACACAGTAGATTTGTCTCACAATGGACGACCCTCTTCACACATCTACACCTGCAAAAAAAGAGACTCTCTCGTTAACCAGAGAGGCTCGTCTTTTCTCACGTCTCAGAACAACGCTCGCCAAGCAAACGGTGATGTGGATGCTTGGTCATGCCAGACTGAGGCTCGCCATGGTGTGCATTCTCAGCACTATCTTCTGGGCATTGCTATTTGGTCTATTTTTTGAGGGCTTTCTATTTGTGAATTCACTTCACGATGAAATCATACCTCTCCTTTTTAATGTCTTTTTTGCCTCACTCATGGCCATGATTATTTTCTCAAGTTGCATTCTTACCTATGGTGGATTGTACATATCATCGGAGGCCAAATTCTTACTCACACTCCCAGTCAGTGCTGAGTCTATCTTCTCTCACAAATTCAAGGAAATACTCTGGTTTTCATGTTGGGGCTTGATGCTTCTCGGAAGCCCTATGCTCATTGCATATGGTGTCATTCGAGAATCGTTTCTGACTTATTTTCTACTCATTTTTCCTTTCATGATTTCTTTTGTCCTCATCCCCGCAACGTTAGGAAGTATTCTTTGCATTCTCATAGCGGCTTGGCTCGCACGGCTGCGATATATCGTTATTGCAATCACAGCCACGATCGGAAGCATTGTCGTTTTATGGCTTGGGTGGTCTTTAGTCTATTCAGCCAATACCGAAGGCCTTTCAACATCGTGGTTTGAAACTGCATTATCTCAAATGTCAGTTGTTGAAAACCCGCTCTTTCCAAGCTGGTGGCTTTCGAGTGGATTGGTCGAAGCAGCTCGATCCAACAATGATTCCACATTCTCTTCTGCATCATTCCTTGAATCACTCAAATTTCTTGGTCTGCTTTTTTCAAATGGTCTCGTTCTCCAACTTGCAGCACGACACCTTGCAAGAAGGGCGTATCGTATTGGCTACAGTGAGATACACGGTGAAGTGTCAACACGACGTAGACATCACATCAACTGGCTGGATACCGCCATCATTAATCTGGGGCTACGACGTGGAAAAAAATTTCGTCTTTTATTGGTCAAAGATCTCAGGATTTTTCGTCGCGATATTGCCCAATGGTCACAATTTGTAATTTTTTTTGGCTTGTTAGCTCTCTACTTTTTTAATCTTCGTTTTTTCAATTACACCAGCGAGTATCGCTCAGTTATCGGATTTCTTAACCTTGCTGTCCTCGGCCTGATCTTCTCTACGTTCACAACACGCTTTGTTTTTCCAATGATCAGTCTCGAAGGTAGAAAATTCTGGATTCTAGGTCTCTTACCACTTCATCGTGACCAAATCGTTTGGTCTAAATTTATGTTTTCATTTGTTGGCGGGCTTGTTCCCTGTGGCCTTCTGGTCTTATTGAGTGATTCAATGCTGGGAATCCCAATTCGTCTTATCTTTCTCCATGAATACTGTTGTGTCATGCTCTGTATGGGACTGTCAGGGATTGCTGTAGGACTCGGTGCGAAAATGCCTGACCTTCGTGAAACATCAGCCACAAAAATTGCATCGGGTTTCGGTGGGACGCTCAGCCTTGTTCTGAGTTCTGTTTTTATAGTTACCATCGTTGTGTCTGCGGCAGTACCAATTCACATTTTCGCAGGCAGTCCTTCCGCAGGTTTCAGACAACTCATCAGCAGCTTTTTTGTTGTAAGTGCTGCTGGACTGCTCGCCACGTTTTTACCACTTTTCCTCGGATTAAATGCTTTTCGGCAGTTAGAACCATAATGAGAAGAAATTTCTCAACACGTTATTTCAGGAACTGGTTTACGGTCTAGAATGATGGGTAGCCGTAGGATTGTGCGAATGAAACTCAATAAAAATACCTCCAGTTCTCTCCCGCCTGCTGATAGTACAGGTGCCAGAATTGGTGCTGTTCAATACTTGAACACAAAACCCCTTGTTCATGGTTTGGGTTCAGCAAAAGTGGATCTGCAATATGATCTCCCCAGTCGTCTCGCAGACAAACTCGCTTTACGCCATTTAGACGTAGCCCTGATCCCCTCCATCGAGCTTTTTCGAAGTGGCATTCTTCGACATTCGCATTACAAAGTCGTTTCAAATGCCTGCATTGGCTCTCATGGACCAGTTATGAGCGTCAAACTTTTTTTTAGAACAGCCCCACACAAAGTTCAATCTCTCGCTGTTGACGAAGGGTCTCGTACAAGTTCTGCACTTGCCCAAATCCTCCTATCCGAGCGCTATGATGTCACCCCATCTGTTCACACTCTTCCTTTGGGCTCTCATGTTTGGGATACCTCTGCAGACTGTGTACTTCTTATCGGTGATCGAGCACTTTCAATGCCTCAAGGAGGTCAATCTTTCCAACTTGTCTGGGACCTTGGTGACGAATGGTCGCGTTGGACTCATCTTCCGTTTGTTTTTGCTGTATGGGCTGCTCACCCAGATTATGAGTACCAGGTTATTGAACCCCTTCTGCAGAATGCTCGAGACAATGGACAATCGAACCTCGCTGCTATTGCCGCAGCAGAGGCTGCTGGGCATGGCCTGACAGTTCCCCAGTGTCTGAGCTACCTTCAGGACAACCTTCATTACACATTAGGTATTCACGAGATGAAGGCCTTGTTTCTCTTTTATGAATTAGCATCAAAAATCAACTTGGCCCCAAACGGTCTTGATCTAGACTCTTTTTTTTCTCAATCCCATCTGTATCAATGAACCAATCGAGTATTCAGCACATTCTGGACTCCACCGTTGGCGGAACGCGTCTCTCTCAGACTGACGCAGAAAAGCTTCTTGCCAGCAATCAATTATCTGCCATTGGCCGGGCGTCACATGCAATGACGCGTCAACTGCACCCCGAACCATATCGAACCTATAACATTGATCGGAACATCAACTACACAAATATCTGTACGGCAGTCTGTGATTTTTGTGCTTTTTATCGCTCTCCAAAGCATGCTGAAGGGTATGTGTTGGAGAGGAGCGAACTCCTTAAAAAAATCGAAGAAACGATTGAACTCGGTGGGGATCAAATCCTTATGCAAGGTGGCCTTCACCCTTCACTTCCTCTCGAATGGTATGAAGAACTCCTTCGTGACATTAAGAGTCATTTTCCTCAAATAAATATTCATGGCTTCTCCCCTCCTGAGATTTATCACTTCACAAAGATCTCCAAAAAATCACTACCTGAAGTGCTTGAGCGTCTTGCTCGAGCAGGACTGGGCTCGTTGCCAGGTGGCGGAGGAGAGATTCTTGTTGACCGCGTTCGAAAAGCCATGACACGAGGGAAGGTTCTCACTGATGACTGGCTTGACGTACACCGCCAATGGCATCGACTTGGAGGTAAAAGTACAGCGACAATGATGTATGGTCACATTGAAACGCTCGCGGAGCGAGTTGAACATCTTGAGCGCCTCAGACAACTTCAGGATGAAACAGGAGGTTTTACAGCTTTCATTTGTTGGTCATTTCAACCTGACAACACTGAGATGGACAATCTTCCCTCGACTGGAGCATTTGAATATCTGAAAACCCAAGCCGTTGCTCGACTATATCTGGACAACTTTCATAACATCCAATCAAGCTGGGTGACTCAGGGAAAAGAAATCGGTCAACTTGCTTTATTGTTTGGTGCAAATGACATGGGAAGCCTCATGATCGAAGAAAACGTCGTGAGTGCGGCGGGAACGGTTCATCATCTCACACTTGAAGAAATGAAATCATCGATTTCGAATTTAGGCTGGATTCCTCGTCGACGAAATGTTTTTTATGAACTGGTCGATGGAGATATCGACACCCGAGTGCCAAATTCAATCAGTTCTTCCTGTGATCTTCCGATCATTACGGCTGTCCCATCGTGATTGCTGCAGACGGTCAATTGACGCTTCGGTGCCGCACGATTCTTCCGATGTCATCAGCGCCTATTTCAGGTGGCTGGATTCGCATCAAACGTGGAAAAATTTTTTCCATTGGTCGACATAATGCCCCGCCCTCTGCCATTGACCTTGGAGACGCCATCGTTCTTCCGGGACTGATCAACGCTCACACGCATCTCGAGTTTTCAGATCTTGAAACACCTATCGATCCCTCTGGAGGTCTTGTATCGTGGATTGAGAAACTTGTGAACCACCGTCGACAGCGTTCCGAACGGGACACTCATCAAACAAAGGTATCTTCGGCTATACAGAAGGGGCTTTGTGAATCTGCATCCGTTGGTGTCACAACCATCGGTGAAATCTCAACGGGATCACCTCCTGAGGTCTATGATGCACGTGGCCCTCGTGTCCGTGTCTACCATGAGGGACTCGGAATATCTTCAAGAACAATTCATGACACAGTGAATCGACTTCAAAAGCAATTGCCTTCTCATCGCCACACCCAAGGGCTCCACGGTTTATCCCCACACGCCCCTTACTCTGTGGGCAGTTCTCTTGGAAGATTCATGACGGCACTCGCACAACGTCAACACTTACCAGTTGCCATGCATATTGCTGAAAGTCTTGATGAAGTTTCCTTGATTAACAACCGAAGTGGAACCTTCCGAACGCTGCTCGAAACGCTGGGGGCATGGCCAAAAGAAACACCACCCACGTTATTGCCACCATCAGAATGGGTATCTTTGCTCACGAAAACTCCTCGCGCTATGATTGTTCATGGCACATTCCTTCCACGAGACCCTGACGCAATGGCCCGACTCACGCGACACCGTAGTCGACTTGCCATAACAATCTGCCCACGAACAACTCTCGCATTATCGGGAGAATATCCCCCACTGGCCTCTTTTCTTCAAGCCGGCCTCCACGTAGCGTTGGGTACGGATAGTCGTGCATCGAATCCTGATCTATCGATACTCTCTGAATGTCGCACACTTGTTGACAGTGGCCTTGCAAGTCCTTTGCAAACAGTTTTGATGGCGACCCGTAATGGAGCGTGGGCATTAATGCTCGAACGACAGTGTGGTAGTCTCACGTGCGGACGAAGAGCCGACCTCACCATCGTGCAACCAGGTTCAAAGTACACTGATCCTTTTGAGGCTCTACTTGATCCATCAACAAGCGTTATTGGAACCATGCGATCAGGCAAGTGGATTCATGGCAGCATTGATCCCTAGGATCACAAACGACAAATCAAAGCCTGCAATTTGAGATTTGGGTCTCAATAATCGCGGTTGCACCGAGCGTTTCAAGTTGTTCAATGATAGCATGCGCTTCGCCCCGCTTTACCATCGCTCGAACCGCACACCACTGATCATCTTCCAATGCCATCACTGTTGGTGAGTTGAAACCAGGTGTAATGGCCTCGACCTCGGCTAGGTGTTTTCGAGGAACATTGTATTCGAGAAGTGACCATGAACGGGCAATGATGATTCCTTCAAGTCGTCTTACGATTCTGTCAGCCAGAGACGAATGCTTCATACTTTGATTTTGGATGAGAACCGTTTCATACCGACCGATCTCATCAAGCATAACGAGATGATTAGCCGCAAGAGTGCTGCCTGTCTCAACAAGATCAACAATGGCGTCAGCGACTCCAAGAGAAATCATGATTTCTACACTTCCAGAGAGCTCTACAAAGTGAACATCAACACCTCGTTCAACCAGCCATTGGCGCGTAACTCGTGGAAAACTCGTAGCGATTCGTTTTCCTGCCAAATCCTGAGGATCTTTGATCTCAGACGTCTCCGGTACACAAAGAGCCAAGCGACAAAACCCCACACCGAGGTGAAGCCGATCGATAAGTGTGCAACCACTTTCGGCGACCAGGTCAGATCCTGTGATGCCGAGGTCAATTGCTCCCTCGGCTGTGAGCACTGGAATATCATCTGTACGGAGAAACGTGATCTCAATCGGCATATCCCGACATCGTGCAAACAAGGTACGATCTGAACGCCTGAATGACAGCCCAGCATCATTCAATAACCGTGACGCCACCTCACACAATCGTCCCTTGCTAGGAATTCCGATACGTAACAAATCCTCTTGAGAGTGACTGTTATTTGTTTTACTCATCTTTCCCCACCCTCTCTTGAGGAGGACGATCGCGAAGACTTTTCATCGATCCCCGACACCCCAAAGCGTCGTGCAAGTTCATCCTCAACATGTCGAAAGGCCACGTCACGTGCTGCTAACAACACAAGTGTGTGATATATGAGATCAGCTGCTTCTGACACAACTCGATCACTACTCTCCTGTCCAGCAGACTCAACGAGTTCTGACGCCTCCTCAGTAACTTTGGCTCCACAGGCAGAAATGCCTCCAGCCAGCAATTTACTAGTGTAGGATCGAGTAGGATCTCCGCCCTTGCGAGTTGTAATAACACCCTCAAGACGTTCAAGTACTTCACCAAACTGACGCATCAATGGCTCCAAAACTGAAAGCACCACATAATACCCCGGCCAAACAATGAACCGGAACACTCAATCCTACCACGCGTCACACTGAAGGAATCTCACGGTAGTCCAATCGCTTCAAATGGTGCAATCATGATGACCGAACCTCCTTACCTTGACTCAGATTGTTGGATTTTGTCTGGACCAACTGCCTCTGGAAAAACATCACTTGCCATTACCATGGCACAGCAACTCAATGCTGAAATCATCAGTGTCGACTCGATGGCTGTCTACACTGGGCTCGACATCGGCACTGCAAAGCCAGACGCAACCCAGCGACAAATAGTTCCACACCACTGCCTGGATCTGGTACCCCCAGAGAAAACATTCAGTGTGGCTCATTGGCTGCACGCCTCCTCGGATGCAATCAAAGTGATTCGAAATAGGGGGAAAAAGGTTTTATTTGTTGGTGGCACACCGTTGTACCTTCGTAGCCTCTGCAACGGACTTGCACCACTGCCCCCTGAAAATCCAACACTACGCCAACAGCTTGAACATGATGCCAACACACATGGGCTCCAGTATCTCCACAGTCAACTTCAAACACGTGATCCACTCGCAGCAAGTCAGATTCATCCCAATGATAAAAAACGCATTATTCGGGCCCTTGAGGTGATAGAGACAACCGGTCATCCGCTCAGTGATATCAGGCAGACAGCTAAAGTGAACTCACATTCCCGTTCCCCCACATTTCACTCGCAAATGCTCATCCTCGATATGCCAAGAGCATATCTGTATCAACGCATTGGAAAACGAGTCGATAATATGTTTTGTTCTGGTCTGCTTGAGGAAACACACCATGCGATGGCACACGGCGGGTTTGGAGCGACTGCATGCCAAGCTCCTGGTTATGCAGAAGCCATTGCTTTTCACAACAAACAGGTTGCTCTTGATGAGGCCATTGAACAAACAAAAAAGAGAACTCGTCAGCTTGCCAAAAGACAACTAACGTGGCTACGAAGCTTCAAGAATGCGATTTGGATCACTGCTTGAACGGCATGGCTCTCTGGGACTGAAACCTGCGTTGTTCTCAATGGCACTCAGCCCTGTGATTCAGGTGAGGAACACCGCCGAGAACGAATGTATTTCGTGTAGACACGTATGAGAGATTCCACAGATGAACGCTAGCATTTTGGATGCTAGCACTTGATCTTGTGGTCAACACAACACCAAACCACAAAATCCAAAAAATCGTTGCAGTTGCCCTTGATCGCTCTATTTTGACATCTCGCTGAGCGTGATTCAGGTTCAATCTGTCACATGCGAAGCGAACAGGCTCGAACGACGGAATTGGCTCGAGGCTTCAAGCGAAGCACCGGCCCGGAACCAAGGACGGTACCGACCGCCGTATATCCCTCGAGGATCGAGGGTGAGGCGAATCGGTCATGTTTTTGGTCTCTGGGGGTCATGAAGACCACCTCGTCGTCGGGCGAGCTGGCAGGATGCCGGCTCAGACATCGTGTAGAGGAAACCCATGGCAGCCAAACCCCTGATCGGCATCAACACTGACTTCCGTCCGTCTCGAAAAGAACATGCGGCACTTTCATTTATTGCCGCCGGCTACTACGACGGGATTATCAATTCTGGCGGCGTTCCCATCATTATGCCACCACTTGCCGATGAGGACGATACCATACGACTACTCGACATGCTTGACGGTGTCGTACTCGTTGGGGGATCTGATCTTGATCCAAGACGGGATGGATATATGCCACATCCCGCAGTACGGCCAATGGATTCTCGGCGTGAAGATTTTGATCGCCTTCTTGCCAAGCACATATGTGCTCGTCATATGCCCGTTTTGGGGGTCGGCGCTGGCATGCAACTCCTCAATCTCACTGAGGGCGGAACCCTGTTCCTCCATATTCCAGAAGATCTACCCAAAGCGATCCCTCACAAAGATCCAATTGACCAATCGCACCGCCATGCACTCATTGTAGAACGCGGATCTGCAATGGAACGCGTATATGGAGATGGGGAGATTCGTGTGAATAGCATGCACCACATGGCCATTGATGATCTTGCAAACAGCTTCCGGGTGACAGCAAGATCCCCAGACGGTGTCATTGAAGCGTTTGAAAGCGATGTGGATGGTTGGGTTGTGATTGGAACACAGTTTCATCCCGAGGCAGAAAGTGCATCTGCCCTTGATGGAAAGATTTTTGAAGAATTTATTATCGGGATCACTGGGGAGGTACCTGAGATGCGGATGGTTGCTTAGAACCAGCCAATCTTGAAAACAACAATTTCCGGCCCGTCGTTTCGTCCATACGGCCGACGGGCCGGTTCTCTCTTGGCAAACAGCCCATACCGTTTGCAGTGCGTTTCAAACCCCTCTGCATGGACCCGACCTGGATCTGCAACAAATGCTGCTCCATCTGCTGACAGACAATCATGGATCACAGCAGCTATGGCAGGCGCATGACACGGTTCATAGAGAACATCTGATGCAACCATGAGGTCGAACCTTTGTGACATCTTTGTGGAATCCCGCCAATCAAACAGCTGCGTCTCTATCTGTTTTTCAAATCCATTCGCTTTGGCATTGAACTGAACCCCGTCGAGTGCTGGCTGTTCGTAATCCGTCGCCGTAACATTGAAGCGTTGACGGGCTGCAACAAGCGATGGTAACCCAAGCCCACACCCCACCTCGACCAAGGTCCGTCCATGTCCCCGCTCTGTAGCCAGGCGCTCGGCTAGCACAATGGCTGACTCCCACACCGTCGCCCAGTATGGCAACCGTTCATCAGCTTGAAACGCTGCGTCATCAATGAGAGCATCCATGTCAGGTGGATGCCAGACGCACAGGTCCCCACCGGGCAATGCGACAACCTGCTTCACTGGTGAAAAACGACTAAAACTTGACACTGGAATTCAGTTTCCCTCGGAAAATCAAACGATCGTGTACAGTCCTACGCCTTACTGGTGCGCAACTTACGTTGATGGACGATACCATGTGTAGGTGATATCTCCCCTGCTTTAACCTCTCTGTATCTTCTTTCCATTATTGATGACCTCCTTCATCGCATACGGAAACAGCACACCCGTCCCGCTATTCATTCCATGCTAACAAACTACGATTTCCACTTACTTGGTGAAGGGCGTCATTGGCAAAGCTATGAGAAGCTTGGATCGCATCGCCACGTTCTGGATGGAATTGCTGGTGTCAATTTTGCTGTCTGGGCTCCGAATGCAGACACCGTCAGTGTGGTCGGAGATTTCAACGGCTGGGATGGACGGTTGCATCAAATGGAAAACCGCAATTCATCTGGAATCTGGGAGCTTTTTGTGCCCAACATCCCATTAGGGGCTCTCTATAAGTTTCGTGTGCATAGCCGCGGACAACACCACGATAAATCAGATCCGTATGGCTTTGCTGCAGAACATCCTCCACAAACCGCCTCCCAAGTGGTTGATCTGTGCCAGTACGAATGGGGCGATACTGACTGGATGGCACGCCGCACAGACGTCAATGCTCTATCTTCACCCTTATGCATATACGAAGTTCATCTTGGAAGTTGGCGTCGCTCGGACACTGATCCAAACAGATGGATGTCATACCGGGATCTTGAACGAGAATTGATTCCTTATTGTGTTGAGATGGGTTTTACGCATGTCGAATTCCTTCCTCCTGCAGAGCACCCTCTTTCAGCCAGTTGGGGATACCAGACCATCGGCATGTTTGCTGCCACAAGTCGATTTGGAACACCTCACGACTTGATGTCACTCATTGATGGATTTCATCAAGCTGGCATTGGGGTCATTATTGACTGGGTTCCGGCTCACTTTCCCAAAGACGATCATGGACTTCGGCAATTTGACGGAACAGCACTTTATGAACATGAAGACCCGCGCAGAGGAGAACATCCAGACTGGGGAACACTCATCTATAACTATGGCCGAAATGAAGTGTCGAACTTCTTGATCTCAAGTGCTCTTTTCTGGCTCGACAAATACCATGTTGATGGGCTTCGTGTTGATGCCGTAGCATCAATGCTATACCTCAACTACAGTCGAAAAGAAGGTGAATGGCTCCCAAACTGCTTTGGTGGCCACGAAAATCTTGAGGCCGTTGAATTTCTGAAGCAACTGAATGTTCAGGTACATGAACACTTCCCCGGTGTTCTCACCATTGCTGAAGAATCAACCTCATGGAGAGGTGTATCTCGGCCAACCTACACGGGAGGCCTAGGATTCAGCCTGAAATGGAACATGGGCTGGATGAATGACACCCTTCGGTACATGCATCACGATCCAATTCATCGCAAGTATCATCATGATGAATTGACGTTTAGCCTGATCTATGCCTTCCACGAAAACTTTGTACTGCCCCTTTCACATGACGAGGTCGTGCATGGAAAAAAGTCACTACTTAATCAAATGCCCGGCGACACCTGGCAGAAAGTAGCAAACCTCCGGCTTCTTTACGCATACATGTGGTGTCATCCTGGCAAAAAGTTACTCTTCATGGGCAATGAGTTTGGCCAACCGGAAGAGTGGGACTTTGACAACAGCCTCCGTTGGTATGTCTGCCAATTCGATGGACACCGCGGCCTCAAAAAGTTGATTGTTGATCTCAATCAGTTAGTTCGAAAAGAACCTTCCCTGCATCAATGTGATTTTGATAGCAGAGGGTTTGAGTGGATTGACTGCGAGAACTGGTAAAACAGTGTATTGGCGTTCATACGACGCGGAAATGACCCAGATGACCATCTTGTTATATGCTGTAATTTCACGCCAGTGCCACGACATGACGTTCGTCTCGGCCTGCCAACGAGTGGCGTATATGATGAAATTTTTAACTCTGATTCATCACATTATGGCGGCAGCAATGCAGGGAATATTGGACCAATCCATTCTGAATGTATTCCGCATCATGGGCGAACGTGCTCGATTAAACTCACATTACCACCTTTAGCGGTCATCATTCTGAAGCCGATGCACAACGCCTCATAACAAGCACACGATACAGGTTGATGTTCTTCTATCGATTCCGCTGCCGGGGCTGTCGCCTCCACTCCAAACCGTACTTGGACTCCAGACCCTCAAGCCATTCACTGATAGCCTCTGAAAACTCTCGCTGCGCGACCATTGCTATCCTTCGTTGATCAGTCTTCTGGTCAAGAAACTGTTTTTGAAGTTCTTCAAGAGTTGGTGTTAATGATTCCATCTGCACGGCGTAGCAGATGGTTTTCGGTTCGTTAAAGGCTACGCCTGTTTGCCCAGGCCCAAGAGCAAAAATAGCTTCCATAAAATCATCACCCGGCATAATGAGCCCTTCTGGATCAGAAAGCCGCGGAGGGGTTCCCTGAGGCACAGTCCCCTGTGTGAGCCACGAAAATGGCCCAACTTTCGACGCCTCGAAAAGCTCCTGTTCTGCGACAGCGTCTGCAAGCGACACCGTTGCTCCTTCTTCCGACGCCGTACACGCGGCAGTAATACTCAATGCCGTATCCTCCGCGAGAGAACGACCCTCTACAACCTTCCATGCTTGCAGGACTTCTGGACGAGCTGACTCGAACGTAGGCGTAAACTCAGGCTGATCCTCTATTTTCCATGACAAGTAGCGGTTTTGTGAAACATCTCTGGACGTGACTGGCCGCAGTGAAGGAACCCCATCACCATAGATCTGCTCTAACCAATTCTGCTGACGGAGACCAAAACGGCTTGTTCGATCAGGAACAAGTTCAAAACTCTGGCCAACACCTCCAGCGGCTACCGCGTCATCAGCTGCAACCAGCTCAGAACCACCAGCTTCCAACCCTTGCTGCGCCGCAATCTTCTCGAAGTCAGGCGGCTGAGGTGCCTCCCCTTTTTCCTGACGTGCTTGCCAAAGAGCAAGATCTTCTGCGTAGGCTGTCATATCCCCTGCAACTGCTGTAAAGATAGCATCGATATCCTGATCAGCTCGTTCTGAGGCCAGCCGTTCACGGATTTCCTCAGTCACATTCTCAAGTGGCTCAAACTTCGGCTCTTCTTCCT
>CACORA010000014.1 GCA_902629495.1 Planctomycetaceae bacterium
TCTTTACCAGCGATAATGGTCCGCATAATGAAAGCCGCCATGACCTAACACGTTTTCAGCCCGCTGGTCCGTATTCTGGCATCAAACGCAGCCTTACCGACGGTGGCATTCGTGTTCCAATGATTGCCTGGTGGCCAGGACATATTCCATCAGGAACACAGTCGGCGTACGCGGGTTCTTTTGCTGACATCATGGCCACCGTGGCAGAGGTAGCCGGTGTGGCTCCACCTCCAAACACAGATTCCCTGAGTCTCGTGCCCGAACTCACAGGAAACCCCCGGCAACAAAAGCAACATGATTTTCTCTATTGGGAGTTTCATGAGGGCGGCTTCCGGCAAGCCTGTCTTTATAAAGGCCGATGGAAAGCACTTCGACGCCTTGGAGAACCTGTGCAGCTATTCGATACCGACACGGACATCGCAGAAAAAATAGATGTCTCATCAAAGCATCCCGGCATCACTGAAACTGTTCAAAACTATCTCGACACAGCACGCTGGCCAAATCCAAACTGGATACCGAAACCTCGAAAAAAATCATAAGCCTTAAGAAGGAATAATTAGCCGTATCGCAGCACAAGCCGTAAAGGCTAGAAGGAGCGTATCGAAGACACGTTGAGGAATAAGGCGCACGATGGCACGTCCTGTCAAAAGACCTGCCACGACACACGGAGCAAGAACAAGATCGATGCCTAGGCTCAATGAGTCGATAAGTCCGAGGCTTGCGCTGAACGGAATCTTGAGAACGTTCAGAATAAGGAAAAACCATGCCGCGGTAGCCACAAGTCGATCTTTTGGTAGTGATACGGCAAGAAGATACACCGCCACGATTGGTCCAGCGGCATTGGCCACCATGGTTGCAACACCAGAAAGGATGCCTGTACACCAAGCAAAGAGTTGTGTGTGGGGCACATACGCAAAGAGGTCACTTCGCCACATCCTCAACAGTTGACCGAGACACAGCAGAATGACAAGCGAGCCAATGAGTGGACGAAAGGCTGCTTCATCGAGACTATCAAGCAGATACCACCCAATGAAAACACCAACCAACGTGGGCGGCAAAAGTTTCAGAACATAACGCCACCGCACCTCTCTCCCAACAAGCCAGACTGCACAGACATCCCCAACGATTAAGAGGGGCAGAAGCACACCTGTTGATTGTCTTGCACCAAAAACAATGGCAAAAGCAAGCACTTGAATGAGGCTGACCCCAGCGAGACCACTTTTTGAAACCCCAACGGCAAAACCACCAACAATAAGGAGGGACCACGAAGCAAATGAGAGTTCGTTCATAATCGTTCAACACAAAACACGGGGAAACAGGTCCAGCAGAGTCAACATGGCTCGATTAAACAGAACATCTTGCATTCGCTGATAGCAGTAAAATATCTACGCTTTGAGCGTTTTAAGCACGTATCGAGATAATTCTGAACTAGAAATTGACAACTTTTGGCCATAAGATAAATTCACCTTTGGAGGAGGATTCATCGAATGGGGGTTTTTTCTCTATAAGGTCTTCTCTCTTTTTATTACTTTTCATAGCTATTTTGCCGGAGACGTGCCATGCAATACAAAAGCTCTTTTGGTCGCAAGGGCTTCACGCTTGTGGAGTTGCTTGTGGTTATCGCCATTATTGGTGTTCTTATCGGTCTTCTGTTACCTGCTGTTCAAGCTGCTCGTGAAGCAGCCAGACGGGCAAACTGTGTCAGCAATGTCAAGCAGTTAGCATTAGCCTGCCTCAATCATGAAAGTACGTATGGGTACTTCCCTCCACAAAAGGGTGGAACATGCTGTTGGGGAAAAGGTGTTGGCAAAAAGGATCAAAACAACGCTGGTCGTCGAAGTGCGTTCATTGCAATGCTTCCTTACATTGAAGAAAACGCCATGTGGGATCAGATCATGGCTGGTGCCAGCAACGTTCGTCCTGGTGGTCCATACGCTTGGGCGAGTTGGAATGTTTGGAACACAGCTCCCAAGTCCTTGAAGTGTCCAAGTGATCCACCAAGTACTCGTGTCCAAACACACTCGTATGCAACGTGTGTTGGAGACCATGCCAGCGGTCTCAATAATCTTGATGGAACTGGGCGAGGCGCCTTTATTGGAGCTAAATACTCCGGCAATGCGGCTCCTCCTGCAGAACGACCACAGACCGTTTTTGGAAAAACGATTTCAGCCATGATGGATGGAACGTCAAAGACAGTCCTCATCAGTGAGCGTATGTCTGGGACCAATGGTGCCATCAGTACTGCCGGTGGCAGTGAGCTCTATGGACAGGCTGAAGTCATGAATATCGGTGGTTTGCGGAATAATCCTAGCCTATGTATCGCTGCAGTCGCTGGAGGAAATGGTCGGTATCCTGCCGGTACTTCTATCAAGCGACGGTGGGGTGCTCAATGGACGGACGGCCAGGTTGGTCGTGTTGGCTTCCAGACCATCCTTCCACCAAACTCGCCATCGTGTAATGTAGGGAATAACCCAAATGCTGATTCAGCAACTGCTGTTTATTCTGCTGCGAGTCGACATCCCGGTGGTGTTGTAACAGGGTATGCCGATGGTTCAGTATCGTTCACAAACGACAATATTGATTGTGGCGATACGTCGGCACAGGCTCCTGCTCGAAACGCGACTTCGAGAAGTCCGTATGGGGTCTGGGGATCACTTGGTGCAACATCAGATGGAGCTTAGTTCAAACAATGCAATTTTTACCTAGTCACATGAAAATGAATTCTTTCCTCGTTGTGGGAGTTGTTTCCCTCGGTCTTGTGTTCACGAATGGCTGTGGAGGAGGACCAACCAATCCTCCTACTCATCCGGTGAGTGGCACGGTGACTCTTGGGGGGACTCCTGTTGCGGATGCCACGGTCACGTTCAGTCCATCTGCAGGCCAGAGGCCAGCCAATGGAAAAACAGATAGTGCTGGTCGGTATACGCTTTCAACCTTCGGGAAAGATGATGGTGCAATGGAAGGTGACTATGGCGTAAGGGTTGTAAAGTATGCATCGTCTGATGAAGCCGCTTCGGGAGACGTTGATAGTGATGACTATGACCCGACGGCTGTCAGTGATACTGGCCCGAAAAATGAGCTTGATGAAAAATACGAGAAAGCCGAAACATCGGGGCTCACTGCAACAGTAAGTGCCGGTGAAGGTAATACGTTCGATTTCGAACTTGAGTAACTTCTCTTGCAGATGTTCTGTTCTCCCAGCAACAGCTGAGAGAATGGGGCATCTGCAATGGGAGGTTATCTCTGCTGTCTTGAATCAACGATAATTGTCACAGGTCCGTCATTGGTAAGTGAGACCTGCATATCGGCGGCAAAGACCCCTCGTGGCACATGACGCCCAAGCCCTCGCTCAAGCACTTCCAAAAAGGATTCATACAGCGGAGCGGCTGCCTCTGGCTTAGCTGCCCGAATGAAGCTTGGTCGATTTCCTTTTTGGGTGTTGGCATGAAGGGTGAACTGACTGATGGCAAGGATATCTCCACCCATGGCCGCCACGCTTTCATTCATTTTCCCTTTCTCATCAGGAAAAATTCGCATCCCGATGATTTTTGCAGCTAACCACTCGGCATCAGCCACGGTGTCGCCGTCTTCAACGCCTACGAATACGAGGAGCCCTCGACCAATTTGGCCTACGATTTCATGATGGATCGAGACACTCGCCTCTGTCACTCGCTGAAGAACAACTCGCATGCTCAGAGTGTACCCTGATACTTCTTTTCTGTTTTTCCACGTATACTCCCGCCTCACAGATTATGATTCACACGAAAAGGGACCCTCCTGCAATGGTGACATTTCATAACCGTATTCTGTTTGTCGGCTTTGGATTTGTAGCTCGTTGCACGATTCCAATTCTCCTCAAGCACATCAACGTCTCCCCACAAAACATTACCATCATCGACTTCGATCCTGATGATGCAGCACTTCAACCATGGATTGAAAAGGGGATTACCTTCGTTCGAAAAAAGATTACCCCGGACAATCTCGGCTCCGCACTTGCAGAGCATGTCTCAAAAGGTGATATCCTCATTGATCTTGCTTGGAATATCGACTGTTGTGAGATTGTGCAATGGTGCCATGACGCTGGCGTCTTGTATCTCAACACATCTGTCGAGCTCTGGGATCCGTATGCCAATGCACACAATGCTTCCCCAACGGAGATGACACTGTATTGGCGGCACATGAAACTTCGTCAGATGATTTCTGGCTGGGAGTCTCCTGGCCCCACTGCTGCCCTTGAACACGGCGCCAATCCCGGTCTCATCAGCCATTTCACCAAGCATGCCCTCATCGATATTGCGGACGCCTGCCTTGAAGAAAAGTCTTTTTCTGCTGAACAGTCAGAGCGAATTGCTCACTACGCAAAGAACCAGACATTCAACCACCTTGCCCATGAACTCGGCGTCAAGGTGATCCACTGCAGTGAACGTGATACGCAAATTAGCAACCATCCGAAAGAAGTTGACGAGTTTGTCAACACATGGAGTGTCGAAGGGTTTCGAGAAGAGGGAACCACAACAGCTGAAATGGGCTGGGGTACTCACGAGAAGGAATTGCCTCCCTTTGCCTACGAGCACACAGACGGAACACAAAGCCAAATCTGTTTAGCTCGCATGGGAATCAACACACATGTGGTTTCATGGGTGCCCGATTACACCATTGTTGGAATGGTTGTACGACACGGCGAAGCATTCAGCATTACCGAAAAACTGTCAGTCCAAGAAGACAATGGCAAGACGATTTACCGTCCAACGGTGCACTATGCCTACTGTCCTTGTGACGCAGCAATTGCCAGTCTCGCAGAACTTCGAGGATACAACTACCAACTCCAGCCACGACACCGAATTATGACCGATGAGATTACCAGTGGTGCCGATATTCTTGGTGCCCTTGTCATGGGCCATCCCCTTCAGTCCTGGTGGTGCGGAACTGATCTATCAATCGAAGAGTCACGACGATTAGTCCCACATCAAAATGCGACGACTATGCAGGTTGCTATTTCTGTTGTCGCGGCCTGCATGTGGATGATTAAACATCCAGAAGAGGGAGTGAAACTCCCCGATGATCTGCCGCACGAATATGTCCTCGGAATTGCAAAGCCTTACCTAGGCGCATTTATTTCTGTTCAAAGCGACTGGACTCCCCTGAAACATTATGAGAATACGTTTGAGGGGTATAACAGCCCATCAATGGACCATGAGGATCCTTGGCAATTCAAAAACTTTCTGATTACAGATGGAGACTGATGCAGCCATCGTAGCTACCTAACGTTAGCTCGGCGCCCCCTTAGGGATCTCACCAAAAGACATGCCCCGTCCGAGGGTTCTTCAACCAATATGAATCAAAAAACTCTTCTTTCATTGGCAAAAAAGCATGGCACGCCTTTATTCATTGTTGACCACAATGAATTGAGAAAAAACTATGCCCTCTTTCGAAAGCACTTTCCTCGCGTTCAAATCTATTATGCCGTGAAGGTAAATAGTGACCCTGCAATTGTAAAAACATTCTATGATCTTGGCGGGAGCTTTGATGTCGCCAGCATGCAGGAGTTTCATACTGTCCACGAAAACATCAAAAAACTTTCTGCAAAGAAGCGCCAGCATTTTATTTGGGACAAAATAATTTATGCGAATCCCATCAAACCAATCGAAACACTTCGCGAGCTAGACCGGTACAAACCACTTGTAACGTATGACAACCATGAAGAAGTAAAAAAAATTGCAAAGCATGCTCCACATGCCGGCCTCGCACTTCGTCTTCGTGTCCCGAATACTGGCTCCATGGTTGAGTTATCCAGTAAATTTGGTGCATTACCTGGGGAGGCCGTTGACCTTATTCAATATGCGCATGACGCTGGCCTCGTCGTTGAGGGACTGTCTTTCCATGTGGGAAGCCAATGCACCAATCCAGAAAACTACATTCAGGCAATTCTTTTATGCGCGAATATCTTTCATGAATCCAGAACCCGTGGATTTAAACTGAAACTTCTTGATATCGGTGGTGGCTTTCCAGCTGCCTATGATTCCAGCGTTCCAAAATTCAGTGAGCTTGCAAAGAAAATCAACCATGAACTCGATCGCCTCTTCCCAAAGGATATTGAGATTCTTGCTGAGCCTGGACGTTTTCTCGTCGCATCTGCTGCTCATGCTGTGTCAAAGATTATCGGGAAAGCAGTGCGAAATGATAAGCTTTGCTATTACGTCAATGACGGTGTCTACCACACGTATTCAGGTGTCATTTTTGATCATTGTAGATACCGCATGAAGAGTTTTAAGCGTGGAAAAAAACGCCTGTGTGCCGTCTTTGGCCCAACGTGTGATGCGCTAGACACAATCAGTCTGGCTGAACAACTACCAGATCTTGAAATCGGCGACTATCTCTACAGCGAGGATATTGGTGCTTATTCTGCAGCGAGTAGCACACACTTCAATGGCTTCCCTCCTGCAAAGGTCATTCATATCAATCAACAGACTTTCTGAGCACGACTGTGGGCTGTTGTCATGAAGGCACTGCTCAATAACACGCTCAATGACCAGCCATTGAATCTGGCCGAACTGCTTCAATGAGGTGATAGGTCTTCACTTCTTCACGAGCAACACCCTGCCATGATTGTGGCAGGTGCTGGAGGTACCAGTGAGGTCGTTTGGTCACAACTAATAATGTGCCACCTGGTGCGAGCGCTCGCCAGGCTGCGTCAACAAATAATTCCGCTATTCGAAAGTTTGCATAATACGGTGGATTGGCCAGAACCAAATCGTATGTTCCAGGATCAGGCACGGCCCCTCCAGATTCAAGATACGTCGCTATATTTGGTAAGTCATTTTTTTTCGATCCGATGCGAGTGCACTCGACAGCCCTCGCCGATGAATCAAGTGCACAAACCTCCACGCTTGGGTCACGGGCCGCAATGCCCAACGCAACTCCTCCAGACCCACAACCGACGTCGAGGACGTGGGTACCGGGTGCAACATCGACCGCATTCAGGAGATGTCGAGCGCCTGGATCAAGGCGACGATGCGCAAACACACCAGGACGAGTATGCAGAGTCAACAAATGTTCACGATCACGAAACACAACGTCACACGAAAAATCTCGATTTTTTTTCAACTCATGTGTTTTCTCGACGACATAACCCACTGTTGATGGTTTTGATCCCTTATCAGTTTTTACGCGAACCTTTTCACCAAGCGAGACGAGCTGTTCTCGAAGCCACGTATCTCTTGGATTATCAATCGCTGTTACGAGAAATCCACCAACGACAAGCTGCATAAAGGCTTGCTGAATTAATTCACGTGTAAACTCTGCCTCTCCATTTTTGAGAAGAGGTACAACCGCAAGGTCATACGGGCCTGCCGGAAGATCAGCAACACACAACGGGCAGAGCCGCTCAGGCTTTGTCTCCCATCCTGCTAAGGCAAGATCATGCTGATACAAATCAAAAAAACAGCATGTGACAGCAGCCTGAGGACGCTCATGAGCAATCTCACATGCCGTTTGGGCCCGACCAACGGTTGTGCAGACAACACTCATTCCAGGCAATTCACGGGCAATCGCAGCAGCGTGTACTTCACTTGGACGTGGCGGAAGTTGTTGATTACTGACGGTCATTCGCCGATGTAGCACCCTTTTCTTCTTCAACAACAGGCTCAAGCGTGATTGGATCACGTGAGGGAAGATGGGTTACACGACCATCAAAAAATTCATCCATTTGAGCTCGCTTTTCAAGATCGCCTGGGGCAATCTTTTCCCAATTGCCAACAACCAAAATCGCCATTTGATCCGGATCAAGGTATTGTTGGGCCACCCTCTGAATATCTTCACGACTCACCGACTTTACTTTCTCACGAAATGTCTTCCAAAAGTCTTTTGGTCGACCAGTCCACTCGTCATTGACAAATACTCGCAACATGCGGGACTTGCTTTCGAATTGTCTTGGAAACGTTTCGATAAGGCTTTGCTTTGCTGTTTCAAGTTCTTCTTCCGTGACCGGCTCATCACGGATTTTATTGATCTCATTCAACACAATCTTGGTCGCTAGAGCGACCGTTGCATTTTTGCTTTCAAAACTCACTCGAAAGTCACCTGGATAGTAAACTTTGGGAGTAACCGTCGATCGCACTGAATATGCCAATCCCTCGTTACTTCGAACCTGTTGCATAAGTCGGCTCGTAAATCCTCCAGCGCCGAGGATCTCATCGAGAAGTAACAATGGAATCAGATCTGAATTGTTTCGGGTGATTGAGCGAAGGCCAAGTATCACCTTGCCCTGAGGGATATCTTTGTGAACATGATAGAGGCCGGGTTCAAGTGTGACTGAAGGAGCAATAGGATCCGGAACGTCCTTGCCATGCTCCCAATCCCCCAACAATCGTTCCAAACGTGAAAGAATGTCTTGCTCTTCAAAATCTCCCGACACTGCAATGATGACGTTTCCAGGATGAAAGAGTTGTTGATGCATTTCTGCCAATCGCGATCGGCTGATCGCTGCCACACTTTCTCCGGTTGGCTGTGAGCCCTCAAAATGCTCCGTGCCATACAGAAGTTGCCTCCACTCTCTCCCGAGGATTGATGATGCATTGTCATTTCGTTGCTTAAGTGATTCCAGCAGCCTCGCCTTCGTTGTTTTGAGTCGCCCCTCATCGAAGGCTGGATTTCGCAGGATTGCCATAAAAAGGCTGAGACTTTCATCGAGATTCTGCTTCAGGCAATTCATTCTTGCCGTTGTGAATGTATCGCTTGCTGAGACTGAGATCTCAGTCGCCAAAAAATCGAGTGTTTCATCGAGCTCAGCGGGAGATATGTTCTCAACACCTCCCTCCCGTAGTAGGCGGGCAGTCATTGATGCTAGCCCAGGAATCTCAACCGGGTCACGCGAACTTCCACCCTTAAATGTCATCACAACGTTGACTAATGGAAACTCATGCGAGGGAGCAAGAAATACGACAGTACCATCCCGAAGTTGCCGTCGAAACGTTGCAGCGGAAGGTGGCTCATAGGAGAGCGGTTCAAACACAATTTTTTCAGGTCGATCAGGGATCGTGACTATTCCAGCAGAAACATCTTTGGCAACCACATTTTTAGCATCGTTCCTAACGTCCTTCTGCGTGAACACAGCGAGCACAACGAGCGCACCAATGGCCAGAAAAATGACTGAGACTCGGGAATTCATTTGCCCTCCTCCTGACGACGATAAATTGCGACACTTCGATTTGTCGAAGTGAAATACTCTTTGGCTACTCTCTGAATGTCTGCGGCTGTAACAGCCTCGTATTTTGCTGGTCCTTCATTAATTTCATTCCAATCGAGCAACGCCTCTGTAAAAGCTAATTGAATCAACAGCGACATATTATTTTCAAGACGCCGATAGTTATCCGCTGCGATTCGATTTTTCACCTTCCGAAGCTCTCTTTCAACAATTTCGTTCTGCTGAATATTGGCTAATTCTTCATACCAGGCTTTCTCAAGTTGTTCGGGGGTTGCCTCTCCACGAGTCTGGGCACTGAATGAAAACAGCCCAGCATACTTTCGCGTATCTGATGATGCTCTGGCTGTGGCAGCAATACCCCGGCCTTCGACAAGCCCAGCGTAGAGCCTTCCAGTTCTTTCATTGAATATTTCAGCGAGAATGTCGAGCGGATAACTATCAACATGGCCCGCCGGAACAGTGTGATAGCGAACCTCAACCGAGGGGGGAAAATCTCCTTCTGCATTCATTCGCTGCTCAGCAAGTTGCTCCACTTCGAGCGTGACGACAGGGGGAGGGCTTTGTTTCCCTGGCGTGAGCCTTGTGAAGTATCTTTCGATGAGTTGTTTTGCCTCTTTTGGATCAAAGTCACCGACAACTATTCCAAATAAGTTTTCTGGGCGATAATAAATATTCCAATACTCTTCTGCTTGCTCAGTTGTGTAGCTATTCAAATCACTTGGCCAACCAATCACTGGCCATGAATACCCACAGGATGACCAAAACATTGAGTTAAACTGCTCCTGAAACTTCCCTGTTGGAGTACTATCTGTGCGCAGTCTTCGCTCCTCATGCACAACATCCCGTTCAGAATAAAACTCACGAAAAACACTGTCTGAGAGTCGATCACTCTCCATCCATGCCCAGAGCTCAAGCTTATTGCTAGGCACGGTAATGAAGTAACACGTAAGGTCATAGCTAGTGAAAGCATTCATCCCACTCCCACCGGCCTTCGTATAAACCTGATCGAATTCATCTTTGACGATCGTTGCTGCCTCGGCACCGGCATCGCCGCGGCCTTGTTGCGCACGAATCAATGCATCGAGTTTGCCTCGCAGCACCCTCAGTTCCTGGGTGTCATTGAGAGGATTCCACGGGTCGTCAATCTCGCCGAGAAAAAAACGATCGTATTGCTTCGTCCATATGATTGTATTGATCTCATCCCGTATTCGTTTTTGCTCGAATCGGTAATCGGCATCTTTTGAAGGATTACGCGTGCCAATCGTATCGGTGCCTTTGAACATCATGTGCTCAAAAAAGTGGCTGATCCCGGTAATGCCCGGCCGCTCGTTGACACTCCCAACACGAGCTACCCAGCCAGCGCTGACCACATTTGGCTGATCCGCACGCGGAACAAGCAAAAATTGCATGCCATTTGGGAGCTGAAACTCCTCTGCTTCAACCTTCTGCCCGAGCGCCTCGTGACGTGTAAAAACAACTGCGCATGCTACGCACACAAAAACAAGGACACCTTCTCGAAGAATCATGGGTATTCGAAACTCCTTGCGGCAACAGAACTATTCATCATACGCCGTATACTGTATTCGCATGAGATGTTTTCGACAAAACTAGTTCATTGCTTGTTTTCTTCTTGAGGCACACGCCATATCAGGCAAGAGGTATCAACATCCAATGAAATCTCTGCAAAAGTCACTTCGACATGTCCCAACAATGGGCTCTTGCAAGGCAAAAGTGAGGGTACCTCAGCCTGTTTCAAAGACAACTGTTCGTCCATCGTGCAGGAATACCCGATCCTCAAGTACCATACGCACTGCCTTGGCAAGCACCAACTTTTCGACATCGCGCCCAGCCTGAGCCATTCGCACATGGGTAAATGTGTGATCAATGTGAATGACATCCTGTGCGATGATTGGGCCATCATCGAGTTCCGTGGTCACAATATGTGCTGTTGCTCCAATAATTTTTACGCCGCGGGCAAATGCCTGACGGTATGGACTTGCACCAGCAAAAGCCGGGAGAAATGAGTGATGAATATTGATGATCCTCTGTTCGTACCGTTTCACAAACTGTTCTGATAACACCCGCATGTATCGTGCAAGAACAATGACGTCTGGATGATAACCATCGATGATTTCTACAAGACTTTTTTCATGCTCTTCACGCGTAACACCGTCGTGAGTCACGCAGTGAAAGGGAACACCAAATCGCTCAACCAGGCTTCGGAGATTTTCATGATTTGCAATCACGCCAACTATTCGTCCTGGCAAATCTCCTACAGCATCAAGAAGAAGCAATTCACCAAGACAATGTGGCTCACGAGTTGCACAGATAACGATTGGCTTGCGCTCCGAACGAACAACGCGAACACAGGCCTCTTTGGGAAGAGCCTCCTGCAGGCGGGGTTGAATAGCATCCATCAAACCATCGCAGCCGCCATCGACATCGAATGGAGCTGAAACCTCGGCACGGAAAAAGAAATAGCCCGTGTTTGTGTCAACAAACTCCTGATTACTCTGAATGTTGACTCGCAAATCTGACAGAACGCCAGTGATTTTGAAAATGAGTCCCACCTCGTCTGGACAATCGACCAGAACGATGGATGGCTTCTCAGCATTTGATTCATGTGCTTGTGCGTTCATATGACTCTATCGAGATAAGACTGATACCGAAGGAGAGGCCTTAAGGCCCCTTACAAAAGCCCCTGCATAATCGCCAATTTCCAGAGAATCTGCACCCTATGCATTAGACTTCGGTCCCAGCCAAGGAAAGGAGGCAGCAAGTCAATTGCCCGACAATACCTCATAAACACTGGTTTTTCGAATATTTTCGTGCCATATTCTGCCATAAATCACTGGGAATCACTGAGATTGTCAGTTGATGAAAACTCGACGTCGAGAGGCCTCCGACCATCTTGCATGCCGTTGCCGAATCCCTAAACTAGAGCGGTTTGCGGTTTCGACCAGCCGCTAGCGTAGCTCAATTGGCAGAGCAGCTGATTTGTAATCAGCAGGTTGCGGGTTCAAGTCCCACCGCTAGCTTAGCACGACGAATCCGGAGGCCGGTATCTGGAGGCTTCTCGACAGATCGGAAGTCACCAAAACGGCCTCTCCCATGACCGCTTGATCGTTCAACTTTTATCCACAACACTTTTACATGAAGGCCAAACGCACACCATTCATTCAAGCAAGGGGAGTTTCCCGAGCGGTCAAAGGGGTCAGACTGTAAATCTGATGGCTTCTGCCTTCGCAGGTTCGAATCCTGCACTCCCCAGTCATGTCCTTTTCCGTCGCGGGTGTAGCTCAATGGTAGAGCAATAGCCTTCCAAGCTAAAGATGAGGGTTCGATTCCCTTCACCCGCTTTCAACAAAACAGGAACTTCAATTTTATATCAAACGAAACACTTAACAGCCCAAAATGCCATTGGCCTCACGGGCTCAGCCGCTGCTGTAGCTCAGTTGGTAGAGCACGTCCTTGGTAAGGACGAGGTCATGGGTTCAAGTCCCATCAGCAGCTTTATGATTTAGACGCAAAGACAAACAGGATAACGAAACACTTCGCTCGGGGCGTGCCCGGGCAAAAGATAATGTTTTTATAGAGGTTTTGGCAGGCATTCGTTGCCTGTGTTTACTAACGAGGAAGATCGAGGAAAAGATGGCAAAGGAAACGTTTGAACGGACAAAGCCCCACGTGAACGTCGGCACGATTGGTCATATTGACCACGGGAAGACTACTCTCACCGGCGCCCTAGTTGCCGTTCAGGCTGCTAAGGATCTCGCCGTTGCAAAAAGTTACGCGGATATCGCCAAAGGTGGCACCGTTCGTGACGAAACAAAAACCGTGACCATTGCTGTCAGTCACGTTGAATACGAGACTGACAAACGGCACTACGCTCATATTGACTGTCCAGGCCACGCTGACTTTGTCAAAAACATGATCACAGGGGCTGCCCAGATGGACGGTGCCATTCTCGTGGTGAGTGCTGCCGATGGCCCAATGCCTCAGACTCGGGAGCACATTCTGCTCGCTCGTCAGGTCGGTGTTCCGGCACTCGTTGTCTTCCTCAACAAAGTTGACCTTGTGGATGATCCCGAGTTGCTTGATTTGGTGGAAATGGAAATCCGTGAACTGCTTTCGAAGTACGGTTTCCCTGGCGATGATATTCCGATTATTCGTGGAGCAGGAAAACCCGCCTATGACAATCCCTCTGACGCAGAAGCAAGCAAATGCATTTCTGAGTTGCTTGACGCTGTCGATAGCTACATCCCTGAGCCTGAGCGCGATACGGATAAGCCGTTCCTGATGGCTATTGAAGACGTTTTCTCAATTGAAGGACGTGGTACCGTTGCGACAGGTCGTATTGAGAGAGGCGAAGTAAAGTCAGGCGACGAAGTTGAGATTGTTGGTCTCAAAGAGGAGTCCGAAAAGACGACCTGTACAGGCGTCGAAATGTTCAAGAAAATCCTTGAAAAAGGACAGGCTGGTGACAATGTAGGTTGTTTGCTTCGTGGTGTGGCTCGCGATGATATTGAGCGAGGTCAGGTGCTGGCCAAGCCAGGATCTATCAAGCCTCACAAGAAGTTTGAGTGCGAAGTCTATGTGCTTTCAAAGGAGGAGGGTGGTCGGCATACCCCATTTTTTGCTGGATACCGTCCTCAGTTCTATTTCCGTACGACTGATGTAACTGGTTCAACAAAGTTGCTGGGTGGTGTTGAGATGTGCTCTCCAGGCGACAATGTGAAAATGGAAGTTGAGCTCATGGTTCCTATCGCCATGGACGAAGGTGTGAAGTTCGCCATTCGTGAAGGCGGGAAGACTGTTGGCTCGGGAATTGTCACGAAAATCCTTGACTGATAGGAGTTACTACTCAGACGAAAACATGGACACACTTGAGGGGGACGGGCGTCCCGCCCCCCTCGCCCGAAGGGGCGTAGCTCAACTGGCAGAGCGCTGGTCTCCAAAACCAGAGGTTGCGAGTTCGATTCCCGCCGCCCCTGCTTGAGACTGATACGAGAAAGATCGAATGGCAGGTTCATCACAACGACAACTTGAACGGAGTGGCTTTTTCCGTGAATTGCTGAGGGCTTCGGTCTATAAGCGGTCGCAGGGGCGGGCTACTCGCCAGCTTACGTTTGCAGCACTGGCTGGCACGCTGGCAATTGCAGTCTGGCGTTTATCGCAGTTGCTGCCACTATGGTTTGCTGGAAGCCCAGGTGCCGGCCAACCAGATATCGGTGTTGTTCGTTTTTTGGTGCCAGGTGTGTTGCTTGCGGCTGGTGTGTGGGTTTGCTTTCGAATTGTGAATGTACCGCGGTTCGCTGATTTTTTGATTGCTGTTGAGTCTGAAATGGCCAAAGTGTCGTGGCCAACGTGGGATCAGGTGTTTCGCAGTTCCATTGTAATTATTGTCCTAATGTTTGCATTGGCCGGCATTCTTGCTGGCTATGATCTGTTCTGGTGGTTTGTTCTTCGAGCCCTGCAAGGGTTCGGTTGATCCGTTTTTTGCTTTTTATGTTTTTGAATCGGTGCCAATCATGACTCACGCTTCCCCTGATGAACCACTCGACAATGGCATTCCTGAGGGTGACGCTTCAGCAGAAGCAGCGCCTGCGCTAGAAACATCTCATGCGGAATCAGAGAAGTCGAGTGCTACAGACAACGCAGCTGAGGACTTTGAGGACGATGATGATGGGCCTGTAGAGCTCGACGACCCTTTTTCTGGCAGTGAAGACGCGTCTCCTGTTGAAATGTCCAGTGAGGATGAAGAAAAACCAGTAGTCGGCGACATGCAGTGGTACATTCTCAAAGTTCAGAGTAATCGCGAGGATTCTGTTCGCGATGCATTGATCCGACGTATATCCATGCAGGGCATGGACGGTTGGTTTGGGGAGGTAATCGTTCCCAAGGAGCAGGTCTCTGAGTTTAAGGGTGGCAAAAAACGCGTCGTTTGGCGAAAGCTCTACCCTGGTTACATTCTAGTCAACATGATTTTGAACGATGAAACCTGGTACCTTGTTCGAGAAACTGGTGGCATCGGTGACTTTACGGGATCCGCAGGCCGCCCAAGCCCAATGTTGCCTCAAGATGTCGCCAAGCTTCTCAACAAATCTGAGGAGAAGGCTGATGAAGCACCCCGCCTGAAGATTGCCTTCAAGAAGGGTGACCGTGTCAAAATCAACGAAGGTACTTTTGAGAATTTTGAGGGCGAGGTTGAGGGCATTGACGAGGCGAATGGTCGTGTCACCGTCATGCTGAGTATTTTTGGCCGGTCGACACCGGTTGATATCGAGTATTGGCAAATTGAAACAGTTTGAATTTTGGAAAAGACAGCTTTGATTCGCACTGCGTATTGAAGCCTTATGGAGTAGGAATACGGCAATGGCAAAACAGATGGTTGGACAAGCGAAGTTTCAGGTTCCTGGTGGACAGGCAACACCTGCACCGCCTGTTGGCACTTCGCTGGGACGGTTTGGAATTAATCTTGGTCAGTTTGTGCAGCAATTCAACGATCGCACTCGGGATGCTGCCGGCATGGCGATTCCTGTTGTGGTGACTGTATACAACGACCGTTCGTTTGATTTTATAACGAAAAGTCCGCCAGCTGCCGCCCTGCTGAAAAAGATGGTAGGCCTTGCCAAGGGCTCTGGAGTACCAAATAAAGATAAAGTTGGCACAGTCACGAAAGCTCAACTCGATGAAATTGTAAAGTTGAAAGGCAATGATCTTCAGGCTCGAGATACCGATCATGCGAGGCGCATGATTGAGGGCACCGCAAGGAGCATGGGCATTACTGTTGAGGGCTGACTTTTAGCTTTTTGTCAAACGAATCACTTAAATCACTGGAAGGATGACGACCGTGTCCATTACCAAACGCATGAAGGCTGCAGCAGCCGTAAAGCCGGAGTCTGAGGCTCCAGTGCCTGTGCCTGACGCTGTTGAGCTTCTCAAAAAATTTCCTCCGACAAAATTCGACCAAACGGTTGAAATTCATATGCGCCTAGGAATTGACCCAAAACAGGCTGATCAGATTGTTCGTGGATCGCTTTCGCTTCCTCACGGCATTGGTAAATCAAAACGTGTCGTTGTTTTCGCGAAAGGGAATCTTGCTGATGATGCCAAGTCCTCTGGCGCAGAAGAGGTGGGGGCCGAAGAATTGGCAAAAAAAATCAAGGGTGGCTGGACTGACTTTGATGTCTGCATTGCGGCGCCCGACATGATGGGGCTCGTTGGGCCGCTTGGAAAAATTCTTGGTCCTCGCGGTCTCATGCCGAGCCCTCGTGCTGGCACCGTTACGGCAGATGTTGGGAAAACAGTTGCTGAATACAAGGCAGGGAAGGTTGAGTTTCGAAATGATCCCACCGGGATTGTTCATGCAGTGGTTGGTAAAATTAGTTTTGATTCAGCTAAGCTTGCAGACAACATCCGAGCGTTCATCGACCACATTCTCTCGATGCAACCATCCAGCGTGCGTGGCCAATATGTCAAAAGTGTGTCAGTCTCATCCACCATGTCTCCAGGCGTCATGGTGGTCGCATAACCTATAACTTTAATTTCCGTTTAAAGAATAATTTTCATGAGCAAAATAATCAAAAACATGCTGACCGATGCTTTGAAAGAACGGCTTTCAGGGGTTGATGATGCTATCGTAGTAAGCCTCGGCAGCCTTGATGCACAGCAAACGACTCAACTGCGACTTGCACTGCGTAAAAAAAATATTCAGCTTCAGTTGGTAAAAAACAGCCTGGCGCAACGAGCGACGGCGGGTACACCTCTTGAGCCAGCTTTTCATGGCTCCTCGGGAATGCTTGCTGTTGCCTGGGGCGGAGAAGACGTCGTTGATCTTGCGAAAGAACTCGATCGACTCTCAGTCGCAAAGGAATTTGAGGGCCTTGAATGTCGTTGTGGTGCTCTTGACGGCTCTCGTCTCGAGGCAGATGAAGTCAAGAAGGTCGCAAAATGGCCAACCCGAGCTGAGCAACTCTCCACCCTATCGGGGCAGATTAGTGGCCTTGCCTCGACGCTGGCAGGGCAGATCGAGTCTGCTGGAGGCACACTCGCTGGGCAAATTTCGTCTCGTGTGGAGGATCTAGAAAAGGCATAATTCAGCGACGAAGCCGTCATGTATCAGCATGGACTCATTCTGACAAGCGGGAATTTTGGCCTCCCCTTCACTCCGTGCTAAAAGATGGTATGACATAGGACTCGTTTGTTCGCACTCAGCAAGTCTCAAACAAACCTGTACACAATCGACTGATCCTAGCAGTCGAACTGTTTTTCGAAAGGAAAGGGATCCCGAGCGATGGCAACGGCCGAAGAAACACGTGAATTTTCAAGTGAAACGAAAGAACTTGGCGACAAAATTGTCGGTCTTACTCTCAAGGCAGCGAAAGAACTCTCTGATTATCTGGATGAGGTTCACGGCATAAAGCCGGCTGCTGGTGGCGCAGTTGTGATGGCTGCTGCTGGCGGCGGTGACGCAGTTGGTGGAGCCGAAGCGGCTGCAGAAAAAACTGACTTTGATGTTGTTCTCGAGTCCTTCGGTGATAACAAAATTGCTGTCATCAAGGTGGTGCGAGCAGCGACTAGCCTTGGCCTCAAGGAGGCGAAGGAAATGGTTGAGGGCGCTCCATCGAAGGTGAAAGAGGGTATTTCCAAGGCTGATGCCGAAAAGCTTCAAAAGGAGCTCGAAGAGGCTGGTGCCAAGGTCTCGCTCAAGTAAAAGTGAAAAAATGCCGTATGGCGGAACGCTGCTTGGCATCGTAGCTGCCTTTTCGGTATCATATTTGCTTGCACGCGCTCTTTTGTTGTCTTTCAGTCCTGCCCAACCCTGTGATCTCCGATTGTCGCCTAACCTTTGTGTGCCGTGTCGACGGAGTTCTTAACTAAAAACTTTTCTCCGAGGAGTGTCCCGTAAATGGCAACTCGCGCCGTTCGCCGACTCCAGCCCACCGAAGTTCGTCAATTTGGAAGCCGCCGTACTAGTCAAAGCTTCATCCCGAATCTCACGGAAATTCAGACTCGATTTTACGAATCCTTTCTGCAATTTGACGTTGCGCCGGAAAAGCGAAAAGACAAAGGTGTTGAAGGGGTTCTTCAGGAGATTTTTCCGATTGAGAGCTATGACAAAACGGTCAAGCTTGAATATCTTCGATACGAACTCGGCAAGCCTCGCTACACGCCTGACGAATGCCGTCAACTTCGCCTAACGTACGGCCGGCCATTGCGTGTCTGGCTGAGGCTTACGCGTGAACAGCCGATCGAAGAAGAAGTGTATCTAGGTGACGTCCCGATCATGCTTGGGGGCGGTGAGTTCATTATCAATGGTGCTGAGCGCGTTGTCGTTAGCCAGTTACATCGTTCTCCTGGCATTGATTTTGTTGCCGACACGGAATCCACAGATCGTAAGACACACAACTGTCGCATTATTCCCGAGAGGGGCAGTTGGATTGAAATAAATGTTTCAAAAAAAGATACGCTTCAGGTGCGGATCGATCAAAGCGGAAAATTCTCTGCATTGACTCTCTTGCGTGCGATGGATCCGAAGTTCAGCAGCGACAAGGAAATCCTGAAGCTTTTTTATCCAACGAAAGTAGAGAAGGTTGCTGGTGGTCGCAGTGTTGGCAAACTCGAGGGCAAAATCGCAGCTGATGATATTGTGTACCCCAGGGGGAGTGAGCGAGCAGGTGAAATAATCGTTGATGCTGGAAATACAATCACTCGCGATCAGGCTGAGCTCATCTGCACATCGGGCCTCAAGGCTGTCGAGACGATGCAGGAGCAGAAAGTCCCGCTGATCATGAACAGCCTTCGGGAGGACTCCGATGAATCCCGTCGCCGTACCGGCGTTGCCCCGAGTCATCAGGATGCTCTGATTCGTATTTATCAGCGACTCCGGCCCGGCAATCCGCCAGCACTCGATAAGGCCGTTACTCTTTTTGAGGAGAAATTTAAAGATACAAATCGCTATCGTCTTGGTCGGGTTGGTCGCTTCCGGATCAACCGAAAACTTGGGCTCAAGGTTCCTGAAACGGAGATGACTCTTCGTGCAGAAGATTTGATTGCTGCCATCACGTACATTCTGCAACTGAGTGACGGGGAGGAAGCAGCCGAAGTAGATGACATTGACCACCTTGGCAATCGGCGATTGCGCACGATTGATGAACTGGCCAGTGACGAGCTTCGAAAGGGCTTCCTAAAATTGCGTCGAACAGTTCAGGAGCGGATGAGTCTCAAGGACGTCACAGAGATGTCTCCTCGAACACTCATTAATCCTAAGAGCATCTCGGCAGCAATTGAATACTTCTTTGGTCGAGGAGAGCTTTCGCAGGTTGTTGATCAGACAAACCCTCTTTCCATGTTGACCCACGAGCGTCGTCTTTCTGCTCTGGGCCCGGGCGGCCTCAATCGTAAGCGAGCTGGCTTCGAGGTCCGCGATGTCCACATTTCCCACTATGGTCGTATCTGCCCCATTGAAACCCCTGAGGGAACAAACATCGGTCTCATCTCCAGTCTGGCGATCTACTCTGGAGTCGATTCGTATGGCTTTTTGGTGACGCCGTATCGCAAGGTTTCGAAGGGCAAGCTCACTGATGATGTCGTATGGTTGCGTGCTGACGAAGAGCAAAATGCTTATCTTGCCCCTGCAGACGCACCTGTTGTCGATGGCAAGCTCCAAGGTGATTCAATTGTGTCTCGCTATCGCGGTGACTTTGTTCTGGTGCCTGCTGAAAAGATTGGTTTTATTGACGTAGCGCCTAGTCAAATGGTCGGCGTGTCTGCTGGCTTGATTCCTTTCCTTGAGCACGATGACGCAAATCGTGCTCTTATGGGATCCAATATGCAGCGCCAGGCAGTGCCGCTTCTTGTCACGGAACCTCCGGTCGTTGCGACTGGTATGGAACGGGATGTTGCAGCAAACTCTGGCTTGCTAGTTCGCGCCAATCGAAAGGGGACGGTCACATACGTCGATGCAGATTCCATCGAGGTTACCCCTGCCTCGGGCATTCCGGATGTATATCCGTTGCGGAAATATAAAGGCCTAAATGAGCGGACCTGCCAAAATCAAAAACCGATTGTGTCCCTTGAGCAAAAGGTTGAGAAGAATGAGGTTCTTGCTGACGGAGCAGCTACTTACAAGGGAGAGCTTGCTCTTGGCAGGAATGTTCTCGTTGGGTTTATGGCTTGGGACGGTTTCAACTTTGAAGACGCAATTATTATCAGTGAGGAACTCGTTGAGGATGACGTCTATACCTCTATTCACATTGAGGAATACGACATCGAGATTCGTGACACAAAGCTCGGTCGCGAGGAGTTTACGCGAGACATTCCTAATGTTGGCGAACGTGCGCTAAAAAATCTTGATGAGAGTGGCATTGTCAAAATAGGAACATATGTCAGGCCAGGGGATATTCTGGTTGGTAAAGTCTCTCCAAAAAGTAAGACCGAACTGACGCCAGAAGAGAAACTGTTGCATGCTATTTTTGGTCGTGCAGGTGAAGATGTAAAAAATGACTCGTTGGAAGTTCCTTCGGGTGTTGAGGGGATTGTTATTGCCACGGAAAAGTTCTCTCGACAAATGAGTCTTTCTGAAGAGGACCGCCGTGAGTTCCAGAAGAAGGTGAAGGAGGCCGAAAGCCATGGCAATCTTGTGATTGCTGAAGCGTTCGGTGCGATGGTCTCAGAGATGGAAGGCGTTTTGCAGAAGCCTCTTACTTCTTCTGATGGTAGTCCTCTCGTTCGCAATCAGGATCACAAAGTTGTTGCGGAGAGGGCTCAGGAGTTTAGCTTGGGCTCTCTTGATGTCCGGTCTCCTCAGCGTAAGGCTGAAGTTGAGAAGCTCTACAAGTCCATGTGGCCTGCGGTTGATGCAGCAATTGACGCCAAGGAGCGAACGCTCAATAGCATGAAACGCGGAGACGAACTGCGTCCGGGCGTGCTTCAGATGGTAAAAGTGTATGTTGCCGCCAAGCGAGTCATCTCAGTTGGGGATAAAATGGCAGGCCGGCATGGCAACAAGGGTGTGATTGCCAAAATTCTTCCTAAGGAAGACATGCCCTTCCTCGACGATGGCACGCCTGTTCAGATTTTGCTTAATCCACTCGGTGTGCCAAGTCGTATGAACGTTGGTCAGATTCTTGAAACGCATCTGGGCTGGGCTGGCAAGGTTCTTGGCTTCCAGGCCGTCACGCCTGTTTTTGATGGTGCAAGTGAAGAAGACATCAATGCTGTCCTCAAGGATGCACATCTTCCGGCGCATGGCAAAGCTCAACTCTTTGATGGAAGAACTGGTGAGCCTCTCGAGCAAGAAACTACTGTTGGTTATATCTACATGCTGAAACTTCATCATTTGGTTGATGATAAGGTGCATGCCCGTTCAACCGGGCCTTACTCTCTTATCACGCAACAGCCACTGGGAGGAAAAGCCCGGTTCGGTGGCCAGCGTTTTGGTGAAATGGAGGTGTGGGCTCTTGAGGCCTATGGTGCCGCTTACATCCTTCAGGAGTTGCTCACTGTGAAGAGTGACGATGTTGAAGGTCGAACAAAGATTTATGAAAGCATGGTCAAGGGTGAGAACACGCTTGAGGCTGGAACGCCTGCAAGTTTTGACGTGCTAACAAATGAAATCCGTGGACTTGGACTGAATATGCAGTTGGAAAAGAGGAGGATCTGACACGTGAGCATCGGTGAAGCCACCTACGATCGCGTCAACGACTATTCGGCTGTGAAAATCAGCCTAGCTCGGCCGCACGATATACGAAGTTGGTCGTTTGGCGAAGTTAAGAAGCCAGAAACGATCAATTACAGAACATACCGTCCAGAAAAAGACGGTCTTATGTGCGAAAAAATCTTTGGCCCTGAAAAGGACTGGGAGTGTTCGTGCGGCAAGTACCGCGGCATGAAATACAAAGGGATGATCTGTGATCGTTGTGGTGTAAAAGTCACGCATTCACGTGTGCGCCGCAAGCGGATGGGCCATATCGAATTGGCCGCACCAATTGTCCACATCTGGTTTTTCAAAGCGATGCCAAGTCGATTGGGCGCACTGCTCGACATGAAGACCTCCAGTCTCGAAAAGGTCATTTATTTTCAGGACTACGTTGTGCTTGATCCAAAAGATACACCGCTGAAGAAAAATCAGTTGCTTTCTGAGGATGAGTACCGCGAGGCGGTGACGAACTATGGGGATGAGGCATTTGAAGCCGAGATGGGTGCTGAGGCTGTCCGTAAACTTTTGCTCAGCCTGGACCTGGTGTCGCTTTCGAAGGAATTGCGAGAAGAGTTGGCTACGACTGGCTCGAAGCAGAAGAAAACAGACCTTGTGAAGCGTCTTAAGATTGTTGAGTCGATTCGCGACAGTGAGAACAAGCCCGAATGGATGGTGTTGGATGTGATCCCAGTGATTCCTCCTGACCTTCGTCCGTTGGTTATGTTGGATAGTGGAAATTTTGCCACGAGCGATCTCAATGACCTTTATCGACGAATTATCAACCGAAACAACCGACTCAAGAAACTTGTTGATCTGAACGCACCGGAAGTCATCATTCGCAATGAGAAGCGAATGCTTCAGCAATCTGTTGATGCGCTGTTTGACAATAATCGCTGCAAGCGACCCGTGTTGGCATCAAGCAATCGGCCGCTGAAGAGCCTGACGGATATGATCAAGGGCAAGCAGGGGCGATTCAGGGAGAACCTATTAGGGAAACGAGTGGATTACTCCGCTCGATCCGTCATTGTTGTGGGCCCGACGTTGCGTCTGCATCAATGCGGTCTTCCGAAAAAAATTGCCTTGGAGTTATACCAGCCTTTTATCATTCGCAGGCTCAAAGAACTCGGGCACGCTGACACGATCAAAAGTGCAAAAAAAATGCTCGAGCGCAAGGATGCCGAGGTATGGGACATCCTTGAGGAGGTGATCTGTAATCACCCGGTGCTTCTCAACCGTGCACCGACGTTGCATCGAATGGGGATACAGGCATTTGAGCCTGTTCTTGTGGAAGGCAATGCCATCAAACTACACCCGCTTGTATGCAAAGGGTTCAATGCTGACTTCGACGGTGACCAGATGGCAGTTCACTTGCCGCTATCGATCGAAGCACAGGTTGAAGCTCATACCCTTATGTTGGCAACGAATAATATTTTCAGCCCAGCGAATGGTGCCCCAATTATTTCTCCCTCACAGGACGTCGTTATGGGGTGCTACTACCTCACCATGGCTTTGTCAGGGCGAACCGGAGAAGGCATGGCATTCCAAGACTTTGCCGAAGTCGAGCTTGCGCACTCGCTTGGCAAGGTCGATACCCATGCCAAAATAAAGGTTCGCTTGCCGGCTGATCGAAGCCTGAAGATCGAGGGTGAAGCCCCTGGTGAGGCTGGAGCAGTTATTGAAACAACTGCGGGCCGCGTGCTATTCAACTCGATTCTTCCGAAAGGCATGCTCTTTTATGACTTGCCAATGCGATCCAGTGAACTGGCTCGCGTGATATCTGACTGTTACCAGTCGCTCGGTCGACGCAGCACTATCGATTTGCTCGACGACATGAATCGCGTTGGCTTTAGCTGGAGTACGCGAAGTGGGCTTTCATTTGCCACGGACGATCTTATTACCCCAGAGACCAAGGTAAAGATCATTGGTGATGCTGAGAAAAGTGTGATGAAGATCATGAAACTCTATCAACGTGGCGTCATTACAGACGGTGAGCGTTACAACCAGGTTCTTGATGCCTGGACGCATGCTCGTGAAGTAATTACGCAGGAAATGATGGAGGACCTTGAAAAGGACACTGATGCGAAGCCCACTCGGAGAAGTGGGTATGTCAACCCGATTCACCTTATGGCTCATTCTGGTGCCCGAGGCGGTGTTGAGCAAATACGCCAGTTGGCTGGCATGCGCGGCCTGATGGCAAAGCCGTCTGGCAAAATCATCGAGACTCCAATCAAGGCAAACTTCCGAGAAGGGCTGACTGTACTTGAGTACTTCAGTTCAACTCACGGCGCTCGTAAAGGTTTAGCTGATACTGCTCTCAAAACTGCTGACTCTGGCTATCTCACTCGAAAACTGGCTGATGTTGCTCAGAACGTGGTTGTCACGATGCATGATTGTGGCACGACTCAAGGCATTACGAAGGGTGTGGAGTATCGTGGCGAAAAGGTTGAGGTAAGCCTTGCCGATAGTATTCGCGGTCGTGTGAGTCTGTCGGATATCAAAAATTCGAAGACCGATGAGATTGTCGTTGGCGAAAATGAGATGATCACAGTCTCCGCAGCCAAGGCTGTTGAAGCGCTGGGGCTTGAAAAAATACAGGTTCGAAGTGCCCTCACATGTGAGGCTCCGTTGGGGGTCTGTCGTCTGTGTTATGGCATGGATCTCTCGACTGGCTCACTTGTCGAAGAAGGCATGGCCGTCGGCATCATTGCTGCTCAAAGTATTGGTGAGCCTGGAACGCAACTCACTATGCGAACGTTCCACATTGGTGGCGTTGGTCAGCGGGCCATTGAAGAAAATGAAAGTCGAGCCAAGAAAGCTGGAACCGTCCGCTTCACGCGAGTCCGAACCGTTACGAGTGAAGAGGGGGAAGAAATTGTTCTTGCCCGAAATGGCGAAATGACAATTGTCGATGACAAAGGCACGGAATTAGAAAAGTTTGACATACCAGCCGGTGCCATTCTCAAAGTGAATGAGAATGACGAAGTCAAGCCAGGCACTGTGCTTGTGCAATGGGACCCTCACTCAATTCCGATTCTGTCTGAGGTTGCCGGTCGGGTCAGGTACGAAGAGGTCATTGAGGGCGAGACCGTGCGTCGGGAGAAGGATCCCAGTGGCCACATGCGTCAAATGATCATGGAGCACAAAGGTGTCTACCACCCACAGGTGGTATTGGAGGATGAGTCAGGACAAATTCTCGAATTCTATTACCTTCCTGAGAAAGCCTACATCGAGGTTACTGAAGGTGAGGTCGTCAAAGCTGGCCACATACTTGCCAAGACCCCCCGTGAAGCAGCCGGTACCCAAGACATCACCGGTGGTCTTCCTCGTGTCACTGAAATCTTTGAAGCTCGTAAACCAAAAGATCCTGCGATTATGGCTGAGATCGACGGGAAAGTTGAGTTACTCGGTGAGAAAAAACGTGGAAAGCGAACAATTATTGTAAAGAATGATGAAAGCGGGATAGAAAAAGAACACCTCATCACGCATGGAAAACATTTGCGTGTACACGCAGGGGATATTGTTCGTTCAGGTGAAGCCCTTGTTGATGGACCGCTGGTTCCCCACGATATCCTCAGAATTTCAGGTGAAGAGGAAGTTCAAAAATACCTTGTTCGTGAAATCCAGAATGTCTATCGAAGCCAGCGTGTCGAAATTGATGATAAACATATTGAAATTATTGTCTCTCAGATGCTTCGTAAGGTAAAGATTGAAACAGTTGGTGATACGGAACTCCTGCCACAGGTCGTAATAGACAAGTATGAATTTCGTAAGGCAAATGAACTTGTTTCAAAGTCTTTGAAAATCACAGAAAAAGGAGATAGTGAATTCACCGAGGGAAGTATCGTACCCAAAGATTTGTTTGACGAATCCAATGCGACCGTCGAAGCACTTGGGGGTTCACCAGCAAAGGGCACCGCGCCAAAACCTGCTACAGCAAGCACTCAATTACTGGGAATTACAAAGGCAAGTGTCCAAAGTTCGAGTTTCATTTCGGCTGCCAGTTTCCAAGAAACCACGAAGGTATTGACTGAAGCAGCGTTAGCTGGAAAGGTCGATAATCTTGTTGGGCTGAAGGAAAATGTAATTCTTGGACATCTTATTCCTGCAGGAACAGGTTTTAATACCTTTCAGTCTGCAGAAGTTCGTGTTCGACCTGAAGCTCTTGAAACGCTGCAACTTGATGGCCGTGATGATCTCAGTCGGTCGTTTCCTCTTCTGGAGGCTCCTACGCCAGGTGAGGAAGCCGCTGTGCCCTCAGATGGCACTGGGGACGTTGCGGCTGTGGACGGGCCATCGGGCGTTCCTCAAGGCGAATAAGAAATTTTTTGAATTGGCCAATTTCCTGAATTAATGTCGATAAGTCTTTCTAGAGAGGCTTTCATCGATAACGGTTTTGGAGATCCGTCATGAGAATTATTCAACAAGGCAGTTGGCTTTCTGTTTGTCTTCTTGCTTGCACCGTATTGATCTTTGGTGATTCTCAGAGCTTTGCCCAAGGCTATTCCACCCCAGCGCCACCGCCACCGCCCCTTAATGATGATGGAACAATTCACTGGGGCACCTTCTACAAGTCTGCTGCCATTCAAAAAGCATACGAGCGACTCTGGAATCTCGGTGCATGTCGTGGAACAAACAAACGCATCACGATTCCAGTTGAAAACAACAAGATGATTATTGACAGTCTTCCCGAGTCTGATTTTGAAGGTGTGGTTCAGGCTTCAGCGGGATCTATAAGAGGTGGTCTTATTGCATTCTTTGATACGTCCGGTTCGAGTAGTGTTTCAAAAACACGAGTGGTGCAATTACATCCGGCAGGCGTTTCCTCGCTTCACGTCTATGGCCCATCGAACATGGCCATACTTTCCCCAGGAATGATTGTTCGGCTCCAAGCAATGCTCGATATACATGGTCATGGGATCGATGAAGTAGATCTTATTGAAATCATCACACCCCCAAGTGTCTTTGAAGCTCCCTCGGTACAACCCAAACAGCGAATTGAACTTATTGGTCGCATTAATTCCATAGAAAAACAACGGCTCATCCTACAACTTCCGCACACGACGAATGGAATGAAGCGAGTGATTCTTCATTTATCAGATACTGCTGTAGTTCGATTTGATGCAGCACAAGTTGAGTACATATCGCCTGGAGATCAGATCTCTGTTACTGGGCGGATCTGGACAGGCGAAGGCTCAATGGCAACTGGAACCGTATTTGCTTCTCAAGTGAAGGTCATTAAGAAGTAGATGAAGCATGTTCTTTACACCTTCACTTTGATTTGCCGCGACTGAACGCCGAATCAACACATCTTGCCAGCATCTCCGACCACACCAGTTCTAAGCCCATGATGTACCACACCTATAGTTAAAAGGGTCATGGCATCGACATGTCGGCTTACTTCATGCAGATGGGCGCAATGAGACTGAATTGCCAACGCCTCTGATGTACACCATCATGAAATCGAGCACATTCTTACGGACAAGTATGCTGGGCACAAGTTTTCAAGCACAATTTGATCCGTTTCGTATACGTTTCTAAACCGTTTGTTCTGTACTTCAAGCATTCATTCTTTCAGTGGACCCTGCCCGAGCATGCCATGAACTGCTCACAACAACAGGGCACAGTCCGTGTAGCTTCACTCGTGACGTACAACCACGCCAAGGATGTTGATAAACAAATCCACTAGGGCTCTTAATGCGTCTTCGGTTAATACCCAAAACATGTTGATATGTTAGATATTCATAAAGAGATCTTCTGCAACACCGTTTCTTACCACTCAATGATCCCTCTGTCGCTTGCATCGACCTCTCAACATTTTGTTATTTATGACGCTCCTAACAGAACATTTTGTTGATATAAAAAATCAATGCATTGTTATCTTGTCGTGATATGATTGATATTCGTTTTTGATATGAATCGTGCACAATACATCAGTCACCGCAAAAAACCCTTGCAATGATGGACTCTCGGTACGCCTCCAGTTTATAATCCCGCCCCAGAAAGGCCTGTCGTTCCTATGCACTCACAGACTCCCCTGAAATTGCATTGTCTTGCCATTTTCATAGTCCTGATCGTGACAGGCTGCCAACCATCAGCAGGGCCACCGAACAATGAGAATCCGCCAGGCATGGCATGGATACCAGGGGGCAGTTTTGACATGGGTTGTGTCGACCCAACACGGTTTCCTCATGGCGGTCCTGATCCCATGAATGATGCTCGACCGATTCATCTTGTACATGTTGACGGGTTTTGGATGGATGAAAAAGAAGTTACGAATGCTGAATTTGATGAGTTTGTCAAAGCTACAAACTACGTAACCATCGCTGAGCGCACCCCATCTGCAGAAGATTTTCCTGGGGCACCTCCCGAGGCACTGGTTGCCGGATCCATTGTATTTACTCCCCCAATGGAGAATGTTCCCCTCCGGGATGGGACCGGAGGCGCTCATCTTCGATGGTGGAATTATGTGCCGGGTGCCAACTGGCGTCACCCAACTGGTCCAGACAGTTCCGTTGAGGGCCATGACGATGACCCTGTTGTGCATATCGCATTTGAAGATGCCGAGGCTTACGCCGAGTGGGCGAATAAAAGACTTCCGACTGAAGCTGAGTGGGAGTATGCGGCCAGAGGCGGTCTGGATTCAACTTTCTACCCATGGGGTAATGATTTTCGACCTGAGGATCAATGGATGGCCAATACCTGGCAGGGTAGGTTCCCTAACGAAAATACTGCCGAGGACGGCTTCGTAGGTGTTGCCCCAACAGGTACGTATCCATCGAATGACTATGGTCTTTACGACATGTCTGGAAATGTATGGGAATGGTGTGCTGATTGGTATCGGCCAGACACATATCTTACGCAGGTGAAACGTTCCCGTGATGGAATTTATAATCCAAAAGGCCCCGTCGACAGCCACGACCCCCAAGAACCTGGCTTACCAAAGAGGGTACAGCGAGGTGGATCATTTTTGTGTACAGAACAATACTGCGCGCGATACATAATTGGCACGCGAGGCAAAGGTGAAATTTCTAGCGGAACAAATCATATTGGTTTTCGATGCGCGAAATCACCCTAATGGCCTAGCCTCAATGCTTTGTCATTTTCTTCAGGTTTGATAATGAGTTGGTATTCACAATATCCTTCGCCTCCAAAAAAGCTCGTCGTGCCTGGAGAATACCGCACCGCATCACATCCAGCCCCTGTTCAGAATGGGCGTCTGTTGAAATAACCATCTTTACACCTGACCGTTTTGCAGCCAAGGCATTTTGCACATTGAGGTCAAGTCGCCATGGATTGGCATTAATTTCAAGAAATGTCCCTGTTTGAGCAGCTGCTGCAATAAGTGCTTCCATGTCGACATCATAGGCAGGCCGCCTGTTGATGAGGCGCCCTGTCGGATGACCAATCACACTGACATACGGGTTTTCGACAGCCTCAATGATACGCTTTGTGATTTTTTCTCTTGATTGATGCTGGCCATAGTGGAGACTCGCCACAACCCAATCTGCTTTCATCAAAACAGTATCCGGAAGATCAAGCCCGCCTTTTTCAAGAATATCAACTTCAATCCCTTTCAGCACTGTGAAGGTTGGATTTCCCTGTCCTGCAAGAGCCTCGTTGAGTCGATCAATCTCACCCCATTGATTAAGGAGTCGCGTTGGATCCAGACCATTTGCCATGGTGACTCGTTGACTATGATCTGTAATAGCGATGTAGGACAGACCTCGCTGTATTGCTGCTTGAACCATCTCACCCAGTGCTAACTCACCATCAGTGGCATTCGTATGCATATGAAGATCACCACGGATATCATCCAGTGAGACAAGTTCTGGCAGGTCTCCCTCTTCGGCTTTTGTAATCTCATCCGTGCCTTCTCGTAGTTCCGGTGGAATCCAAGGAAGTCCAACTGCTTCATAAACATCTTGTTCAGTGCTACCGGCAATGTGATCACCCTTTACAGGTTTTGCATTCGGATCAACATTAGGCACAAGGCCAAAGACACCATACTCATTAATGGTGAGATTTTTTTCACGGGCTCGTGAACGAAGACGCACATTGTGATCTTTAGAACCTGTGAAGTATTGCCAAGCTGATCCAAAAGAATCATGTTCGACAACTCTGAGATCAACTTGTATGCCCCTTGGACCACGAATACTTGTCTTCGTCTCCCCACGAAGAAGAACGTCGCTGCATTCTTGCCAGGCCTGTAAATGATCCATTACTGTATGGGCATCATTGCTATCGATGAGAATGTCTATATCGCCTACCGTCTCTTTTCCACGTCGCCAACTGCCAGCTCCTTCTGCCTGATGCGTTGCAGGACATTTTCGCATCCACGCAAGCAGTTCCTGAACGATGACGTCCGCCTCTTCCCAGAGAATACGGTCATGCTCAACACTTTTTGCAAAGGCAATATTTTCAAGTATTGAGGACTCTGTTTTTTTCCCAAAACCTTTGACTGAACGCACACGTTCCTCACGACATGCTTGCTCAAGTGCATCCAACGAGTCGATATGGAGCTCCTTTACAAGAACCTTTACTTTTTTAGGCCCTAAACCCGGAACTCGCATCAAATCGAATACAACTGCTGGTGTTTTTGCTCTGAGCTCATCCAAGAGCGGCAGGCCACCTGTCTTAATAAGGACCTCAATTTTTTTTGCTAAATCTGATCCTATTCCTTCAAAATCAGTAAGGTTCTGATTCTTATCGCACAGAATAGTGGCTAATGACTCCACCATTGTTCCAATCGTATGAGCTGCATTTCGATACGCACGCACACGAAAAATATTTCCACCCTGAAACTCAAGTAGATCAGCTATCTGATCAAAAACAGCACGAATGTCACTATTTGTCACGATTGCCACAATTGATTTTGTGTGATGTCAATGAATCCCGCCACTGACACCTTTTTGTGACAATGACCTGTTATTGCTGTGAGCGAATAGGGAGCGCAGCAGTTGGATACCCTCCTGATGATCGTCTTGAAGCATACGTAGATGGGGTCTGTGAGGAAACCATTGGTGTCAGAGTAGCCTGCTGACCAGGATATCCCCTTTGTCGCTGCTGCATCTGAGTCGTATGACCTGTTGGCTCAAGTAAACGTGGAAAAGCACCAGTTGCCGCTCCTGGACCAGTTCCTGGCAACACAGGCATCCGATTCCCCTCGTATAGCTGCCCTTGTGTTGGTGAAGCCGAAGGCCACACAGGAGACATTGCTGGGGCCGTCACGGGCTGCCCGGTTTGACCATGAGGCCATGGCTGGCCTGTGCCAATTGCTCCTGTGACTCCCAAACTATTTTGGGGCTGTGTTGTATCACTCTCCGTTTTGCTTGAGCCATCTCCACCCCCTGTCGTCGTACGAGGTAACTCAGGAATCGGCTTCAGCGATGGCGCAGGAGTCAAGGCTGGAGGAGACGTGGGTTGCAATTGTGGCTGAGTTGGAGCAGGTGAAACATAGGTTCCACTCTGTGGAACAACTTGTTGAACAGGTGTTTGTGGCGCAGTTGTTGCGGGCAAGGCAGGTGCAGCAAAACTTGATTGTCCTGGTACGTCTGCCCCAGCAGCTCCCCATGCTTGAGGAGATGTCTGAACGGGTGCTGCGAATGGACTGGTACCTTGCGCGGTGGCAGACGTATATCCAGGTTGCATCTGAACATATTTTGTTGAATAGACAGCTCGATACTGAGTGACAGGAACACTCACAGGCTTTTGTTGATAACTCGTGACAGGTTGCATGCACTCGACAGGACAACCTGTACATGGGTCGATCTCACAAGATGGTTTATACGTCGTTACAGGAACGCACTGATATTTCGTTTGATACGTTGTTTCTGGCACATAACTGACCTGTTGCACCGGAACCATAACTGGCGCTGGTGGAGGGGGCGGCGGAGCTGGAGCCGGAACTGGGACAGGTGCTGGAACCGGAGCATATACAGGAGCCACTGCATAGGCTGGTGGAGCCTGTCGAAAACACGAACAACATCCGGCGAAAAGGCCGGATAAACAGCACTGTGACTGTGCACTACAAATCTGCATTGCTCCAACCGTCATGCTACAAAATAGCAAAACGCACATCATGACACGTCGGATCACCATCTCTCACTCCTCGCAGGGTGTATCAAAGGGCTGCCCCATCTGGGCAAGTCCCGCAACACCCAAGACTAGGTTGCACCATGGTGCAGGAGTTAAGAAAAATCTGCTTGCACATACAGAAATTCACTCTTTTATTGCTCAGCAACCACTTCTATCGATGTAACCCATACGACCTGACTGCATGGCTTGTCGACTTCGATCTTCAAATACGTCATAGAGACGAAAAAGGGCTTCTCGAAGATTGGGCTGGTACGACTCAAAAGCCGTTTCTATGTCTTTCTGCATAATAAGCGAACCCAACCACAATCGAGAATCTGGCAACTGTTTGATAATTGCCAGAAAGCTTTTGAGAGACACCTGACATGTCATAAGAACTGGGATGCTCATCACTCTATGACTGGTAACAACAAGACGACAGCCCCGTGATACTGCAAGACGGCATACAACACTGCCGACAGTACGACTCATTCGTTCCCAGCTATCCAGAAGCAGAAGATCATCTGGTTTACTTTGGAGAAGTATGCGAGCAACTCTTTGGAGATCCTGCCAGGTTGTATTTCTAAGGCTGTATCGTGTGACCGAGTGGTTACCCCTTAGGGCTTCGTCATAGATTCTTGATAAAACCGTTGTTTTCCCCGATCCATGGGGGCCAACAATTGCACCGATACGACCACACTGATCAAGATTATGGAGACATTCTCCAAGATCTATGCATTTTCCAGAGACATTCACCGGCACAATCTCACCAGGCTGAGTGAATCTGGTTGCAAAGGGATTCGCCAGCATCGTTATACCCCGACACCCTCTGTTTTGCGTGAAAGTACTTGATGAGCAGGTGGAATCGTCCCCAATTCAAATACGTGTTCTGAAACAAAGTCTTTTCCACTCAGAAAAAAGAGGCGTATTCGGACGCACCATCGCACCTTCACAATCATTCCTTCATACGACAATGGACTTGCTGGTAAATCAGTTTGAAATGATCCCTCAACAAGTTTTGACTCGGATGACTCTTTTTCTCCTACTCTTTGAAAGAAATGAACTCCTAAATCCTCCTCACCTTTCCCCTCTGTATACCATGCAACAGAATGTTCAATTGCTTTCAACTGTCCCCCTGAAAGATTCAGAACTTCATAGTGCGCCAGTAGGTTTTCATTTGGTTGATACCGTCGATCAATATGACTGAATTGAACATTCACTTTTGGCTGACTATGCATCTGGTCATACTGACGAGTCATCTTACTGTATCCTGAGTCGTGTTATCTGGCGTCTCGTTGATATGTGTCTGTTGCTGATAGTCATCTCGCGGAAAGATAATCAGTGGAAAGACCCGACAAAAAGGAGGCCATCGATCAGGTACACCACGTACAACAAATCGCCAACTTACAACATTATGCTCAGATTCAAACGAATGCATGGCATCGATTGGCACTTGGATCATTGTTTCAATTTCAAAACGTGAGACTGGAGAAAGTTGCACATCTTGCCACTGCTTGATCATATGGCGTGATACCACTACTCGCTCCGTACGGGTATCTGTGCCTTGTCGATAGGTTGCTTGTTCCTCTAGCTCCATCGATATTTCAAGGCTCCGTAGCATCCCACTACCACCCTGCGCAAGAAGAACTTCATAGTGTTGCCCTGGACGAAGTGGGTGATCAGAAACCTCAATCTGGGTTGGACCCACGGACGTCGTCAGTACCAGACGTCGGAAGAAAAGCACGACACTCCCAACACCCACCACAGCGAAAGGAATAATCAGTGAAAATAGCAACCAATCAACTCGACCTCCCATGAGGTCAAGGCCAGCACCGATTGCCAAAACCAAAAGCACTGCATTCCAAACAACTGAAAAAAGTCCAAAACCTAATAATGCCCAACTCTCGGGGCTTTCAATAGGAAGACGATAGCGAAGGATTGTTCCTGGTGAATTAACGAGATTGTCACAGGCAGGAATGCCGGGAAATCCAGGCGACTCAAGTGGAGTTTGCCCCATAGATGCTGCTGGACCAGTACTTCTCACTGAGGCAGCCTTATGCTCTTCAGATTTTCCCCAAGACCTCACCGTCTTGTACAATCCGCTTCCACCAAATGCAACCAAAGCCCCAGGAAGCAATAAGGTCAGCAGCCACATCCACCAATTGTATCCTCGACTGAGAACTACGGTCATAGGTGAGTCAGGGTCATACCAGCAAGGGATTTCAGAGCCAATGGGAGGAAGATCCTGAAGCCTTGCTAATGCTGTCTCTCGATCTGATGTGACAGATGTGCTCGGTGGTTGGCTCCATGTCTCAATACGATTCTTATCCACTGGATAATTGACACGCAGGACTGGCGCCCATGCTGAGTGTGAGATATGAGGAGGATCGCTCACCAAGCGTCTTTGTAAACCTCTTCCAACAACCACGGCACGAGTTGAAAGATAATCGTGGTTGATTCGCCACTCTGGTACAGCTACACCCGTAATGAGCAAGGCTCCAAACACAATCCCTGCTAACAAAAGACATGCATAGAAAGCAGCCTCTCCCACTGATCCCCAGATCTGGGAACCTGTCCTTCGCTCACCACGTTTTTTTTCAAGGAATCGCGGCAGCCGCACCGTCTTCCTCCAAACGGCTTTCTAGACTGAACTCAGACGTGAATTCTGAGAAAGCCGAGACCTCACACGGGCAGGATCTTCAACCCGTTTATGAAATGTGACTTACTGGTTCCCGTTGTGGCTCACCTACCTCAACAGAACGATTTGCTCGAAAGAAACCAATTTTTTCCAATGACTTAAAAACTTCCTCTAATGTTTTTTCTCCAAAGTTGGAGATTGAAAGAAGATCAGCTCGCGTACAGTTGAGTAAATCATGAACAGTAAAAATACCCTTTTCTTCCAAACAGTTTGTTGTTCTCACCGACAAACCAATTTCAGCCGTGCTCATTTCGAGCTTCTCGGCCATTTCATCTCCCTGCGACAAATTTTTGAACGGAACGCGTGGCATGGGGTCCCTCCCGTGCGAATTGAATTGTGAAGTGATACAAAACATTGTTTCGTAGACTGTATCGATACAACAACTACAGTCATGAAGGGAAGAATATACTCCATTTTCACAATTGTCGACTACCAGAAGACTCTGCAGCGCCTTGAGTGACCGACGAACTCGCGACCCCACAATCCATCCACCCACACTTTTTCTGTGCTCAACCCACTTTCCTTCGATACTCTGAACCCTTCGCAACGTGAGGCTGCAACCCACGTTGAAGGGCCTCTTCTGGTGCTAGCAGGCCCTGGAAGTGGCAAAACTAGGGTGGTCACGCACCGGATTGCATTTTTGATATCTCAGGGTATCCCAGCACACCAGATTGTTGCATTATCCTTCACCAACAAAGCTGCTGACGAGATGCGTCGGCGGGTCAGCGAGTTGGTTGGGCCGCAGCCGGTCGAGATGGGAACATTTCATCGCTTTGCAGCTCGGCTCCTTCGAAGGCATGCTCAATTTGTCGGACTCACCAGTGATTATTCAATCCTTGATCCTGATGATGTCTCAAGCCTTCTTAAGCGAGCAGCCAAACGATTAGGTCTCACTCTACGGCACACACCAATCAGCCGAATTGCTGGCGTCATCAGTCGTGCAAAAAATGATCTTCTGACAGCCGAAAGTTTTGAACCTCACTGGGGACGACCTGTTGACGATGTTGTAAAAAAGATTTGGCCGGTATACCAGCAAATGCTTCAGGAGAGTAATGCGGTTGATTTTGATGATCTACTTGTCCATGTAGCCAACCTACTTCTTGATAATCCTGACTTGCGCAAAATACTTGATTCCCGACATCGATGGATCTTGGTTGATGAATATCAAGATACAAATGCCGTGCAGTATTCTATTCTCCGCGGTCTTTCAATTGATTTCCAAAACCTTGCGGTGACTGGTGATCCAGATCAAGCCATCTATGGTTGGCGAGGTGCAAGCATTCGAAATATTCTTGAATTCGAACGAGACTATCCCTCGGCAAAAGTTGTAAAACTTGAGCATAATTACCGTAGTACTTCCAATATTCTCGGTGTCGCCGATCGCTTGATCGCTAATAATTCCAAGCGAAAACAAAAGCGACTTGTGACGGATGCAAAAGCAGGTGCATCCGTTCGCATAGTACTCGATTCTACAAGCCATGATGAAGCTGATCGCATTGCCGATGAAATCGTTTCCTCCATTGATTCTGGCACACAACAACCTCGAGACTTTGCGATTTTGTTTCGAACCAATGCTCTGTCGAGAGCGCTTGAGGTAGCTTTAAGAGCGCGAGGAGTACCATACCAGCTTGTACGCGGTCTGGAATTCTTCAAACGCAGAGAAATTCGTGACATCGTGGCATGGCTGCGACTTCTAAAAAACCCTCGCGATGATGTTGCTTTTCTCAGAGTAATCAACGTCCCTGCACGTGGCATTGGCAAACGATCTCTCGATCACCTTGGTGTATGGGCTGAACAACAGCAAATGAGTCTCCTTGAAGCTATTAGGAATACCACAGAGATTCCTGGGGTTTCCAAACGAGCGGGAAAGGCCTTCACGTCTTTCGTGATGCTTTATCGTGATTTGGATGCCCTCGCCAGACAGCTAGGAGACCGTGTTGCACCATTGATCGAAGCCATCCTTGATCGTTCCGGATACCGAAAAATGCTTCAGGCAGAAGAAAGTGCTGAAGAAGAATATGGTGAAGAGCGGCTCGCAAATGTGGAAGAATTAGTGACAGCAGCACGTCAACTCGATGAGTCTTTCATACCCAATAGTCAAGATGATGCCTTGGGCACATTTCTTGAAACCACGGCATTGGTTGCTGACACGGATGTCTGGGATGCAGAAGGGCAACATGTAGCTCTCATGACTCTCCATGCCGCCAAAGGCCTTGAATTTCCAATCATCTACATGATTGCCATGGAAGACGGAATCGTTCCGCATGAGCGCAGCCTTGACAGTGCTGACCACCTTGAGGAAGAACGCCGGCTTATGTTTGTCGGCATTACTCGTGGGCAAGAAGAGGTTCACCTAAGTTGTTCACGTATTCGAGAATATCGTGGTTCACGAAGGATAAATGCTCCGAGTTTGTTTCTCACAGAGATCACAGGAACTGAAACAATTGTAACTGGCACTGAAGCACCATCCGATGAAAAGAATTATCTCAATGATTCGTACCATGAGGATCTTTCCATTGATCATGATGATGAATTTTCCCAGGCTGTTGATCCAATCAGACGTAACGAATCTATTCAACACCGAAGTGATGGGCTTGTGCTTGACTTTGAAGAAGAGCAATTGCCGACATCTCGATCAAAAGATAGGCCTATTGCATCTCGCACTTCAAAGGCGGCCTCTGAACTGGCAAAAAAGCTGGAGAAAATGACGCAGTCCATGCCGGCCTTCTCAGAAGGGCAACGTGTCCGTCATGACGAATACGGCTTTGGAACACTCAACAGTATCAGTGGATCTGGACCACGATCAGTTGCCACTGTGGTTTTTGAAGGCGATGCAGGAATTCGCACATTCATCCTCAGCCACGGAGCACTCCATCCAGAATAATATGATGTGTGATGCTCTACTGCTGATCACGCCACCACTTGATTGTCTTTGACAGCCCACTCTGAAATGATTCCTTTGGCTCCCAATCCAAAAGTTCTCTCGCTCGAGAAATATCAATCCCTCGGCGTGGTTGACCATCTGGCTTGGATGAATCCCATCGAATCTTTCCTGAATAACCACAGGCCGAGGCTATTGTTACAATCAATTCTCGAATACTTATCTCTGAGCCACCGCCTAGATTGATTGGCAAGGGCTTTTCCATGCACTCTGCAGCCCTCACAATTCCCTCAGCAGCATCGTCAACATACAAAAACTCTCGTGTTGCACTTCCCGTTCCCCAACAGACGACTTCTTCGCGACCGTGTATGCGTGCCTCTTCACATTTTCGAATAAGTGCTGGAATCACGTGACTCGAAGTTGGATCAAAATTATCTTTTGGTCCATATAAATTGACCGGAACAACAACAGCACTGTTCAAACCATATTGACGTTGATAGCCGTCAAGCATGACAAATACTGCTTTTTTTGCGACACCATAAGGAGCATTTGTCTCCTCCGGATATCCATTCCACAAATGTTCCTCCTGAAAGGGAACTGGGCAGTACTTTGGGTACGCACAGACCGTGCCTGTGTGAATAAATTTTTGAATCGCATACTTACGGGCACACTCAACAAGATGAAGCCCCATTGCCATATTGGCATAAAAGTAACGGCCGGCATTGGCCATATTCGCTCCAATGCCTCCAACCTCGGCGGCAAGATGAATCACGATATCAGGTTGAGCATCTGCATACAGTCGCTCCACATGTGACTGCTGTGTGAGATCGTAATCTCGGCGACGTGGCACAATAATGCAATCGCTAGAGACCCCTCGAGCCTCGAGAATGCGACATACCGATGATCCCAGAAACCCGGCTCCGCCGGTAACTATGATCCTTTTTCGATGGAGATTCATCATAGGCAGACATCTTGATGCGTTTTCTTATTCATCAGCGATTTGGAATGTTGTCCCCGTGACCAGCTGCAAGTAGCACTTGCTCCTTTTGAGCCAATGCCATGTCTGCATCAACCATCATGGCTACCAATGCATCGAATGACGTTCCGGGCACCCAACCCAGTTTTTGGTTTGCTTTCTGTGAGTCACCCAACAGAAGATCTACTTCAGCCGGACGAAAATATCGTGGGTCAATCTCAACAAAATCCTGATAATCAAGACCGAGTCTACCAAACGTTTTTTCACAGAATTCACGAACTGAGTGGGTTTCATTCGTAGCAATAACGTAGTCCTCCGGCTCTTCTTGCTGAAGCATCATCCACATCGCCTCAACGTAGTCACCAGCAAACCCCCAGTCGCGTTTGGCATCGAGATTGCCAAGATAGAGGTTGCTCTGAAGCCCCAACTTGATCCGGGTTGCAGCTCTCGTAATTTTTCGAGTCACAAAGGTTTCACCACGTCGTGGACTTTCGTGGTTAAAGAGAATGCCACACGATGCATGGAGGCCATAGCTCTCACGATAATTAACTGTAATCCAGTGACTATAAACCTTCGCTACTCCGTAGGGTGAGCGTGGATGAAACGGCGTTGTTTCTTTTTGTGGTATCTCTACCGCTTTACCAAACATCTCCGAACTTGATGCCTGATAAAAACGCACCTGAGAGCCATTGGCATCCTGAAAATCGCGAATGGCTTCAAGCAATCGCAGTGTTCCAACAGCTGTAACATCAGCCGTGTACGTAGGCTGATCAAAACTTACTCGGACATGACTTTGAGCGGCCAGGTTATACACCTCGGTTGGTTGTATTTGACGAATCAAACGCGCTAAAGCATTCCCGTCAGCCATATCACCGTGATGAAGTACAAGAGATTGATCAGCATCGTGAATATCACGATACAGATGCTCTATGCGTTGAGTTCCAAAAGTACTCGATCGCCGAACAAGACCATGTACCTCATAGCCCTTTCTGAGAAGAGTTTCTGCAAGGTACGACCCATCTTGCCCAGTAATACCTGTAATAAATGCACGCTTTGATGAGACTGACATCGTTAAAAACATGTACTCCCAAGAATCCGATTAACCAGTTCTCCCAATATAAACTCATTTGATGAGCTTACATCATGATCTCTATTTTTGATTAACCACATGGTGACAGCAAGAAGAAACTCCGGCAGCTACACAGGTTAGGTGTCGTCTGGAAAAACCCCATAAACGAGATCGCGTACGACGATGGACATTCCAAGATCTCGATAGCTGCCGCAGGGAATCAGGCATCTCAGACGTGGAATATTGCCGAACGCCGAGATTGGAGTTCTGGAAATGTGGACAACAGGCTCCAAAAAAAGAACGGTATCACCGCGCTGCACGTGATACGTCACTTCATGTATACAACTGCCAACTCATGGACCGACAATAAATGCAAAAAAGACAAGAAAGTGGTCTTCAAACGGTTCTATACGCATAATCAGGTGACCAGCTGGGAGTGACGCAGATTGACTCCTTAGGTTAGAGTCTCTCAATCTCTTGATGCCATCATGTCTCTCCCACTCGCTGATCCCATGCCTTCTGAAACTCTTCACCGCCGTCTTCCCGGTTGGGTCGGTGTGGCAATCCGTATTGTCATCACACTTGGCCTCATGGCCATTATCCTGAAGGGCATCGATAGGGCATCATTCGTTAAAGTGATGAGCACAGTTCAATGGGAGTGGTGGGCTGGAGGTGTTCTCATTGCCATAATTGCCCAAGTGATTGCTGGGCTGCGCTGGTCTTCTCTTGCACGACCAATTGGTTTTTCCTTCCCTCACAGTTTTTTTGTGTGGAGATTTTTTGAGGGGATGTTTTTTAGCCTTTGTTTACCATCTTCTATCGGTGGCGATTTCATCAAAGCCTATCGACTCGCAGATTCTACTTCTCGTCGACTCCTTGCTGGTTGTACCGTCCTCGCTGATCGACTAACAGGCCTCACTGGACTGAGTGTGCTCGGAGGAGCCGCTCTCCTATCAGTCAGATGGTCTTTGAATGAACTGGCGACTCTCGCTGTTGGCGGAGGACTTCTCTTGTTTGCTATTACTAGCCTCTGGTTCGGAATACGCTCACTTGACCGAATCATCTCAATCATGCCTGCTCCTCATGCTGTTCGAGAATTCATCAGCCAATTCCTTCCATACCAAAAGCGGCCACAACTTTTACCCACCGCAGTCGTTTGGAGTCTTCTCATTCAACTCGGAAATGCTATTGGCGTTTTGATGATTGCCCACGGACTTGGTGTCACTCTTCCTTTATCTGTCTGGTGTGCTGTTGTTCCTCTTGTCATGCTGGCCATGGTGATACCTGTAAGCATTAATGGGGTTGGGGTTCGCGAGGGAGGCATGGCAATGCTCCTAGCGCCTCAGGGCGTACCGAGCGAACAAGCTGTCGCGATTGCTCTTCTCTGGTTCCTCTCCACTCTAGTGAGCGGGCTCATCGGGGGGATACTGTTTTTGCTTGATAAAAAAACAATACCTACGAGTGTTCTTTCTGAGTCTTCCAGTAATTGACTAGATGAAGTGCTGCAACCGTTTTAGCATCCTGAATACGTTGATCAATGCACATGGCAATCGCTTCATTCCACGGCACCACGAGAGGAGATATTTTCTCGCCTGGCTCTAGTGCTTGTGGTCCTGGCTTGAGATTCTCTGCAATAAAGATGTGCATCCTTTCGCGAATCACACCTGGTGACATCCACAATGCACCCAGTGACGTTATCGTACCAGCACAGTACCCAGTTTCTTCACTTAATTCACGCATTGCAGCTTCAGACAACGACTCAACTTGGTCCAGTGTTCCCGCTGGTAATTCAATCAGCTTTTCTCCAACGGCAATTCGCTCGACCTCGATAAGACAAATTTCCTCTTTCGATACAAACGGAACAATAACCACACTTCCTGGATGAATCACCACCTCCCGCACTCTCTTTGACCCATCCGTACATACTTCATGCATTGATTGAACGTGAAATCGTTTCGTTTTCAGAAGAATGTCTTTTTCAAACTCATTATTGAGCAGCGCATCTTCACTCATAGAGGTACCTTTCTAATCTCTGCATCGACACCAGCCACACTAATCTTTGCTGCATTGGCGACACGTGTTGAAAGAACTCCAAGTCCCAAGCCACAGCCAAGCTGTGGTGAGTAACAGCAACTGGATAGGTTGCCAACGTGCTTATCATCAGCCAAAACTTCTTCACCTGAGAATGCATTCCCTTCAAATGAAAGGGCTGTCAGCTTTCGATTAACATGGCCCAATGCGTCCAAACGAGCCACCGTTTCTTGGCCAAGATAACAACCTTTGGTGAAGGAAATAGCTCGCGCATTACGAACTAATTCCTGCGGCAACGTCTTTTCACCAATGTCTTTTTTTGAGGGAGTTCCCTGCTCGATTCTTGCGGCCTCAAGAGCATCATGGTCGATTTGTGTCCGTTGATTTGCTTGCAACCATTCTAAAATCGTTGTCTGTTCATTTTCTTGACACCGAATCATCCAACTATTTTGACCCCACCAATCAGTTTGTAAAACGTGCACTCGTGCGGTACCCAATGTGTACTCGGCGTGACCAAATAAGTGTTCAATAGAACTACCTGACTGCGATGCACCTTCACATGCATCGAGATCGGTCATCAAATCATGAAGTACAGTTTGCCCAATCAATAAGAAATTTCTCCATGAATCTGAGCCATCAAAAAAATCAACCTTTTCACGAATATGATAATGACCCAGGTGTTCACAAAGAGAACTTCCACAACCTTGTTCTGCATCAATCATCAGTCCATTCGTCAATCGCATAATGACAGCAAACACAAGAACCCTTCCACGGCTATCAGTGAAGAATGCTTCACTACCTTGACCAGGCTGAAGCCGTGACACGGCTGCTGTCGTAAAATTATCAACAAATGACACTGCATCCTCTCCCTGAACCACTACTGTCGTCCGTTTCCCTAAATCAGACCAGACAACCGGATTCTGCAAAGTGTCATTCTGCTTGGAAGACCTATTCATTGGTGTTTTCACGCCTCTCAACCCAAAACGAAGGAATACACATATTTTTTAACCGATAATCGAACGCTTTCCTATTGGCCTGCGTACAAAGAAACACTGCGATATTTTTCGCACGATTACAAAACGGAGGCTGGTTTCATGGCAACTGTTGATCGTCCACGCTCTCGTCCTGATGAGTTCGATGATAGCTCGTATAACGACCCATTTGCTGTTGCTGATTCCGGACATTCCGAACCTGCCCGGGCAGAGGCCGAGTGTCTTGCTCAAACGCGTAGTCCCTCACGTCGCAACAATGGGCTTCGGCAGACATCCGGATCTCCAACCACGTTTCATCGTATTGCACTCGTGAGGCGACGGCAGGGCGTTACCCTTCGAAATGTAGCTCGTCGACTAGGAATTGAACTAGCGACCATTCGTCGACAAGAAAAGCCTGAGTATGATCTTCGGCTATCTGATCTTCGACGCTGGCAGGAAGTACTTGAAGTTCCAATATCAGAACTTCTTGAAGAGGCCGATGGACAACTGTCAGGGCCAGTTCTAGAACGTTCCAGGATGGTCAAACTCATGAAGACAGCTGCAGCGATTCGTGAAAGAACAACTGGAACACCAATTGGACAGGTTGTCACTATGCTCATCGAGCAGATTTTAGAAATAATGCCCGAATTAGAGGACGTCACTCCATGGCATACCGTTGGACAAAGACGAACACTTGATGATATTGGTCGTACTGCTCAACAAATGCTACCAGAAGATGTCTTTCGCAGAGGCCCATAACCTTCAAAATCACTTGTTGAGATGATCTGGGGCCTGTTGTTACAGATTACTTCATCTTCATGTTGTGATTCGGACTGTACATCCGTACGATCATCGCTTCACAAATATTCTGCACCCACTAACGAAGGTGACTTTCCGTGTCTTCACTTTTAGGTGTCCTCGCCATCACAGTGATTCTCTTTTTCGGAGTCGTTGCTACAGCACAACTGATTTTTGGAGAATAATCCAACAATCATTACTGTAAAAAAGCTAAACAGTACTGTGCCAAAAATGATCCACGTTGCAACGGCTAATCCAGCATAGTCTCTTAACCATACTTTGATTGGAGGCTCCTTGCTTTTGGGGACTTTACGCTGCACTGGGCCGGAGAGTGGAAAATCCTGCCCTGATTGGGCTCTCATATCATTGCGGAAGTCATCCCAATCTTCTTGTAACTCTGGTTGATCAAGGTCGACTAGCCACTGCGGACGCAATTGCATGAAGATCACTGGTGGCACAACGACTCCTGTAAACCACAGCAAAAAAATAAGTAAGAAAACTGGCTTAGAACGTTTAGGGAAGATACTCATGGGTACTATCTTGCCCAATTATGGCCGTCTTCCCAAGTGAGCAATCGGTCTAGCGGAGCAAAGTGTGGGCTGATACTTTCCTGAACACCCACTGTTTTCATGGTTTTTTGAGAATGACGGACATCCGGAGAGTTCGCGTGTTTTCATTGCGGTTATCAAATTATTCGCATCCTTTAGCGTTCTTTTTGTTTCTCGCCCTGCCCACAGCACTCTCCTCGAGTCACGCATTTGGACAGCGAGGCTGGCTTCCTACATCGTGGTTCTCAACTGATTCCATTGATCCTCAGGCTATGTTTCCGCTAGCCGAAAAGGATGGTCCTTGGCTTGTGATGGCTACAACCTTTCGTGGAACTGGTGCTCGTAATGATGCTCGGAGACTTGTTCATGAACTCCGTAAAAAACACAAATTGAATGCATACACTCATGAAAAGTCATTTGACTACACCGGTAAGGAGCAAGGGCTGGGCCTGAACCCAGATGGAACGCCAAAGAAGATGAGATATGCAAATGCCCAGCAAGTGATAGAGGTTGCGGTATTAGTTGGTGACTTTGCCTCATTTGATGATGTACGAGGCCAAAAAGCACTCAACACCATTAAGTCACTTCATCCTACATCACTAAGTGGTGAAAGTGGCAAAAGTCAATCTTTTGCAGACTTCCGGAAAATGATTGGCCTCGATCGAAAAGCTTCAAGGGGCCCCATGCAAATGGCATTTGTTACACCGAACCCACTCTTACCGGACGATTATTTTTCCCGTCAGCAGAATGATGAGTTTGTACTCCGCATGAATGAGGACGTGACGCATAGCCTGCTTGATTGTCCTGGCAGGTATTCCGTGAGAGTTGCCTCGTTCACGGGTTCGGGAACATTGGATCAAAATGCGATTTCCAGTCGCAATGTACCGATTGAAAGCCGACTCATCGAGGCTGCTGAACAAGCACACACACTCACTGTGGCACTTCGCAGGAAGGGCTGGCAGGCTTGGGAATATCATGATCGTGAATCTAGTATCGTATGCGTTGGAAGCCTCGATCAGCTTCGTGTACGGCAAGCCGATGGACAAATTATCCCTCATCCAGAAATCAGCCGTATTGTGTCCTCACTTGGCCCTGATCCTGCCAAACTAGCAATCGGCCAGATCTCACCTCGTCAATTCGGCGGCATCTTGCTTGATGTACAACCCCGTCCTGTCGACACGCCTCGTGCACCAAAAAACTGGCGCTAGAGGAGAGAACAGGTAAAAAATCTACCAACACAAACACAGCCATTTCGTGTACATATTGGTAGATGCAAAATATGCTTATCTTAGGTACGACCAATAGTGGGAAGTTAAGGGAACTCATTCCATTGCTTGCCCCTCATGGAATTGCGTGCCAATCACTCGAAGGGCAGTCGAACGCTGTCGTTGTCGAAGAAACTGGTACAACATTCGCCGAAAACGCTGCCCTCAAGGCAACACTTCAGGCCCAGTCCCTAAGAGAATGGGTTCTTGCAGAAGACAGCGGACTGGTCGTTCCAGCTCTAGGCGGTGAACCTGGCATCTTTTCTGCCCGTTTTTCTGGAGAGAATGCTTCTGACTCCTCAAATAACAAAAAGCTCCTTGAGCGACTTTCAGATATTCACGGTCATCAGAGAGCGGCTCACTATAGCTGTCACGCTGCCCTCTCAAATCCTGATGGCACTATCGTGGCAACAGCGTCTGATATGTGTTCGGGAATCATTGGTCACACCCTCTCTGGGAGTGGTGGCTTTGGATATGACCCACTGTTTATTGTGCCCGAATACCATCAAACATTTGGTGAGCTACCAGCTGCGGTCAAATCCATGATCAGCCATCGTGCTCGAGCGATGAGACAGATGCTTCCTGCAATTCTGTACCACTTGGAACACCATCACTAATGGTTGCTGAAGGCCAAGGATTATTCAATCGATGTTGAATAACCTTGAGAACCGATCGCGTTCCGTCGAGATGACCAACAAGCGGGGCTAAGGCTTGTTTAAATTGGTTCTCATCTGAAATAAAATCCTTAACATGCTCACGTGCCAGATCCTCCACAGGAATAAACTTTCCACACCCCATACTAAACAAAAAGTGACTGTTCATCATCTGCTCAGCATGTGCTCGTTCTGGCAAGACCATGAATGGTTTGCCGAGGTGAAGAGATTCACCAATTAATTGATTTCCGGCTGATGCAATAACTGATGAACAGTGAATGAGATCTTCTACAAAGTTTTTTTCATCAACGGCATGGAAGGATACAGCACCGACGTGATCACGATCACCTAACCCGTAAACCTTCACGGGCATGCCACAGTCAGCCAATGCTTCAATCGCTGAAAATGGAGTATGTCTTCTGAGATATGAGAGAATGTACCCTCCTTCTCGTGGTTCAGCATGGGAAATTGAAGAACGAAGCAATGGACCAACTTGAAGAACATGCTCCCAACCTCTCCGCAACGGTGGACGAAAAAATGCTGAAACAACCGTATCGGTAGCCTCAGCCACATACAGCCAAACAGCATGGCTCATAAACCAGGCGTTCCACTGTAATGACCATGGCAGGGCATCGAGGTCATAGGCAAGAAGAAAATGTTGATGATCAACACTTATCAGAGGGATGTTTTTTCGACTCGCAGCACGAGGTAACGCAGGCTCAAAATCTGTTATGGCAAGATCTGCTCCAAAGACTTCCAACTCCCGAATCATACGATCAACTAATGGACCGAGTTGACGCGCCTGATACTCCAGTCCGGCTGCAACAGATCGCATCATATCGAGATAGCCATTGGTGTACTGAAACACGATCCCAGGAATTTCCTGAATATCAACACGTGAAGACTGCTTGGAGAGACGCGTTCTCAAAAAGCTAATCGCATCCCCAGACGTATAGATCAAAATATCATGGTCTTCAACTAGCGACTCCACCAGCGTTGCAATGCGACTGGCATGCCCTCTGCCCTCACCACATACACTAATCGCAATCCTGGCCATTCAATACACCTAATATCTCAAAACGATTTAACACAGTATCCTACTCCTTTTGTCCTCAAAAGACACTTAAAACATTTGCCTGGCAACGTTCCACATGAATCACGCATTACGACTGCTATTGGGATGGCCCACACTTTTCCTCTGTACGCTATTGGCGACAGCTTCCGAAGCTGCCACGCCCGACCTTGGTCTACTTGTAGGCCAACTCAATGATGCATCTGCTCGCATCCGTGATCGTGCTGAAAAAAATCTTCTGAACCTTGGTCCTGATGCCATACCAAGCATTGTCCGGGCCAAGCACAAGGCTGTCGGCGAAGCTGCGTTTCGACTTCGCTGCATCGAACGCTATCTGCAAGAAAAAGCAACTGGAGAGCATCTTGAAAAGGCTCTCGAAACACTCTCCTTCAGCGTACAATCAACACGTGCTCTACAAAATGGCAAACGCGTCCGCATAAACCTTAGCATTTCCTGGGGCGATCAACTCACACCACTCGTCATGCAACTGCCTTGCCGTTCAATTGTGGCTGATAGTTTCTTGGGAGAATCCTTGCCGCCGAGTCATCGACAAGCTGTGCTTGAACCGCTTGTGAAACCGAATGATCATGAGGTTATACTTCCCCTCATGCTGGAACAGATTGTTCCGCCTATCCAAACCATTAAAACTCTTCGCGGAACGGTCAATTTATCAGTTGCTGGAATTGACCAGGGGTTTGAATTGCCATTACAAATAACTTCTACGCGCATTGGCAAAGCAACCGTTTCACTTCTCGATATCAATCAAGATCGTGAAACAATCTTGGTAAAAGCTCGTGTTCAATATGATGCCTCAACCGATGCCCTGGCTTCACATCGTCCATGGCTTGAAAAGCGGCTCCTAACGGCCATCGATAGTGCACATGGCGATCGCGAACTCATTCGACAAGACCAGCATACTGTTGAACGAACTAAACAGGGTCTCACAGCGATCACATCATTTCTCCTCCCACAAGAAAATATGGATCGACGTTCAATTCGATTACGGTGGGTGTTACCGATTGCTATTCATGAGATCCCAGTCAACTTTCTTGTTGAGGACATCACACTGACAGACAGCGCTGACTAAAAGCATGTTTTTCCCGTAAGAAATGCATGACTTTCTGGGTTGTCGCGATTCGTAGAGACCGCTACCTTTTGGAGTCAAATTTCATTTACAAGGGTTTCGTTAGTCTTCTATGGCCGTGATGAAATTACGTTCATTTGTGTTGGTTCTATGCATGCTCGTTGTGCCTGCGCTTGCATTGTTTTCTCACATGACTCCCCCTTCCGTCCAACAGGCTGCGCAGCAAATGATATGGACACCCTTGTGTGAAACAATAAGTGTCATCAACGCAACGCTACAATTTGATGCCTATACTTCCGTTGCCAACAAAGATGATTTTGAGCATGACGCTTCACTTGGCGTCATGAGTTCTTCAGTGACAAACGATACTCTTTCAGAATCCTCTCTCTCAGCAGTGGACAACTCACGCAACACGTCTGTTCGAGAAACCCTTCCCACTGTCACAGTTCAAGAAACAAGAATTCCTTCGACAGACGACTCTGAAAGAAAAAAGCCACGATCACAAGCTGAGTGGGAATTACTAGCATCTCTTCACAAGAAGCTCTTATCCTTTGGAGCAACGAAATTGGACTGTCGCCCGCAACCAGGAACACAGCATGGGTATAGCAGCACATGCCAATTGCCAATGGATCCAAATGGCCAGTTACATCGGGTATTTCATGGCCAAGGATCCAGTGCGCCTGAAGCCATGCATTCACTCATCTATCAAATTCAGGCTTGGCAGGTTCGGCAAGCCGGATTATCTCGAAAACAATTCTGAGGATAATAGCATGAGAAAAAGGGCGACTCGCTTTGCTGGCAAGCAACGAATGTGCAAGCAGGCAAGCAAGCGTTTCCTAACGAATACTCTCGAGCGACAAATCGAGTCAAAGCACATTGCCGGATGGCCTGATCAATCTTTTGCTGCTCTAAAAAAACATTCAATACGCCACCATCTCTTCTGGAAAAAACGGCGAACTGTGCAGCCAGAGATATCAAGTGACAACACACAAGGTTTTTTCATACGAAGTGATGAACTCGCTCGCCTTGAGGCAGCGCTCTATCTATCTCGAGAGCCGATTCCGGTGCGACGTCTCGCAAAACTTGCCCGTCTTCCTGATGGCACACGAGCCCGAACACTTCTTTCAGATTTACAAAAAATTGCCACTAATTCTGGTTCCGCCTTTCGTGTCGAACAGGTTGCCGGTGGTTTTCAGCTGCTCACTCGGGGACACTTTGGTCCATGGGTTCGGCGGCTTTTAGCAACCCCACCCGAAAATCGGCTTTCTGCCTCAGCCATGGAAACCCTTGCCGTGGTCGCGTACAAACAGCCTGTAACACGTGCTGAAATCGAGTCCATACGGGGGGTTGGCTGCGATGAGATGCTCCGACAGCTTCTGGATCGCGATTTCGTGGGAATTGGGGGACGTGCCGAAGAACTTGGAAGGCCCAATATCTACGTCACAACCCGGCATTTTTTGCAAGCTTTCGGTCTGGCGAGAATCGAGGATCTTCCCCCTTTGGACTGCCTTCAGCCATCTGAACCCCTGCCTGAATCAAATTCCGTGTGAGAATAATTGGGTCGGTACTTGCAGTCGACGGCTTGGGGGGGCAAACTCTTGCCTCAGTATTACGACGTTGTACGAATTATGAAAAATCTGGCGTCACTGATTATCGCTAGCATCAAATCATATTCAGACGTAATAATACAAAGAATGATCTGGACTTCTTATTGGACTTGTTTGATTCTCATTTGTTTACGTTCATTCAAAACAATATATTTCAAGCTACGTTTTGCATGACCACAACTTTATTTTAGGAGGTTTACCGTGACGCTTGCTTTGGATCCGAGAGGGCATCAAGACATTTTGTCTGCCGACGTGTTCTCCTGGAGTGAACTCCCCGAGCTCTTGGCTACCGCAGTTCTGCTCGAGGATTCAAGCGATCGTTGTATGCCTGCCAGTCCTTCGATTTTCTCTTCCTACGACGATGATGATGACTTCGGTGATGAAGACGATGACTTTGAAGAAGATGATGATGACTTCGAAGAAGACGATGGTGAAGAAGGTGACTTCGAAGAAGATGAGGAGTGGGAAGAAGTCGAAGACGAAGATGAAGATGAAAACGAAGAGGACGACGACGCTGGTGAAGAGTGGGAAGACGAAGACGATGACTGGGAAGATGAAGATGAAGATGACTTTTAGAAACGACTTCGCTTCAATTTAAATTGTCATCTTCCTTCATTATTATTTTCATAATTTTTCCACGTCGTTCTATTGTCAGCTCAACCTCACCGGTCAGTTGGCCGAATTGGCTGACCATATCGCTCTGGTCGACGAGTGTTTTGTTTTCAATCCTGACAAGCCGATCTGCAACTTTTAATCCTCCACGGTCTGCAGGAGATCCCGGTTCAACCCGCACGATGACTGGAACATGTGGTTCCGCCTGATCGCCACGTGTACCAATTCCCCAACGAGCTTTCTTTCCTGACACTGCCCGAGACTCAAGCTTTCTCCTCTTTGCTTCTGATTCCTGACGACATGCTTCCCGAAAAGGCTTTATATCTTCTGGACTATGTGCGACTTTCAATAACGTCCTCAATGTAAATTGAGCGACTGGCTCAAGACCGATGAGATTAACAAGATGGACGTCATCACTCGGGCGATGATAATTATCATGCAGCCCCGTGTGAAACATAAGTGTTGGAATCTTTTTCTTAATAAAAGGGTAATGATCCGAGTCTGCACTAATCTTCCAGTTGTAGATAAGCTCGAGGGCTTTTGTAGCTTTATAATTATTCGCCACAGAGCAAAGTGAACGCATGCCTTCGGCGGTACGACTGCCAAACACCTCAAGCCTGTCATTTCGAAGGCGACCAATCATATCCAGATTAATACAGAATACGATTTGATATGTTCCAAGTGGATCCGGTCGATTCTTCAGAAAATGTTTTGAGCCAAGTAATCCCTTTTCTTCGCCATCCCAAAACGCTAACAACACCGATCGCCGCGGAGGAGTAGGCAGTGACTGAATGGCCTCAGCAATTTCCAGGATGCCGGCCACCCCCGAAGCATTGTCATCAGCACCATTATGCACAAGACCGAACGGACCATAGCTGTTACTTTTTTTACCGTAACCAACATGATCATAATGCCCACTCAATATAACCAACTCGTCAGCAACAGCTGGATCACTGCCCGGAACAAGAGCAAGAATGTTTCTCATTCGGCCAAACGACTGATAAAAACTTCCTGCGTCACCAGCAGGCTCAAGCGACAACCGATCAATATTATCGACAATGTAGGCTCCAGCAGCACGTCCACCACGCGTTCCAGCTTCCCGTCCTTCAAATGCATCATCCGCCAAGGCGGCAATATGGCGACCAGCATCCGATGCTGAGATTGTAGCGACAGCAGCCATCTCATCCTGAGCGGAAATGACGTCTGCTCGAAGAATACGGTTATTTGAGAATAAGAGAATTCCAAGTACCGCGATTGCCAAACTTTTCCTGATTGGATTGAGAAAGCTCCTGTGAGGAGTAGCCTCCTTGCGTGACTGCCTAGGAACGTTCAAAATACCAGCTGCTGCGTTTCTCCAATGCCGGGGGAAATGGCTCTTGAGGAGAGGTGGCAGAGTGGTCGAATGCGCGTCTTTGCTAAAGACGTGACCGGTCAAAAGCTGGTCCACGGGTTCGAATCCCGTCCTCTCCGTTTTTATCATAGTCCACATTCTCAAATGCTGGGCATGTCTTGATGACTAAACTCATCACTGCTCGAAGGCCTCCTACTTTTTGTTTTCATTCGGGTCTGCATCCCCGTACGTTGACTGCAGTTTCTCATGTTGATCGATAGCTTTCTGCAATGCATTTTGCATTTTGGTGATGTGCACTTGCACCTTTTTGGGTTCTGCTGGTGGTTCTTTCACAACTGACAAAGCATTTTTGTAGTGTTCGCGTGCCGATGACAAATGTTTATCCACATCGTTGAGCATCTCTGTCGCTTCAGTATTTTTTTCAGTTGCCAAGTGCTCACGCATGGCAGCAGAATGCTTTTCAGCAAGATCCAAGTGATGAGTCACCGTAGCATGAGTCAGGTGAGCAATCTGTGGTGAAACGGTTTTCGCTTGACTCAAATAACTGTGATAGTGGCTTGCATGAGCATGAGCAGCACTCATATGAGAATGTCCACTACGGGCATAGAAGAAAAAGTCTCCTCGCGCTTTTGCCCCAGCATCTCGCTGAGCGTAGGCCGTTCCCAGCAAAACCATAGATATGCTTACTGCACAGACAACAGAAAGAACCTGTTTCATGGTGAAAACTCCTATCAGTGCGTTAATCTCTTATCCTCAAGCCTGAATGACCTCTACAACCTTACCATGCTGAATTCTCGCACGTGAAACTGTAGCGATCCCGAAGTTACGCCGATCTAGGAAAGGAATGCCGGCAAGGAAAATTATAGGCATACCTGTCGGCAACTGAAACTGTTTTCCAAAGGAGGGTAGCGTTATGCCATATGGTGATTCCTCAGGTTCATCACGAATAGAATGGAAATCTTCGTTTCTTGGCGGACTTGTGGTGTTGGCGATCTCCTATGTTGGAGTTGTTTTGCCAGCACGTTCCCAGATTGCCAATTTGGAAAAACACGTCGCGAGCCTTGCCACCACAGTCAACGCCCTCAATGCATCTCGAACTGGCGTTGATAAGGCAAATTCACTTCTGACTCGACTTGAAAACCAGTCAACACGCCTTGCAACAGCTGAGTCGACAATCGAGCGCATCGAGGCATTAGCGGATCGACTTGGTGCCGATGCTGATCGCCTTGCTTCAGCACATTCAATTCTTGGGAGAATGGACGACTTCCACAGAAGTATGGCACGACAGGGGGAAACACTCTCAGCTGCAGAAGCCACACTCAATCAGGTTGATGCTGTTGCAAATCGTGCCGTCTCAGTTGGTCGCACTGCACTTCCCGCAGCCCAACAACTCGCTGACCTTTCAACAATACTGCAAACACAATCTGAAACCACAACGAGTGCTATGGAACATGCCGAACGACTGATCACGCTTGAAAACCGCCTCGCAGAGTCGTCAGTTGATGTTCGTGCAGCAGATGCAGCCCTTGTACGTCTCACTGATCTGGCTGAGATGCTCGCTGGGGCGTCTGGCACAGTCGGTCAACTACAACGATTTGTGGTTGAGGTCATGCTTCTTGAGCCGGCCGTCGGCCGGGCTGTACGAGCCTTGGGACCAATGGTTGAGTTTACTGAAGTAGGCTCACGGAAACCATCTGGACGCGACACCCAAGACTCTCTTGAGGAAACGACGTCTCACGTAACTCCTGCGACT
>CACORA010000015.1 GCA_902629495.1 Planctomycetaceae bacterium
TTTGAGGCCATGTTACTCGTGGTCAATAGAGCATCCATACGGTGTGATGTCTGAGTCGGCTTGAATGGCTTTTGATCGTGAGGGACCAAGGCGACAGCCGGTGATAATGCTTTTTCCAGCATCTCCTGTCCACAGGATCGAGGATTCTTGAAGGCATGGATTCCGTCGATCTGTCACGGTGACTGCAGACAATGTGACGTCACGTGTTTCATGAAGTCGAATGCCGTATGGTGATGAGTCGAGAATCTGGGTGTTGCTTATTGTGATATTCCTGCAGCCATAACATTCAAGAAGTGCTTCACGCTGAAGTTCTGGTGTATCAGGAAATGCGTGTTGGCCTGATTGACAGTCCTGCAAAAGATTGCTGTTCACAATGCAGTCGTGACTATCCCTGAGGGTTAGTCCTGTACAAAGTTCCTTTTTTTCACCATAGTCAGCATTATGGCCAAAACAGTTATTGCCTAAGATGATTTGGTGACTTTCTTCAATCAGCACATTTCGATTGTGCCCAGAGTAGATATAGTTGCCAGTGATTGAGATGCCCTGAGTTCCTGACAGGTGGATGTTGTTCCATTGGCTCCCAATGAGGTTGCCGCTTATTGTCCACATCCCAACTTGTGGATTTTTGTCGAGTCCTTGACCAATCATTCGGATGTTTGCACCGTTTGGGCTATAGGTTGACTGAATTGTATTACTGCAAATAGTGCCCTCACGAATGCTACCGCTTCTTGCGTCAAGATAGATTTCAGCCGTTGCTTCTTCATCAGCGCCATGGATTTTGTGTGATCGATTATTGTTGTATTCGATGTCATTTCCTGTGATTTGAAGATTGCGTATCTCGCTTTGTTCTATTCGGATTCCACCAAGACGGCAGTAGCTGATATGAGATCCGCTGATAATTGTCTGATGCAGGTTTACATGATCAAGAAAAATGCCAATTCCTTTGTTGAAATAGATGTGACAATTATCGATGAGAACATTTCTCGATCGTCCCGTAAGCTGAATGCCATGCCTTAAGTCACGTAAGAAGACTCCAAAAAGTGAAGGCTGTGTCACGCCATCCATAAGAATGCCATCCGCATCGCGGTGTTGCCCCACAATTTCGATGTCCCTCACAAGGGGCATGCGTTCGTGCATCCATGTTTCACTTCTATAGCTTTGGGGATCGGCTGTACCGCGATGTGAGCCCTTAAAGACGAGCGCGGGCCCAGCACCATGCATCAAGATTCGGGCAGTTGCTCCTTGGCCATCAAAAGACGTCCAGCCGCTACGCTTTAAATCTATGATGAGTGATTTTGTGATCCGATAGACGCCACGAGGGAATGTAATGAGCCCAATTCCTTCATCTATTGCATGTTGTATTGCCGCTGTGTCATCAGTGGTGCCATCCCCTGTAGCTCCAAAATCACAAACGTTAGTCATCTGAAGTCGCTCCTGAATGTGTTCGAGATACTGTTGTAAAACAGAAATAAGGTAAAGTACTTCTGGTGGTGAATACAAATACTAATGATGGAACTATCTGGTGTGCTAAGAGCCTCGTCTCAAGCACGTGTTCCAAATGTGAGTCAAACAGAGGTATGGAGAGTCGTATGTCATCTTCTCGAGTTCCAGGTGTTGTTTCGTTAGTCTTCGTGGTGCTTTCATCTCTGATGAGCTCACGCGTTGTATTGGGACAGCCGAAACAAGCACAGGTGCTTAAAGTAATAACGCATAACGTCTGGTATGGATTTACAAAAAAACCTCAGCCCCGTCATGACAATTGGAAGCAATGGATGGCTCATCAATCGCCCGATGTTGTTTCCCTGCAGGAGCTCAATGGCTTTTCAGCGAACGAGCTCGCAGAGGATGCAGCGTCCTGGGGGCACCCCTACTCAGAAATTCTCAAGCAGGGTGGGTTTCCGACGGGAATTACGTCACGGTACCCAATTTCGCATGTTCGTCGCATTCGAGAAGGATTCCATCATGGTCTTCTCCGATGTCAGATTCAGAACACCTGGTTTTATGTGATTCATTTTCATCCATCAAACTATAGGAAGCGTATCGAGGAAGCAGCTTTGCTAAAGCAGGACATCATGAGTCTTTCAGAGAACAGCCCTCGCATTGTGTTGGCAGGGGATTTCAACGGTTTTTCTCCAGCAGATAAATATCACTATGATGCTGAGGCAGGCCTTATTCCTTTTTTTGAGTGGCTAGACTCAAAAAAAACATCAGCTCGCAATCTCAATCATGGTAAAATTGATTACGGCGGTATTGAAGCTATTTTGCAACAAGGCTTCGTTGATCTCGTTGCGAGCCAGCGATCTCTCAAGGATCCGTATGTCGGAACATTTCCAACAAACCTTGTTGGTGATGAAGACCATGGACCAGATCGACGGCTTGATTATATTTTTGTGTCACCAAATCTGAGGAAGAATATTTTGTCTGTAGAAATCCTTCGCGATGAAATGACTGAAATGTTATCAGATCATATTCCGGTGGCTGTTGTTATGGATTTGGGGAAGGAATGACTGATTCCAAGAAGTATATCTGTGCCCTCGCTCTACAGAGTGGGGAGAGAAGAACGCTAATGTTGTTTCGTGATTCAGGCCAAGACAAGAAATACTCGTGCCGTTGATTGGAGATATTATGCTGTTGCGAACATTTTTTTTCTGTCATTTTCATTACCCAGTCATTGTCTTTTTCATACTGACAAGTCTTGGGGTGACAGCTCAAGGGCAGCCACCAAATATCATCTATATTATGTCCGACGACCACGCAGCACATGCAATCTCGGCGTATGGGGGACGTCTTTCCAAGATCGCTCCAACACCGAATATCGATCGGCTAGCACAAGAAGGTGCACTTTTTCAAAATGTGTTTTGTACGAACTCAATCTGTTCACCATCGCGAGCATGTGTTCTCACCGGTCAATACAATCATGTGAATGGTGCTTTTGATTTATCAGGACGCGTGAAGCCTGAAAATCAAACGCTTGCCCGTGAAATGGGTCGAGCAGGTTATCAAACAGCAATGGTAGGAAAGTGGCACCTCAAGGAAGAACCGCAAGCGTTCGACTACTACTGCGTCCTTCCGGGGCAGGGGAAATATCATGATCCAGAGTTTCGGGTTCAAGGCGAAAAACCATGGGGAAAAAATACGATAAGCCGACCTGGCATGCATGTTACAGATGCAATTACAGATATTTCGCTTGAGTGGCTCAAGGAAAAGCGTGATCCGAACAAGCCGTTTTTTCTTATGCATCACTACAAAGCACCTCATGACTATTTTGATAATGCCGCGCGATACGAGTCGTATCTTGCGGATGTTGCAATTCCTGAGCCAGACACCTTATGGCATCGAGATGAGGCATTTGGTTCCATTGCCACTCGAGGTGGACATGATGAATTAGTGCCACATATTGGGACATCGATAGGAAGCCGCAATCCGCGTCGTTCATATTTGCGTGATCTCCCAGCACGCTATCCGGCAGAATTCCCAAGAAACTTTGACCCACAGAATTTCAGTGATGAGGAGAATACGCGTTTGGCTTACAACGCGTATCTGAAAAAGTTTCTGCGCTGCGTGAAAGGAATCGATGATAATCTTGGTCGACTTTTCGCGTATCTTGAGAAAGAAGATTTGCTTGAAAACACCATGATCATCTATACGGCTGATCAAGGATTTATGCTTGGGGAGCATGATTATCAAGATAAGCGGTGGATGTATGAAGAATCTCAACGCATGCCATTTCTTGTGCGGTATCCAAAATCCGTACAAGCAGGTTTACGTTCAGATGCCATTATTGAAAATGTTGATTTTGCACCGACAATGCTGGATTTTGCGGGAGCAAAGATTCCAGACACAGTTCAGGGGAAATCATTTCGTTCGATCCTAGAATCAGGTGTTGAACCAGACGATTGGAAAAAAGCAGCATACTATCGTTATTGGATGCACATGGCACATCACGATAATCCTGCTCATGTGGGTCTTCGAACGAAAACGCATAAAATGATTTTTTTCTATGGCTGTAATTATGACGGTGGATATCGGACACCTCCAGGGTGGGAGTTATACGATCTAATAAATGATCCTCACGAAACAACAAACCTGATCGGCAACCCAAAACACAGATCGGTGGAAAAGCAGCTGAAGGAGCAGCTTGCCAAGTTAAGAAATGAAGTCGGAGATGATGGTCACCATTATCCAGAGTGCGAAAAGGTTATTCAGGAGTTCTGGGAGAGTAGTGAAAAGAATCACAAAAAGGCAGAAAAGATCGCACAGGAATTTTTATCGCGTCGTTTAGGAGAGCTGAAAGACGGAAATAGATCGCCACGTACATCGCAAGGACCATGAGTGTCAGTCTGCGACAATGCATTAAGAATCGAAGTGCAGTACTGCATCATCGATTGAGCAACACTATCTCGGAAACGTTTGCCTTAAGAATTTTGGAAGGCTCTTATAGTGCGTTCGATTGATCACATGTTCTTCCCAACTCGATACAAGCTGATCATACTCGACTTCAAGTTGTGCCCGGATATCAGCAGCCTGCGGGTCATGGATTCGATTTGTCATCTCAAGTGGATCATCGCGTAGGTTATAGAGTTCCGCAGATGCAGGCATGTTTTTATCAGAATATGGCCAATAGATATATTTCCAGTCACCTTTTACAAAGCCCAGGCTATAAACCTGTCGAGGCCCCCAGACATTTATCAGAGGCACACGTCGGTCGCCGAACATGTCTGTACCAGAATATTGATTGAGTAACGTTTGGCCCTCTCCGTGTGAAGTGATGCCGAGCGTCGCATGAAGAATTGTGGCAGCAAGATCAAGATTTGATGTCAGTGCATTTGAACGGTTGGATTTTTTCTCTCGGGTTGGATCAAAGATAATGAGAGGAACACGGGAACTTTCTTCGTATGGCAAAACTTTAGAGCCGTAGCCATGGGCGCCACAGAGATAGCCATTGTCTGAAGTGAAAATGATAAGCGTGTTATGTTCTGCCCCGACTTCTTTGAGGGCATCGCGAATCATTCCAACGGCCACATCAACTGCGTAAATAAGTTGATAGTAGTCCGCCATAACCTCATCATATTGGTCATTGTAATGCCATTCATAAAAGCGTTCATACTGACGACCTTGCTTTGATTGAGGTGAAAAGTGTGTGCCATGTTTTCGGCCAAAATTAAGTGGCTTAGGAAATGTTGCATTTGCATAGACGTGGTCGTAGGTCGGATCAGGCTGAACAGGTCGATGAGGTGCCTTGAAACTGATTGAAAGACAAAACTCCTTGCCAGCGGAGACCGATTGCTTTATGAAGTCGCGTCCGAATGCACCATATGATCTCGTTGAGTGCGGAAATTCCTCTGCATATTTCTGCATCGATTTGTTTTTAGCAGTGACAAATGAGGTTTGGCCTGGGCCACCTCCCCAAACATGGAAATCCGTAACGGGATACCGCCCTCCTTGTGAATTGTCTTCCACAGTAAAACCGAACTTTCCTGCAAATGCGGTCTGATATCCTGCATTTCGAAGAATCATGGGATAACTTTTGGACCAATGTTCCTTCATCATTTGTCCGTCACCGTCGTCACCCGTACCAAAGTTGACCCCATGACGATATTCTGGCAAACCGGTCATAACGCTTGCACGACAAGCCATGCAAATGGCAGTTGTGTCGTAGTGTCGGTCGAAGACCACGCCGTCATCTGCCAGTGCGTCAATATTTGGCGTCTTGACTCCCGGGGCATCATAGCAACCAAGTGATCTGAGATTCTGATCATCAGTCATGAGAAAGATCACATTTGGTCGTTCATTTGCAAACGTTTGACTTGTGAGTACAAGAACAAATAGAAGTTGAATACAAATGGTTTTCTTTTTGTGGTTCGGTTTCATAGGTGCAACAATGACTCCAGATAAAGTATAAATGAGTGAGTATGTCTCTACGATTTGCACATCAAGATCATGAGAAGAAATGATGTTGAAGGGTAGACGCTCAGTTTTTGCGTTTTTCTTTGCCACATGATTCTGCTCAGAAAGCTTAGAATATCAGTCATGCATTTTTGATCTCATTTTTTCTTTTTCCTGATATTTGCATTGGGTTCATCATGCTTTCCGAACTTCGCACGTCGATCACGTTCATGGCGATCTGTTCGCCGGAAAGTCCCTGGTTGGACAGGCGTATGTGCCGATATCGCAAGTGCAATCAGTTTTTCTAAGCGGTCAGCGCTGGTCGCAGCTAAATCATGAGATTCGCTTGGATCGTCTGCAAGATTATACAGTTCCCAAGAGTCACTGTTTTTTGGAAGAACGGCCCGCCAATCACCTTGACGAATAGCTGTCCAACCGTTGATTTCCCAGTAAAGATACTGATGTTGTTTCTGTTTCCTGCCGGCATGTTTCGTGCCGAGGAGTTCGGGGATAAGGCTAATGCCGTCGCAGTCCTGCGGTGTCTCTGCTCCAGTAGCTTCGGCGATGGTAGGCATAATATCAGGGAAATAACCTAGAAAATCACTTCTACTGCCGGCAGGAATGTGGCCTGGCCAGCGAGCCACAAAAGGTATTCGCAGGCCACCCTCGTACAGATTTCCTTTTTTGCCACGGTACTCCACGCCCGTGCTTGGATTCTTATTGGCCAAATGGATGCCACGGGGATGCGCCTTTGATGAAAAGTAGTCAGCTCCACCATTATCACCACTAAAAAAAACTAACGTGTTGTCATCAATGTTGAGTTCTTTCAGGAGCTGTAGAATTTCACCAACTTGTCGATCAATCATTGTGACCATTGCAGCATATCTTTGTGCCTGTGGAGGCCAAGGTTTGTCTTTATATAAAGACCATGCTGGATCATTATCTGGAATATCGAAAATCCCATGCGGTGGCGTATAGGGAAGGTACGCGAAGAATGGCTCTGTCGCATGGTCACGAATAAACTGTATTGCAGCATTATGAATCACATAATGGGAGTACGTAGAACCGTCACTGTTTCCGTGATTGCCTGCCAATGGGACCTCTTCACTATTTTGGATGAGGTACGGCGGATAATAACTATGGGCATGAACCTGATCGTAGTATCCTAGGAAAACATCAAAGCCATGGTCTTCGGGAACGCCTGTGGAGTCTCGTCCGCCACAGCCCCATTTACCAAAACCACCTGTGGCATACCCAAGTGGCTTTAAGAGAGAAGCAATGGTGATTTCCCCAGATCTCAGTGGCGTGCCGCCTCCATTGGCTCGAACTGAGGTATGTCCACTGTGTTTTCCGGTCAAAAAGCAGCAGCGTGTGGGGGCACACACTGAAGAACCTGCGAAGAGACTATCGAAAACCATTCCCTCTTTTGCCATCTGATCAAGATTCGGTGTGAGGATATTCTTTCCTCCCATAAAGCCTGGCTCAAAATAGCCGAGCTCATCAGCCATGATGTAGATAACGTTGGGTCTCGTGATGTCGTCACCAAGTGCTTGCACTCCTAGAAGGGCAAGAACACACGAAAAGCAAAAATGTCTCCAGGTGATAAGCGTCATGAATTTTCCTTGTATGGATGAAGTACTCTAAGATGTGCACAGCATGCATGCATCGATGGATGCACGAGGTTGTTAGAAATTCGTTTCATCGGTTTCTTTTGAGGAGCCAGAAAAAGGTAAAGTAAGGATACATGTTGTGTGCATATGTTTTTTTACCAACAACTAGTTTAGTGAAATAAATAAAAAACGATAATGGATGCCCCTACTATTCTTATTGCTGAAAATCCCCATGCGGGCTCACAAGATGGCAGCCAATTGATTCAACGGCTTGTTGATTGTTTGAAATCTTGCGGAATGTCGGTCATTCGTGAACAGGATCCAGAAAGAATTCGCTGTCAGATTCAGGGAGATGTTTCAGATGAATATAAAAAATCACGAATTGCATGTGTCGTGTGTGCGGGTGGTGATGGAACAGTTGGTATGGTTGCTAACTGGCTTGATTCATCAACACCAATAGCAGTGCTGCCATTGGGTACGGAAAATCTTTTCGCGCGACAACTAGGATTTGACGGTAATATTGAAAATCTCTGTTCTCGTATTGCAGAAGCAAACACATTTTCCATTGATGCTGGAATTGCAAACGGCAAACTTTTTTTTGTCGTCGCATCCGTTGGGTTTGATGCTGAGGTAGTACGTTTACTGGCAGCACGACGGACGGGGCACATCCGTCATGCCACCTGGATTCGACCCATTCTTCAGGCACTTAGGAGTTATCACTTTCCCGAAATTCGCGTGACAACCAACAATCAACGGCATCCCATTCACACTCGTTGGGCTTTTGTGCTGAATCTCCCTCAGTATGCGCTAGGTCTTCAATTTGTATCTGAAGGTGATGTAACAGATGGTCGCCTCGATGTGTGCTGTTTTCGTGGTGGGCGATGGTGGAATGGTTTAAGGTACCTGACAGGTGTCATTATGGGCTGGCACAGAACATGGCGGGATACGCATGTGGAGCAGGCAACCCATGTGGTTATTGATTCAGACGGGGTTGTTCCATATCAGTTAGATGGTGACCCAGGTGGTGAATTACCATTAGAAATCAGTGTTGTGCCTGGACGATTGACAGTCATTGGTCATTTACCATCACAATCAAAGTAGGGTTTGCATAAATGAGTGGGATTCTCATGGTGTCTTTTCATTAACCTGGTGACGGTGATCTTTCTACGGAAAAATAGTCACTGACTGAAAAAGGATGGATCTGAAACATGCTCTTTGTGAAATGATGTTTGCGACATCGTATCACACAACGGTTTATCGCACGGGGAACGTACCAAGGTTCAGTGTGACGTATTTTTTATAAGTGCTACTCCTTGCGCGCGTAATTGCTTTTCGATTTGTGTTTGCCATCCACGATTTGCAGCAGGACTTGCAGGGCTCGGATGCAGAATTGTTCCAATCGTCACATGACTTTCTAGAGCCATGCGAGCCCTTTTCTCTGCGAATTTGCCAATGCCAATAATGCGTTGTGGCTTGCACCACTTTACAAGGCGTCGTAGTGCTTCGTCACAAATAGTGAAGAGTTTTTCTTGTTCGTTGCGAGGTAATTTGTCAGGTGTTCGATTGCGACCAGACTCTTCCATAAATACAAGAGGACAGTAGTTTGAGATAAAAAACCGTTCATGAAAAGTTTCACTTGTCTTAAATCGATGCTTTACCCAGTCCCATAGTCGTTGCCCGCTTACCTCACTTCGTTTGCAATTAAAACCTTCGATTGGTCGTTGAGGATGCATGGAGGTGGGTTGTTGAACCGGTGAATGAATACCCAAAAAGTCTCGAACTCGATTGACTTCCCCAAATGGAATGCCCGTCTGGGCCATGCCCCATGGTCCGGGGTTCATGCCAAGAAACAATACATCGATACCTTGCCGTGCATATTTTTTCAGGTACGTTTCGTGAGGCTGTCGAGCATATGAGAGGGGGTTGTAGACATATGCAGTGGGTGCATCGAAGTGAAGTTGCTCAACATTTTTTGCAAGCCAGCGGGAAATAAGAATGGGTGTTCGTGACATGCTTAGAAAACACAGTTTTGATTGACGCAACGAATACAGTGAAAGAATAGTGGAGATGAAGAAAAGTCGTGTTTGTTTGTAAAATACCTAAGAAGTATCAAGCGATACGTGTTATTTGGACTGTACAAAAAGGTCAGCCAAATAAATTGCAGTGATTGGTTGTCCTTCTTCATCTTTTTCGTGGGATGAATACCAGGAGAGTACACCGTGTGATGGACTGAGTTGTAGAAAACCTGGGTAGGAATTATCACCGGCACTTGGAAGAGTTATGAATTCATGCAACGTATCACCAAGAAGCCAATACAGAGTGGTTCGAGGACCATTGGAGGTGGATTGTCGTCCGCCCACAACGAGCCTTTCTCCCCACCGTGTGAGAAGTGGACCTCCAATGTATCGGTCCAAATCCCTTCTTGTCCATTCTTGATAGGGCGGCGAAGCACTCAAGAGTTGTGCAGATGCTTTGCCGGATCGACCAATGGCCAGCACATTGCCTTCACTGTCAAACTGAAAGGCTGTTTCGTCGCCACCTGTCGGTTGAAAGACAGCACATTTTTTCCAGATCAGTCCATCGTCACTTTCAAGCATCAATGATTCAATGTCCTCGCGGTGACTTCTTGGAGTATCTACAAAGTTGTGTTTTCGCCGGCCGCAAAGATAGGCTTTTCCTGCGTGTGTGTTGGCTCGCCAGATGTAGTGTCCATATGTGCCATCCAGCATTACAGGGCTTTCCCAGTTGAGGCCATCGCCTGTCCAGGCAGCATATCCAAGATGAGTATTGAGATTGTATTGGTCACGTGGGAGTGTTGTTGAACCACTCAGCCATGTGCCTGTAATCACAAAAAGTTTCTGCTTGAAGACAAGGAAATGTGGGTCACGTGTATCCCGATTCATTACACGAAATGTATGAATTTTTTTCCAGGACTGAAGATCATCACTCTTCAGGATGATGATCGATGATGTTGGGTGTACCATATGTCCATCAGGACAACTACGGAAGGTAAGATAATACTGATTTTGAAAATATGCTAAATCAGTAAAGGCATTATGCTCACCATTATGAAAAACACGTCGTATGTTCTTTGCTTTGACATCCGGAAGAAGACTCTCTGCCCCTGACATCTGGAGGGGTGTGATTAGCAATGCGATCAGGCAGATACTTTGTAGTGTAGGGGGCATAAGTCCCAGCAAACGTGATGGATGGCAGAATATCATGGTGTTCATTTCCCGTACGTTGTCGGCTCGCAGAAATACAATATGACTCAATCACTCCACAATGTTCATGAGTGTATAAAATAAGCATTCATTGCTGTACTCTAGGATTTCATTCAGTGATAGATGGCGTAATATCACATAACAATCAAAATCAATGACAGATACCGGAATAGATTTTCAGAAGATTCAGTATAGGACTTCTGCCGTAACCGAGATTCTGTCGCTACGGCATCGCGTGTTGCGACCTGGCTTAGCGATAGAATCAGCTGAATTTGATGGAGATATGGATGCGTCCACGTTGCATTTTGCTGCATTGTGGAATGACAGGGCCCTATCCTGTCTCTCAGTCTATGCGTCACAATGGAAGGATGACGATGCCTTGCAACTTCGTGGTATGGCGACAGATGCGTCGCATCAAAGATGCGGCATTGGCCGTAACCTTTTGCAATATGCAGTTTCTCATGTGCCGCCAGTGAAATATATATGGTGTAACGCTCGTGTTGAGGCGATAGGTTTCTATCAAAGGTTAGGTTGGGCAGTTGAGTCTGATGAGTTTGATATAGAGGGTGTTGGGCCACACGTGCACATGTGTTGTTTCCTTAATGAAAGTGCTGGTGTGAAGAAGTGACGTGTGTCTGCCCTGATGCATCGAAGGGTATAAGAATCATGTGATGCCAAGTGCCTGTTTCCGTTGAGTGAGTCTCTCTGTCCCGCCCTCAACGAGATATCCTGCAGACTCAAAGTAGATTCGCAGATCAGCCTCAGCTGTGAGTGCATCTTCTTGGCAGTAGAACGTTTGGTGAAAGTCCTGGGGCATGAGATCTAATCGCGGGCGTTTGAAGAATTTATGACATGTCGCACTGTGTAGTCGATGCCCGCTGGGGGTATGGTGTCCTTCTCGATGCTGGCGAATACGGTCTTGTACTTTAAGACTTGTTTGGCCGACATAGACGTAGCCATGTACTGGTTTATTTTGTACGCGTCGGAATGGTTTGAGTTCGATGGTATAGAGATGCCAGACAGTGAGGCATCCATTGACGGTATAGCCATCACAGAGAAGTTGTTGTCGAAGAGTGCTCGCGGTAGTTTTTATTAGTTCATTTTCTTTGGGGCGAATGAATGGAGCATCACGACCACCTGGATCAGACGGTCGGGGCATCAAATCGTAAAGAGCATCTACAACGCGTAGCCTTTTAGCTCGACGGGATGTTTTGACCCAGTGATCCAATTGATGGCCCGGTTGACGTGGAAGTGCTTTTACTAAAACGCTGTGGCGATCGGTACGACGCCGTGGACCAGCAAGAGGACTAACTTTGAGTACAACGAGCCAAACACGACTCGTACTGGTTGGTGGATAAGACAAGGTCATACTCAATAAAAGTTGAAAATGATGAATCGAATCAAAACTATATTCGAGATTCGAGAGGGGAAAACGCTTTAAGACTCAAAGGAAAAATATGTAAGGAAATGCGTTCATTGTAAGCACTCAAAAGACTCCAAAAGGGATGGACTTCCTTAAGGTTGGACTGGTTCTCCACTCATATCATGCAGATTCTGTTTGGGGAGAGTCCAAGACTGTTAAGAATTATTGCCGCAACGTCCTAAGGAAGATGATGAAGACTTCGATGATTTCGCAGGATGGTTGCCGCTGACGGTGAGATGGTAGAGAGCCTGACAAACAAGGCACCCTTATGGTGGCTAAGACTTGTTGCTGCTTTATCTGAAAGGTGCGTCAGCCCACCAAGGTTGAGGTCACCTCGGTGGCTGGCAAGGACATCTGCACTATTTTCCGATATGCTCGTAAGTCCCCACAAATACAGTTCACCGTCATGTCGACTAAGAATCTGTGCTGCAGCATATTGGATGAATGTATAATTCGAAAGGAAAACAGATTCGTTATCTCTCAGAAACTGTTCAGCAACTTCTTTCGTAAGAACAGTATCTTTTTCTTGGGGAGACATGTCTTCATTAATAAGTGAAAGTTGGCGATTGAAGATGGCCGCTGTAGATCGGTTGAGTTTTTCGAAATCAATGTCCAAATCAGAAATATTCTTGCACAGGCTGACGGCAGCTGCGTCTGAAAGATTTCTCAATCCCCAGAGATTCAGACCACCGACATGATTTCCTAGGCTTTTCGCTGCCGCATCAGATAGCTCTGCCAGGCCACTCAGAAAGAGTTTTCCTCTGTGAAAACTTAGAGATTCTGCGGATGAGTCAGAGATGTTATTGAGTCCACCCAGTCTCAAATCGCCCTCATAAGAAGCAAGAGTCTCAGCGGCAGCATCATCTAAGGAAGTGTATCCAGAGAGAAAAATGGATTCATTATCTTTCATGAATCGCATGGCCGTTTTCTTATTCAGTACAGCGTTGTCTTCCATAGTGGAATTCAGTCGGTGGACAGGAAATAAAACTCTTCATCATTCACAGGAATAGGTAAACACGTGTGGAAAGTCTTATAAATGGAATAGAATCACGGAATCTTTTGGGTGATATGCAGATAAAAAGTATAAGAACGTAAATGTTGAGACATTGTTTGCGTGGGACAGTACTTCAAATTCCGAACACGGTTACTGTACTTCAATGAGGATGCGTTGAAGATTTCCAGTGTAGCGGCTTTGTGAATCACGGCCTACATTGCGAGTGAGTACGGGACTTCCTCGGTCAAGGCCTACATCAGCACCTTCATCGATAGAGAATCGACTAGCTATGGTTTTTTTGAGTCGCAAATTCGATATGGGTTGATTGGGTACGCCTAAGGATACAGTGGCACCTTTACCCATTCCTTTCCCGTCATATGCGAAGTCAACAGTGATAGTATGCGGGCCTTTTTTCAAAGGCTCCGAAGACTTTACGACATGAAGCTCACCAAGGTCGTTATAGCAATACCCTGCGTGGCCATTTTCGATGAAAAGCGACCATCCACCAAAACGTCCACCCTGAGCCATCAAGACGCCCTCATCCTTATTTGGGTCATCCATATGAATAGTTGCCGTTACTGTAAACGATCGGTTTTTCATATTGATGAGAGCATTTTCATTGATTCCGATGGTACCCGGATAGAGGGTAATAGATTTCCGGTCACCCATGAGCGTAGGTCTTCCTGCAACTTCCGGAAGGAGGCGCTCTAGCAATCGATCATCAAGTGGAAAAACATTATTTGCTATGGCTTCTTCAACAAACAGTTTTTTCATGGCAGCGAGGCGCTCTGGGTGATCCTTCGCAATGTCTTGAGACAGACTGAAATCCTCCATAGTATTGAATAATTCCCAACCATCATTGTCTGTAACGGCGTGCTTGCTTTCTGTTTCCCAAGGAAGTTTTACCGTGACTCGAGCCATCCAACCGTCTTGGTAGATCCCTCGATTTCCAACAATTTCAAAGTACTGAACAGAATGAAGCTCAGGAGCATCGCTTCGTTCAAATGTTGACGTCAAACTTGTTCCCTGCATTGGAAACTGCTTTATCCCATTGACATATTCAGGCTCTGGGATATTTGATGCGTCCAGAATGGTTGGAGCAATGTCAATTACGTGGGAAAACTGTTGACGCCACTCGTTTCGTGCTTTGATTCCAGCTGGCCAATGGATAACTGTTCCATTGCGTGTCCCACCAAAATCTCCGGCAACCTGTTTCGTGAAGGCAAAAGGAGTATCAAATGCAATGGCCCAACCAACAGCCATGTGAGGGTATGTGGTCGCACTTCCCCACTCTTCAAGTCGGTCCATTTGTTCTGTAACTGTCTCAGATTGACCATTCAACATGTGCCCCCAGTTCCAATGACCAGTCTGATTCCCCTCTGAACTGGTTCCATTGTCACCAGTAATATATACAACAATGGTGTTATCAAGTCTGTTCAATTCATCAATGGCGTCAATCAGTCGACCAACTTGGTAATCTGTGTACTCAGCAAACGCAGCAAAGATTTCTGCCTGCCGACAGAAGATCTTCTGCTGGTCTTTTGAAAGACTTTTCCATGCAGGAATGCTATCTGCCGTCTTGGCCAGCTTGGTGTTCTGAGGAACGGCACCAATTTCGATTTGACGTTTGAGTGTTTGCTCGCGGAGAACATCCCATCCCTCATTGAATGCATCTTTGTATTTGTCAGCCCATGAGGATGGAACATGATGCGGGGCATGTACTCCTGGAGCTGCATAGTAAATAAAGAATGGCTTATCTGGTGTCATCGACTGCTGCTGCCGAACCCATTCGATTGCTTCGCGTGTCATATCATCGGCAAGGTGGTAGTCGTCACCTGCTTGTACTTCGATGTTGGTGACACCATCATGTAATGAGGGCTCAAAATTGTTTTCTTCTGCACCAATGAAACCATAAAATTTTTCAAATCCCTGACGGGTTGGCCAGCGATCCTGTGAACCCGATGCCGTGGTTTCTCTTCCAAGGGTTGCATGCCATTTGCCGAAGGCTGCGGTGTTGTAACCGTTGAGTCGAAGAATCTCAGCCAGAGGTGCAGTGTCATTTGGAACGCGGCTTGTGTTTCCTGGGAATCCTGTTGCTATTTCTGGAATGGAGCCCATGTTGACAACATGATGATTTCGTCCCTGCTTGAGTGCAACGCGTGAAGGAGCACATAAACCAATTGTATGAAATCGGTTATAGCGCAGTCCGTTCTGGGCGAGACGATCAAGCACAGGCATATTAATAGGGCCTCCAAAGGTGGCTGGTCCACCAAAACCAAGATCATCCAAAAGAACGATCACAACGTTAGGAGCACCCTTGGGTGCCGTAACCGTTGGAGGCTTGATCATTGGCGCTTTTTTGGGATCGATAACCTCGGTGCCGGGCATTCTTTCATCAGCGACTGGTATATGTGTTCGGTTCATTTCTGGGGTTGCATCGACTGCGGCAACATCGCGGCCGCAGAAAATAGAGAGAATGATGCTACAGGAAAGAAAAAATTGCTTGAGAGGAATGCGGATCATGGTTTTTCTATGTCGTGGGAAAAGTAGAAGAGAACAAGGATGTTCTAATACGTTTTTAGAATAAAAAGTGTCAGTAGAGTTGCAAGGCATGAATCATTTGTTCGTTATTCAAGATGTTCTGTTGAAGCAATGCAAAACAGCTTCAGGAGCTTGTCTAGAACGGGCTTGTCGTCATGTGTACGAGAGGCATCAGGTAGAAAACCTATTGCCAACGATAAGCGGCAAGCCCATAAAGACTACGAATAAAGATCTGATCACCACTGACTGCGAGATGGGCCCATGTCTCATCCTCTGAAATAGTTCGGCGAGCCATAAGTTTGAATTCTTTTGGATCAACGGAGATCAGTAATAATTCGCCACCTTCATCAAGAGCGAGAATTTTGTTCTGGCACAAAATCATGCTCTGGTACTGACCAAAAGGTGTTGTGCGCCAGGTTTCCTCACCATTCTCTAGATCGATGCATGCAATACGCTGGTTTTTGAGGTGAAGGTAAAGATGGCGACCTGAACGTACTGGTGAGGACATATATGCTTGGGAGTTACCAAGCCACATTTCCTTGAGAGCTTCTGGTATGCCATCTGATGATGATTCAACCTGCCAGAGTTGTGATCGCCCAGAGTGTGCGCTTGTGAAAATAGTATTGTTGTACACGGTTGGCGTGAGGATGTTCATGCCCCGAAATGCTTGAATATCCTGCGACCAAAGTTCTTCTCCCGAATCAGGGTCAATGCCCTTGAGTGCAGTACGCGCCTGGACGAGCATGATGTGTTGGTTATTCAGTTTCGTATACAGGGGCGAACTGAAAGCGCCCCCATTCATCCCACCTTCGTCAGTAGCGACTCGCCAGATAACGTCACCCGTATCTTTATTCAGTTTGATAAAACCACCCCCTGCTTGGACAAAAACAGCGTCATCAAGAATGATTGGGGAAGAAGCAAAGCCAAAAGATGGAAGAGGTGTGTCAAACGTTTTCTTAAAATCGATACTCCATCGAATGTCTCCGTTGTCACAGTCCAGGGCATATAAAACGTCACACATGCCAGCGACATACAATGTTTTCCCATCGCAGGCTGGAGTAGCCCGGATCCAACTCCCATTTCGTTTTGCAAAGAACGGCACGGTCATGGCACCGGGCCACTCAGTAGACCAGAGTTCTTTGCCATTATTCCGATCGTGACAGAATACGACTTCGGTTTTTTTGTCCCGTGTTTCTGTTGTGAAGACTTTGTTTCCCACAACAATAGGGCCGGAATAACTCGGGCCGTGATCTACCTCCCACATCAATGTCAGGCGATCTTCATCGATGGAGTCAGGCCACGATGTGTCATGTATTTGTCCATCGCGTGACGGACCACGCCACTGAGGCCAGTCACTTGGCGTGAGATCATTTGCCAGAGTTTCAGGAAAAAACCCAGAAAGAGTCTCAATGAAGATGATCGACAACAAAAGAATGAGTGTTCGTTTCATTTAAGTATGCTTTTCAAGCTAACGATGTGTGAATAAGAGGCGAGAAGTCATCGGGGAGTATAAACAAGTGATGCATAACACATGGATTGTATTTTAAATAAACTACACATTGCATTGAAATAAAAACTAGTCGGACTGTGAAGCAAGTGTTTCAGATGGTGATTCACCAAAGCGATTTGTATATTCGGTAGAAAATCTTCCAGGGTGACCATGTCCTATAACTTTGCAGACATCTGCAACTTTGTCATATCCTGAGTCTTCCTTAAGAAGCTCACGCGCTTTATTGAGACGGATCTGCCGAAGCATTTTCATTGGGCTCATTCCAAAATGGTCATTAAAAGTCACTTGCAGTGATCGAACACTTGCACCGGCAGCTTTGGCAAGTTCTTTGACGGACAGATCTTGAGCGAGGTTGGTTTCCATATATTCACGAACCTCGGCCATTGACATGGACCCAACGGTCATCGAAGCATCTGTGCCGTCCATAGATCCAGTGAGGCAAATGCGCATGCAATTTAATAATGAATTTTCAGCCTGCCTTGTCATCGAGGCTAATGATTTGCCGCTGACTTCAGAGACCCGAAGTTCATCAAGAAGATCTGAGGCACCTTGGAGTGACTGGCGCATAAGGTTCACCCAAGGCGTCAGGAAATAATGCCCGCGTCGTCCTTGAAGATTCGGTGGTATTTTTGAATCCATCACCTGTGGTGAGATTTCATAGATGAAGGCTCGTGAGGGTGTTGCTCGCAGTTCAAAATGTCCCCATGGAGCGAATAAAACGGCTTGGTTCGGGGAAGAATGAAATTCTTCTCCGTCTATCGATACGGTAGCTGCTCCATCAAGGTTCAGAAGAAGCCAATAGTGATGGCGTGGCTGTTCTGTGTTGTTGATTGTTGATCCTTCAAGGTCACAGTAATTGATAGTCGTGTGCAATAAGCTTGCGCGATTGTGGAGAAGTTTATATTTCTTTTTTCTATTTATGAGTTTCTTGCTATGTGTGATTCCAAAGATAACCGTGTGCTTTCGGCGAGCTGTATAGATATCATCGGTTTCAACAACTTTGTATTGATTAAGAAAGGATTTTTTTTGGTTTTTGTGAGCCATTCGAAGTACCCGGATATCGTCAAAAATATGCTACAAGTGAAAAATTGATTGAGGGAACACGATCAATCGCATTTCCATAGGAGAGGCATATGACGTAGGTGGCTATTGTGTATGTTGTTGATCCACGTAATAGGTATAGTACATAAAAACCATTCCGAAAACGTTTGTAGTAATTCCTATGAAAAGAACACCTTTTGCGTATTACGGGTATGTTATTTCACTCGTGCTGCTGTTGGCATGTTTGTGTCTGGAACGGCAGGCACAGGGGAAGACGTCTCACCGCCCGCATATTATTCTTGTAATGGCTGATGATATGGGGTGGGGGCAGACTGGGTATTACGGACATCCATTTCTGAAGACACCTCATCTCGATGAGATGGCAGCAAATGGATTGAGACTGGATCGATTTTATGCAGGTGGGCCAGTGTGTTCACCCACACGTGCTACAGTACTAACTGGGCGAACGCACGAACGGACGGGGGTCATGACACATGGCTATCCATTAAGACTTCAAGAAAGAACAATCCCGCAGGCACTTGCCAAGATTGGTTATACAACAAGCCACTTTGGGAAATGGCATCTGAATGGAATTCGGGGGGCTGGAATTCCAATTTTGCCAAACGATGTACGGAGGCCAGATGTATTTGGATTTCAACACTGGTTGTCAGTTACAAATTTTTTTGACATGCATCCCCTTATGGGCCGAAGTGGCAGGCCTGAGGGAGTCTTTGAAAAAAAACAGGGTGATTCATCAGAGGTTGTTGTTTCAGAGGCATTGAAATTTTTGGGTGCACAGATAGCGGGACGGCCTGATGTCCCGACCTTCACTGTCATTTGGTTTGGGACGCCGCACAGTCCATGGGCATCAGAGGCATTTGATCGCGAACCATTTCAAAATCTTTCTTTTCAGGCGAAGCGTCACTATGGTGAGCTTGTGGCAATGGATAGAAGTATTGGACGGCTTAGGCAGGGTCTACGAAAGCTTGGAATTGCCGAACAAACAGTGCTCTGGTTTACTTCGGATAACGGTGGTCTTCCCAATAAGGATTTTCAGCCAACAGTAGGTCAGCCCAACGACGCCATCAGTGGTATGACAACGCTTCGCGGGTTTAAGGGATCGGTGTACGAGGGTGGTTTGCGTGTACCAGCCATTATTGAATGGCCAGAAACAATCAAACCACGCGTATCAACCTATCAGTCTGGTGCCTGTGATATCTTTCCAACGATTCTTGATATCGTCGGTCTGCCTGAAGATTCAATGCTTGCTGTGCGAGATGGAATAAGTATCAAGCCACTTTTCTTTGGTGAGACTGACAGTCGCGTTCAGCCAATGGGTTTTCGTTATGCCGGAAAAGGTGCATTCATTGATGGCAATTACAAAATAGTGGTCTCTTCACCAACTCGGAAAAAGAATGAAAAGCCAGTAACGGATGAAAAGGACATGGAAAGAGTAGAGCTTTTTAATCTGGATGCTGACCCAGGCGAATTGAATAATCTTGCAGCTCAGGAAGGCGATGTCCTCAATCACATGCTCAATGAATATCAAGAGTTTTGTCGGTCAGTCGATGAAAGTATTCGTGGGCGTGACTATCCTTCCGGAAAACTTGATCAGCCGGATCCAGAGCCAAAACGTTGGACAACGGATGAGACAATCTACTCTCCGTTTCTCTCCCGACTTAAGGAAGAGCAACGCAAACTTGATGTCCTTACCAAACCAGATAAAGGGAGCTAAACCAGATATTTCAGCGCGAGGTATCGCATTGGAAAAATTATGAATGATCGACGATTTCGAGTGTCTACCAGAAATACAGTACTGCTGATTGAGGGTGTCGTCTTCATCTTTTTTTTGGGCGGGCTACAAAGCAGTTTCGCAAAGGATGTCATAACAGCAGGCCCAAGAGATAATCTGCAAGCAATTGTTGATGATCTCAAACCTGGGGATATTCTTCGTTTGCGTCCAGGGCAGTATGACCAGTCGTTCGTTGTGCGAGCTCAAGGTACGGCAACGGATCCCATCCTCATTCGTGGGGATGGAGAGGTTGAATTTACGGGATTAAAAAGGCTCAATGTCCGTTGGACAGAAGTGCAACCGGGGATTTTTCAGGCACCTGTCGAAAATCGAGTGTGTCAACTCTTCCATGGAAGCAAGATGCTGGTTCCGGCTCGCTGGCCCAACATGACGTTTGAGCAGCGATGGGACAATTCGAAATGGCCGCACGCCAGTAAAGAGTCAGTCTATGGAATGATGGTAGATTCACGACTGGAAGACAGTGGACTTGATTTTAGTGGTTGTATTGCGGTGCTGAATATTGGTTCGTGGCAGACGTATCGCCGTATGATCAAGAAGCATGGTCTTGGGAGTGATCGATTTACGTATCCAACGGATGCTGATTCACGACTCCATCATGCAAACCATCCAGCAGAAATCGACCGGTATTGTATTTACGGTGAAGCAGCCCTCGACGCACCCTATGAGTGGTTTTTTGATCAAAAGAGTTCTGTGCTGAAAATCTGCCTGCCAAAGGGAGTGCAGCCAACGGATCTTGATTTGTTGACGAAAGAGAATGCTGTAGCAATTCTTGGTAAAGACTGTCGGCATCTCCATATTCGCGGCATCCGTTTTGTGGCTACAACATTGAGGTTGGTGAATGTGCGGTTTTGTGCGCTGTCTGATATCGAAATTGACTTTGGTTCAACCATTGCAGATCCATTTGGTCAAAATAGACCACTCAAAGATCAGCGATTAATTGGCTGGAGCTCACGACAATGGTTTGGTGAGTCGAGTATTGATGCACTCACTGAAATCATAGGCAATGATAATCGTCTATCGAATATCGTAGCGAGGCACAGTGAAGGGCCGATAGTGACAGTCAGTGGCCAGCGCAATGAGATCCATAACTGTCTATTTGAGGATTTTGATTGGCAGGGTCTCGATTATGGATTTGGAATTGATCTTCTTGCTGCAGCTCCAGTGACAGTTCGGTATGTGACGCTTGACCATTGTGGTGGTTCCGAAGGGCTTCGGTTGTCGAATCATGGGAAGTCTCTTGTTGAATATTGTCATTTGCACCATTGTGGTTTGAGGCAGAGCGATGGTGCAATCATTCAGTCGTCAGGTGCTGATATTACAGGAACTGAAATTCATCATAATTGGATTCACGATCATCAGGCATTTCATTGGGGTGGGAATGGTATTCGGGGGGATGATGGTTCGCGTGGTCTTTTGATTCACCACAACGTTGTCTGGAACTGCAATGAAAAAGCTATTGTTGTCAAAGGAGATGATCACAAAGTCTTTCACAACACGTGTTTTGATAATCCCAAAATCGATATTCTGTTGCCAAGGAACCGTCTTCCAGGCAAGACACGGGAGCTGCAAGCACAAAATAGTCATAGTCAGGCCGTGAATAACTGGTCCCGAGTCACCGGGAGTTGGAGTTGGGAGAATCCAAAGGTAGCTCCCCTCGGGGTCTTAAGAAACAATGAGCCAGCCCATCGAAGTGCTCTTAAGAACCCAGATGCTTTTGATTTTCGGCCTCGAGTTGGAAGTGTTGCCATTGATGCAAGCAGCTCAAGCAATCAAATAAATATGAGTACATTCAATGGGAGTACGCCGGATCGTGGGGCGTATGAGTATGGTCAGCCACCATGGAAGGCCGGGTATGTGAAAGGCAGATAAACAAGTGACGCATCACATACATTATGGATGAGTAGCAAGCCATTTTTTTATTGTTGATATTCGGTTGCGTGCGACTGATCGTGCGAGAGCCACTTCGTCGAATGTCAGGCCATACCCTTTTTGTTTTCCTCCCATAAGTCGTTTTGTAATCGTCTGTGTTTCTTTGTCAGGGTGTTGGAGGAGTAGATTGTGGCCAAGTTCATGAGAACATGTTCGACTCACTGACCCCTGTTTAAAGGGAAGCGGCTCACAAAGATCAAATTTATGTGGAGGGTGTCTTGCCCCCGATGGTTTATCAGTCCACGCACAGACGACACACATGGTTCCACCATCAGGATTATCCGGAATCGATAATCCGCCACCAAAGAATGCAAAGCCTTGGAGTGTTTCTCCAACGTAGGGAAAGAAATAAAGGTTATGAATCGCAGGATGGCGATGGCTGGTATCGATTACCTCCATTATCATTTTTGTTCGGCCAGATGTTTCACGGTTTGATTGCGCAATTTCCTTCAGGTGGGCAGTGCAGTCTGGAGTGTCAGCAACGTGGACTTCACGAATGCTTTCAATGACCCATGTAATTCTTGCTGGTTGCCAGATGCGATTTATTTCAGGAATGATCTCACGGCGGATATTTGTCTCCGAGATCCACATGTTCATTGAGACTCCTTTCTTCTCCATCGTCGCACCGTGTACAAGGTGGAATCGAATCGGGAGTTGGATAATGTCGGCATCCGCAGGAGAGGCATCAAGGAGGCGCAGAAGATCTTTGTGGTTTCCTTGTGCCAGTGAGAATAAAGGAGAAAGAAAAAAGATGCAGCATGCCAGGAGTCCCCGAAAACGGTGCGTCATTGAAGTGACTTTCATTAGGGATGTTTGACGCGATACGGGCTTTGACGGCACATCATCGGTTGGAGGTTGTATTAAATGCGTTCCGGAGTCGTGCGAGACTCGCTGGTATTGCAGTCTGCGGATCTGCTTTCCCTTCAAATTCGAGTGATATCCATCCCCTGTACTGATGCCGTCGAAGCAGTTCAGCAACCCATGGATAGTCAATATCAATCGAGTACCATTTCCCCCCACCGTCGTATGTTTTGGCTTGTACAAGACAACATTGCGGAGCGAGACGTTCCATCTGTTGTTTTGCATCTTCAAGAAAATTGCCAGTATCAAGAGTGACTTGAAGCCAAGGCGAATTGATGGCTTCTACAATGCGCATCACACCCTCAGCAGTTCGACCAAGTCCCCAGTGATTTTCAAGACCAAGGACAACACCACATTGTTCTGCTCGCGGAAGAATTTGCTCGAACGCCGCGATCACCCATTCGAATGCTTCTGCATCAGTGTAGCCTGGGAGGCGAGGTTCAATGCCCTTGTTTGCCATAAGTTCATCAAAGTTTTTTGATGTACCCCAGCGACCTGTATTCACTCGCATAGTTGGGATGCCAAGACGGTATGCCGTATCAATGGAGTTGAGCGTTTTTGCAACATTATCATTTCGTTTGGATTTTTCAGGGTGTACAAATCCTTGATGTGTTGAGAACCCCATGAGTGCTAAACCAAGACTATGGGCTTGCCGCTTCAGTCGCTGTAATCGTGTGTTTGATTGATTGTCTCCCATTTGTACCTGCAGGATTTCTACCCCATCGAAACCCATGTGTGCTGCCTGTTCAATACAGTCTTCAATAGGTGAAGGTTCTTTTCGAAACTGCCAAAAGGAGTATGTAGAGACGCCAAATTTCAACGAAGAAGTTGGCGATTGAGCCGCCGTTGTCACGGACGGCATGGGAATCGTTATGCCAGCACATGCAGCAGTTGCCAGCATGTGACGACGTGAAATGGAATGAAGCATGTTGAATTGGTGGGAGTGAGTGATAGGAAAACCCTTCTGTGACACACGAGCACGAATCTATCTCTGTAAACGTGTGAATGCAAACAGATCACGATAGGTAGTCATGCTTTTTATTTATTGTTTCCCTTTTTTTTCTTGGGAAATCCTTCAACATTGACTTGAGACTCTTTGCTTACGCTCGAAAGACGTGTTAATGCAAGTCGAGCAAGGGTTTTCTCAAATTGTTTCTTGAGACTTTGCTCTGATGGTGAAAGGTTTTTCGCAGGGAGTACTTCCCCATCATACGCCCCCTGATATCGAGTGAAGGTGGCATTGCTGCCATCTGGTTCAGCAACAAGGGAGTACTGTTTATTGCGAACCATGACAGCACGTGCACGATACCAGATATAGATCCAATCCTTTTGACGTTTCACCGATGTATTTTCGAGGATTGGGAGGATGCTGAGACCATCATTTGAATAGTTTGCCGGGAGGTTCGATCCGGTAACGTCGCAGAGTGTTGGCAGAATATCACTAAACTCAACAAGGTCATCAACAACCCGACCAGGCTGCGTGATACCCGCTGGCCAGTTTGCAATCAAAGGCACGCGGGTTCCACGATCAGTCATCGTTCCCTTCCCTCCAGCAATAGTTGTACCGTTCCACTGGGTGACGATTGGTTTGTCTGTCCCATTATCACCAGTAAAAAGAATAAGCGTATTGTGACGAACACCTGACTGTTCGAGTTGGGAAACAATTTGGCCAATAAGTTTATCGGCGTAGGCAACCATGTCGTGAAAATGCCTTTGTGGGTCGTTGCAGTCTCCTTTATACGTCGTGGAGCCTAGGCGTTGTGGGTCCCAGTCTGTGGAATCTGGTGTTGGATCAAAAGGACAATGTGTAAGGATCATTGGAAAGTAAACCAGAAAAGGTTCAGAGCGATTCTGATTGATAAAATTACAAATGAAGTCCGCACAGATTTGTGGGCCATATTCTCCAGAAACGTAGTCACGTTCTTTGCCATCCACCTCGACTAAGGGATTTACAAAACGTCGGTCATAGGTAACGCCTTGATCTTTTGATCGCCCTGATCGGGTATGTTGCCATAAGCATGATGTGTCGAAACCAAAATGCTGTGGAGAGTCAGATTCCTTTCCAAGTTGCCATTTGCCTGCAATGCACGTTTTATATCCAGAGCGTTTGAGTTGGTGGGCAAAGGTTGTTTGCCCACGATCCAGGTGTCCAAACCGGACATAGTTTCTGACGTTGTACTGCCCCGTCATAATTTTCACCCGTGACGGTGTGCAGATAGGATTTGAAAAACCGTTGGTAAAGCGGATCCCATTTTTTGCAAGAGCATCAATGTGTGGAGATTGATTTGACTCACTGCCATTGCCCGAGATGGCTTCAAAACCCATGTCATCTGCCATAATGAGGACAACGTTCGGTTTGTTTGCAGGAGCTGCAATCACAGGGAGTGATGGTGGCAAAAAGATCATGATTCCCAAAAAAGCACTACCCAGTCGAATGGAAAAAGTTTTATTCATAGGGGGTATCCTTTCATCAAGATCTCTCAATGTTATGCGGTTGAGGATGAATCAACCTGGTTGTTTGTGTGAAGTCATCCCAGCGTGAGAGGAGTTGTTGTCTGTACATCATGCCGTTTTGCGTTTCGTTTTCTTTATTCAGCGAATTCAGAACGTTTTCAAAGTGATTTGTTTTCTTGTGTGCTTTTTATCCATCCATATCCTCGCGGAATTGAGGTGTGGTCTTTCGATGTTTGTGGAATCTCGGCAAGTGGCGCGAGTGTTTTTTCCCATGACGCATGCTTCTTGGCTAACTGAGTCACAAGATTGGGATGCTCTGCTGCAACATCATTTTCTTCACGTGGATCTGTTTCAAGATTGAATAGTTGCCAGTGGTCCTGTTCATATTTCCGATAGAGTCGCCATTCCTTCCAGCGGACAGCAATGAGATGTCTACGAACGGCATCTCCCGGTTCATTGTTGAGCCAAAAAAGATACTCGTGAGTGGGCACCTGTTTTGGATCATTGACACATGCAACCAAATCAACCCCGTCGCAGTGAGGAGGAATAGGATGTCCGGTCCGAGCTGCAATGGTGGAATAAAAGTCGAAATTTGCGATAAGACCATCGTAGTGAATGCCTTGTGGAATTGTCCCAGGCATCGAAATGATGGAGGGTACTCGAACCCATCCTTCCTTCTGCGTTCCTTCTCCTTTGCCTCCCGTATATGGCGTTGAGGTTCCACCCTCACCACCATTGGCACCGTTATCACTCGAAAAGATGATAAGCGTATTGTCACGTAAACCATGTTTTTCCAAGACTGCGATGAGTTTTCCAACCTGATCGTCGACCGAGACAATGGCTCCTGCTAACTTACGACGAGTGCCCTTTGCTGTGGTCCGTTTCATCAGTCGCTCAGGAACCTCGGCACTCGGAGAGTGCACGGCTTCGGGGGACCAATAGAGAAAAAATGGCTGATCCCTGTTTCGGTCTATGAAATCAACCATTGAGTCGCCATCGTAATCCGTTAGCCATGCCATCTCACCATCCCGATTGGTATAGAAGTATTTTGATTTGCCGTCCGTTTTCTTGAGTGCTTTTTGAATATCTTGAGGGAGATCGTTGAGTGATTTTTCTGAGTAATGTGCTCCCGGTGGTTTTTTTGCAACCTCTTTAAATCCTGACTGCAGCGGCCCCTGCTGCTTTGTTCCAATGTCCCACTTGCCAATTTGTCCGGTAACATAACCAAGAGTGCTCATAAATCTGGCCAGTGTCGGGCGATCTTCCGGAATTGGAAGTCCACGTGACATGCCATATTTTCCAAACCGTTGAGCATATTGACCCATCATAAGACTGCAACGACTCGGACAGCATGGTGGGTTGGTTATGTGTGATGCGGTAAATCGGACGCCCTCATCTGCGAGTCGATCAATATGAGGTGTTGGAATGTCCTGACAGCCATAGCATCCAACATCTCCATATCCGAGATCATCGATATAAACAAGAACAACGTTTGGCAATTCCTGGCCGTTGCTAGTTGTTGGCAAGGTGAATCCCATCAAGAACATTGATCCAACACTGCAGAAAAAAACAGATACCAATCGCGTCATCGAAGATCTCCCTATGGCCATTCGTGAGTCCCAGAGTTCATAGACACGGATCGTACCATGTTATGAGCGACATGTATGGGGTGCTCTGAGTGGTTTGGTTGCTTGACGGATAACCAATACCAGCAGCAAGGGGATTCCAGCGTTTAAGAGTAGGGCAGATGTTGTACTCGTGGGGGCGTGTTGTGATCGGCACAGTCAGTCACCGGAAGAGTTTTTGCGTTGTTTGTGCATGTGCCGAGGCGTGGTGTCGAGGCTCTGCAATGACACTTCTAGCACAACAAAAAAATGCTTTGTTGAACTTTTGTTCTATGGAATTCGTAGAACAAATCAGATTTCAGCCAAAGGCACTCAATGGGAATGGGAGGGGTGGAAAATGCGACATCAACTCCGTACTGTCCTTCGTTCAGAATTACTCGAAGTACGAAAAATGCTGGCAGCCGTTGGTATGACCAATGGAGATTTTTCGGAGGGTCTTACGGGATGGACGGTACAGAATACGGAAGCTGCACAAGTTGAGATTATCCAGGCGGATAACCCAGCCGCACTCTTTACACCAACAGATAATGGTACAGCTGAGATCATTCAGCATGTGGCCGTGCACCCAAACACTCGGTATCGTCTTTCTTTTTCACTTGCCCAGACAAGTGGTAGTTATGGTTATGCAGGAGTCCGTGGGCATGCTGGACGTTGGTCAGAAATATCGGTTGGTGAAAATAAACCCGGACGACATTCACTTGAGTTTGCAACGCTTGAAAACATTTCAGATGTCATTGTATTTGTACAAGTGTATCGACAACAGAATACGCCAGTGACCATTGATGATATCTGTCTCGAATTGGCTGATGATCCAATGCCGACTCCAGGTCCGGTGCCACAGCCAATCCCTGCTCCAGAGCCAGAGCCTGGTGTCCCATCAGAACCACCAGCGATACCACCTCCTGCCGAAAACGAATCACTTCTAAGAAACGGTGATTTTGAGGATGCACTGAATGATTGGAGTGATATCAGCAGTGCAGGCGGAAGAGCTCAAGTCATCCCAACGGATGCTGGAAATGCATTGCGGCTTGAACCGAGTGCAGATGGAACTGCTGCGCTTCTCCAACAAGTGGATGTTGAACCGGGAACGAATTACCGGCTGTCTTTTTCACTGACAAGCGATGGCGGAAGCTACGGCTATGCTGGTGTTCGAGGCCATGCCGGTCGGTGGTCAGAAATATCGGTAGGTGACAATGTATCTGGATATCAGACAATCGATTTTGCTACTGATGAAAACGTATCTGACGTCACAGTCTTCCTTCAGGCATATCGTCAGCAGACCGCGCCAATTATCATCGATGATATTCTTCTTGAACGTGCTACAAACATGCCCGCACCGGAACCAGTTGTTCCACCAGCTGCACCACCAATCGATCCTCCAGCAACCCCTCCACTAGTGGAGCTTCCTCCACGAGTTGATGGTAACTTTGTTCGAAACGGTGACTTCTCCTATGGTGATCTGTCAGGATGGCAGCAGTCAGGTCCAGCAGGAGCAGCCATGCTGCAAGATGGTGTTTTGCAACTCACGGCGACTCCAGATGAAACTGTTCGTGTTGAACAAATGATTACCGGGCTCCAACCAAAGACACGATACAGTTTTGCGGTGAGAGTTCGTTCAACCGAAGGTGCATGGGCTTCATTTGGTGTTGATGCTGGCACACAGTATGCAAAAACAAATTCAGCAACAGGAGATGAATGGCAGGAAAAACGTTTTTCATTCTATACCGCTACTGACAGCACGCAGGTGAGATTATTTGTAGAGAGTTACCAAGGTCAACCAGGCCCGGTATTCTTTGATGACCTTCGAATCGTAGACTCCAAGCTTATTCCAGTACAACCACCTTCTGGAGGTTGGCCGAAACTGCCAGCACCACGAGCGCTCGTCAATCCAGGTGAGGAGATGCTTGTGAATGCCATTTTCGATGAAGGCCTTTCTAGTTGGGTAAGTGACCATGCTGAAAGAAACGCTGATGGCTCAGTGACGCTTGCTGCAACGGCTGATGAGTCCGCGCGACTTGTACAGGACATTCCTTTTGCACTCGCCCCTGACACAGCATATAGCCTTGAAGCTGTTGTCAGTGGTGGAGGACCTGGTGCATCCATTTCGGTGAGTGGCCGCAATGGTCTTGCAGCATCATTGCAGTTAGACGACGCCCCTTCTCGCACAGTCGTTGTGCCTTTCACAACATCGTCTGGCTATGAAACTGTTCGAGTGATGCTCGAGCAGTATAAGGCAAGTCCGGGAAACCTTACGATTGAATCAGTATCACTGATCGCTCAAGGAGGTGAATGGATTGATACCCCGCAGCCGATACCAACGCCAATGACGGAAGTCTTCTATGACGACTTCAGTGGACCGCTCGATCCAGAACGCTGGCTCATTGTTGACAAGGCATGGGGTGGAGACAACGGTGGGCTTGTTCCGGAGAATGTTGAACTCTCAGATGGCAAGCTTCTGCTTCGTGCCAATGGTGATCAATACACAGGAGACGTTGTGGGGCATGGCGATCGTACCACGCGAGTTGGTGCGGGAATTGCAACACGTGACTACTATGCTTCCGGTCGTTATGAAGTGAGAGCTCGAATCCCACAAGTTCTTGGAGCAGCCTCTGCATTCTGGACATTCCATTACATTGAGTATGGACCAAATGATGAAGGTTTCTGGGAGGAACCGAACAAAATCCGGAACTCGGAAATTGATTGGGAGTTTCCCACCGCCCTCCAAACGGGTGAGGAGAATGATCCCATCTCGTATGACTTTGCACGGGTTAATAGCTGGGGCGGAAAACTCGGGGGTGAAGGAGCCCATCACCCAGGACGAGTTGAGATTATCAATGATGGTGAGTACCACACGTATACAATTGACTGGCATTCAGGGGGTGATGGTGAGCAGCCGCGGGTTGTCTGGCTTATTGACGGTGAAGAAGTTTATCGACATGAAGGGAATGACTTTGGTCAAGACAACATTCCCTTTCGGGCATCTCGCTTTTGGTTAGGTATCTGGTTTCCAGCAGCGGGTTTTATTGAGCAGGTGGAAGGCCAACCGATAGAGCGAGTTGGTTGGGCTGGAGATCCTGAATTTGATCAGGCGACTCTGGAGATTGACTGGATCCGGATCACTCCGTTCAACGAAGAAGCCGACAGATATGAGCCCGAAACATGGCCCAATGGTTTCTATGCAACGCCGGACGAGTATCCAACCGTTGAGTAGATGGTGTGAAGGAAGGATCAGTCCAAATCAACAGAATTCAAAGAACTGCTGATCTTCATCCATGAGGGCAGGGATTTTCAAAGTTATTGTTGCTGGGCTGGCGGGATATCTTGTCCAGGAAGGAAATAAGACCAATAACCAACAGAAGCTCCACCCACAATGAGTATTCCAATCAGAAATGATTGCATGGCATAGTGGCGGACGGCAGGTGTATAGAGATGCTCATAGCCAGAGTCAGTCTTATTTCGTGCCGTCGTGATTCGCCAGAGTCCACTCAGTGGGCCGGCCACAAGCAAGAGAAATCCTATTTCTACTTTCAAAGTGAAAACAGGCTCTCGTTGAATATAGGCAAGGAGCCCAATGGTCAAAGTGACAACAATTGCTTGTAAAGAGATGACGTCACGAAAAGAGTTTTCTGGTTTCGGAGGAGTCAGGCGGGAATCAGGCAGACGAGTGGTTGTCATGGGAAATACATCAAACGTGTATGTGTTCTTGGATGGCTGTTAATGTCAATCTACTTGAGCACGTCTTCTGGGACCGAGAGCATATGGATTGTATGTTTATACAACCATAAGACATACAAAGAGTGTGCAAAAGAACAGTTAAGAAATCACCTATTTTTATGCAAAAAGAATTCCTCGTTTCGGTTTGTCATCACGCAAGAGTGTATTGGTGCGAAAGTTGTGTGTGGAGCTGGGATGAATAACCGTTTACGGCCGTATGATCGTTACGAAATGTACGAAAAATACACGTTTATTTATATTTGATTTGGAAAAAGTGGCATGACGAGCGGTTCACAGTAGCATTGGAAGAATCAGCACCTGTTGGCCCGACAGTCGTTGAATCATCGTTGGGGCATACTCTGGTTCAGAATGGCTATGTCATCCAATTCTAAAAAAAACAATACGGAGCAGATGAAAGATCGTATTGTGCTCATTGGTCGTGGGCCGAACAACGATATTGTTCTTCGGAATCCAAGTGTGTCTATTCGGCATGCCAGAGTAGTTGTGAATAAGGATGGCCTGCTACTCGAAGACCTTGGCAGTCGGAATGGAACATTTGTTGGTTCACCTCCCAAACGAATAAGCAGTCAAGCAATAACTCTTGGTGAACCGCTTACGTTTGGTGATGCACTCTTGCCTGCCAATGCGCTCAAAGACTGTCTTGAGCGAACGCAGGCACGGTCATCTTCAAAAGAATTGATTCATCTTGAAGATGAGGCACTCGTTACCTTTGGTCGCGGACACAAAGCAGGTGTCGCCATTGAACAGCCACTTGTATCTTCACTGCATGCGTCTGTGTCCGTTGATCGCGGCAAAGTAGTTGTTCGTGACCTTGGCAGCATGACTGGAACGTTTGTCAACGGAACACGGATCGGTGGAGCTGTTGAGATTGATCCAGGTGCACTCGTACAAATTGCTGATCAACGGTATCGTCTTGCGGGCGATGCACGAACGCTTGAGCCTGTTGATACGAGCTTCGATGCGATTGAAACAGTTGGTGTTGAAATCTCAACAGGACACGGTCATCGTCAAAAGAAGCTCCTTGAAGATGTTTCACTTGTTATTCAACCAGGTGAACTTGTTGCTGTCATGGGGCCAAGTGGTGCTGGGAAAAGCACTCTTCTGTCCATTGTGAATGGTCAGGCTATTCCTTCACGTGGACAAGTTGTTATTGGCGGGCTTGATCTTCATGACCACTTTGAATTATTTCGTGGTCGGATTGGATTTGTTCCGCAGGATGATATCCTGCATGCAGATCTTACGGTCTGGCAAGCACTTTGGTATGCCGCACGCCTCAGGCTTCCTGCAGATACCAGCGAGGATGAGATTGCCAATCGAATCACACATGTGATTTCCCAGCTCGGCCTCGAGGGAACAGAACACACGCGTGTTGGAGACCAACGCAAAAGAGGTGTGAGTGGTGGGCAGCGAAAGCGCGTTAATCTTGCGATGGAGTTGCTTACAGATCCACCTATTCTCGTGTTGGATGAACCAACCTCTGGGTTATCAAGTACCGATGCGTTAGCCGTGATCGCATTACTCAGAACACTTGCAAATTCTGGTAAGACAATCATCGTAACGATTCACCAGCCCAGCCTTGATGCGTATCAGTTGTTCGATGCGGTTGCTGTCATTGCGCGAGACACGTCAACCCATGAGATTGGCCGTCTTGCTTATTTTGGCAGGGCATGGCCTGATGCCGTTGAGTTTTTTGAACCGAGTCAGCCGGGCGCGCAGGCACCGACCAATGTGGATGGCTTGTTGCGTGGGCTAAGTACAAAACCAGTCCTACGATGGGTGCATGCGTGGCAGGAGTCAGCCTCTCGATCAATATGGGTTGATGGTCGTGCTGGAGACTGTCCAGAGAGCAAGGGGCATCAAGCACGTCTTCGTCCGAAGTCGGTGGCACAGTTCATGCAGTGGAAGACGCTCGTACGACGAAGTATTGCTGTCAAGATTGCAGATCGCTGGAACACCCTTGTGCTTTTTGCTCAGGCGCCAGTGATTGCTGGATTGATCGCAGCAGTTTTTTCTGGTGTTCTTCGTTCGACTCCCACGCTTGAAACATGGGCCCGTTCGGGACTTGATATGGCCACAACAATGTTTGTTGTCGCGCTTGCCGCAATCTGGTTTGGTTGTTCGGGAACGGCACGAGAAATTGTCAACGAATGGCCGGTCTATCGACGAGAGCGCATGGTTGGCCTTTCAGTCATTTCATACCTCAGTTCAAAAGTGGCGATTCTTATTCTCCTGACAGTCCTTCAAACGATTATGCTTGTAACAATCGTTGGATGGGGGTGTGGCCTTCAGGGGTCCACATGGCATCACTGGATGATGCTTGAGTTGGCTGCCCTTGCTGGAGGAGCCATTGGACTTGTGGTATCAGCAAGTCTTAATACGTCCGAAGCAGCAGCTGGTGTTTTACCCGTGTTGCTCCTTCCGATGATTGTGCTTGGGGGCATTCTCGTTCCGGTCATGAACCTTCCGTCAGCAGTCCAGCCAGTTGCATCCGTGATGCCATCAAGGTGGGCCTTTGAAGGCCTTGTTGTTCCAGAAGCGATGGCACGGCCACGGATCCGTCAGTCGTCTGAGCAGGTCTCTTCGCGTGACGCTGATATACAAGGAACAGAATCTACAGTGTCTGATGTTGATCCATCACAGACGTCACCCTTTCGGTTTGTTGCAGGTCGACGTTCAACATTTCTTTTACCTGGGCGACGACGCATTGCAGAAGAGTTGCAGAAAGCGGCGAAGGCAGCTGAATCAAAACTGCAGCAGGCACAGAAGGATGCTGATCGAAAGGCAAAAGAGGTTGAAAGCAAGGTTCGCCGTGATGTTGAGATGAAGTCAAAAGAAATGCAGGCCTCTCTCGATCAGATGAAAGCAGAGTACGAGGCCCGCTCAAAGCAGCTGAACGAAGAAGTTGAAGCAAAAGTGCAGGACAAAGTAGAAAAGGCAAATGCTGAAATTGAGAAACGTTTGAAAGCGATTCAGAAATCCATGAATCATGAACGAGATGAGATGAAAAAAAGTTTTGAGCAGCTCAAAACAGGCGGTGGAATGCAACTGATTCCAGCAGCAGCAAACGTGAAGAATGCTGATATTGATATGGCAGAACGGTTTTTTCCAAAGGGGACTCGTCGTGCCAATGCTGGAATACCAATGATCATTCTGAGCGGACTATTTGGGATTGGGGTCATGATTACGGGAATTATTCTGAGACGTCGGGACAATGTTGGTCGGTGAGTGGTAGACTGTGGTGGACGTTCACGCAGTGCTCTCTGCGTTGTGGAAGAGAACCAAAACGCCATGGATGATAAGGACACCTACTCAGAATCAAGCCCATCGGAAGGCATTCCGTCTACGGTTGTGGCGATTACCGAGATTCTCATCAACCGGCCTTTGGGTCGGGGAGGAATTGGTGAGGTGTATGTTGCCAATGATCGAGCCACAGGTCGATCGATGGCAGTTAAGTTTCTCCGGGCAACCGCGGCCAATGAATCGTCGTGTCGAGATGCCTTTGTCTTTGAAGCCCAGGTGACAAGCCAACTGGAACATCCAAATATCGTTCCAGTCTACGTCACCGGTACAACAGAAGATGAGAAGCCTTTTTATGCGATGAGGCTTATTCCCGGTCGAACGCTCGATTCTGCCATTCATGATGTGCAGAGTCATAAAAAGGAGCGAGATGCATCAGATCATCACTTCCGGCAGACCGCTTTATTGAGTCAATTCGCACTCGTTTGTAAGGCAATTGCCTATGCACATGATCGCGGGGTTGTTCATCGTGATATCAAGCCAGCCAATATCATGTTGGGACGATTTGGTGAAGTTGTTGTCCTTGATTGGGGATTAGCAGCTCGTGTTGCTCGAGATGAAAAAGCACGATCAAGTGGAGAAGAGAGCGTACTGATGCCCACCGCAGTGCTTGATTCCCTCACTCAGCCGACCCGATCATTTTCTGGAACGCCAGCCTATATGAGTCCAGAGCAGCATGATGGAAGCAGGTATGTTGGTGCATCAAGCGATATCTATGGTCTTGGCGCGACCCTGTATCATCTTCTCACGGGTCAACCACCGTATGCCGGTCAAGTTGTATTGATACGAGAAAGCGTACTTGCTGGTAAACTGGTTCCCCCAACCAAGGTCAAACGAGGCATTTCACCTGCCATTGAATCGGTGTGTTTGAAGGCAATGGCTCAAGATCCTGCAGACCGGTATGAGTCCCCACTGGAATTGGCAGAGGATATTGAGCATTATCTGGCTGACCTTCCTGTATCGGCATATCGCGAGCCAGTCCTTCGTAAAGTCGCACGTTGGAGTCGACGACATCGAAAACTTGCACAACTGGGTATTGTGTCATTAGCGTTACTTTTGGTGCTCGCTGCGAGTTCGGCTATCCTCCTCAAAAAGATGGCAACCGAAGAGCAGGAAGCTCGTCAAACAGCCTTATCGATGGCTGCAAAACTCGCCGCTGGTACGGCTGCCCTTCAGGTTGATTCTCGATGGAGAATGCTCGAGCACGAAGCTCAGAACCAATCGCTTATGGAGGCGCTTTCAGTATCTGTTCCGTCGGATGGCGTACCTGAATCTCAATGGATTCAGGTACAAGCAATCCTAGATGACATTGCATTTGCCAATAGGGAAGCAGTTGATGCTGAATGTTGGGCGGTCTGTGACGCAAAAGGCGTGCAGATTGCCCGTTCACCGCCTGGTTCAACCATTGGAAAACGTTTTTCTCATCGGGATTACTTCCACGGCGGAAATCAAGATCTTCCTGCAGGCACCCCATCCCGACCAATCAGAGAGTCGCATCGGTCAACCGTCTACAAAAGTATGACAACGGGCACGTTGAAGGTTGCCTTCTCCACACCTATCTGGAATGCTCCATCAGATGCTGGCAATAAGCAATGTCTGGGTGTTTTGATGATGACGTTTGATGTTGGTGTATTATTTCATTCACTCAATGGTATTGGCGAGTGGAATGCTTCGAACAAGCCGTTTGCAGTAGCAGTCATCGACCTTCGTGACGATAGTATTGATGGTGAACCGCTTGGCGGTCTCATTCTGGAAAATCCAAATCTTGATGGAGGTGATGTTGCGATTGAGGCACAGGATGTAAGAGCTGATCCATTGATAGTCGAGCGATTAAGAAGGGCAGCGGCTCAATCGCCACAGAAAGTGACAGCCATTGATATTGGGGGTGCGTCGCAGCGTATTGCTGCAGCTGAGCCAATTATTATTCCTGGACGACCATCAGACCTTGCGAATGTCGGCTGGGCCGTGCTGGTGCAGGAGCGACAGGATTAAGAGTCTGGGTACACAGGTCGCTATGCGAGAAGATCCTCAACCACATTCCCATGGACATCTGTGAGGCGATAGTGCCGTCCTTGAAAGCGGTAGGTGAGCTTTTCGTGATTGATGCCAAGCTGGTGAAGAATTGTGGCTTGTAGATCATGTACATGCACTGGATGTTCAACAACGTTGACACTGTAATCGTCTGTGCGACCGTATGTCATTCCCCCTTTGACACCGCCGCCTGCCAGCCAATAGGTGAAACAATTTGGATGATGGTCACGGCCATAATTCTGCGGAGTAAGCTTGCCCTGGCAGTAGATTGTTCGACCAAACTCACCTCCCCACACGATGAGCGTATCGTCGAGCATGCCACGTTGTTTCAGGTCTTTGATAAGAGCAGCCGTTGGCTGATCCGTATCCTTGCATTGTGCCTTCACGCCCTTGGGTGCGTTATTGTGAGCATCCCATCCACGATGATACAGCTGAATAAAACGAACCCCGCGTTCTGCGAGTCGCCTCGCAAGGAGGCAGTTGTAGGCATACTTCCCAACATGAGTTGCTTCTGGGCCATACAGATCGAGGATATTTTTTGGTTCACTCTGAACATCGATGAGTTCAGGGACACTCATCTGCATGCGAAATGCGAGCTCATATTGTGCAATACGAGTTGCAATGGTGGGATCATTGAAGTGACTGGCCTGCTCAGTATTCAATCGAACTAACGAATCAAGTGTTCGTCGTCGCTGTTCACGAGTCATGCCGGGTGGATTGTAAAGATCGAGAATGGGATCTCCCTGGCCGCGAAATTTGACCCCTTGAAAACGCCCCGGTAGAAATCCTGCTCCCCACAAGCGATCATACAGTGGCTGTCCTGCTTTAGCCGTTCCATTGGATGTGAGTGCTACAAACGATGGGAGATTGGCATTTTCACTGCCAAGTCCATAACTCACCCAGGCGCCCATGCTTGGTCGGCCAGCAATCACTGATCCTGTCTGAAAAAGTGTTGCAGCCGGGTCATGATTGATAGCATCTGTGTACATGCTCCTTACGACGCACAGATCATCGACAACGCCAGCAAGATGTTTTTGAGCATCGCTGAGCCAGGTTCCACTTTTGCCATGTTGCCTAAACGTGAGTGATGATGGAGCGACGGGGAAAGACTTCTGGCCAGATGTCATGGTCGTTTTTCGTTCATCTGGATAGACCGACCGAGGCACTTCCTCACCGAACTTTTTCTGAAGGTCAGGCTTATAGTCAAACAAGTCCATCTGTGCTGGACCACCCGACTGAAAGAGATAGATAACCCGACGAACTTTTGGAGGGAAATGCGGCAGCGATTCAAGGCCACCATCCACACCAGTACGCGGTTGAGCAGCCATTGCCAGCGTGTTCTCTGCCGATAATTCACTCAATGCAACAGCTCCAAGGCCGAGGAGGCTACCCTCGAGAAATGAGCGACGCGTCTGTTGAGTTATCAGTTCTTTGTATGTGTTCATAGTGTTCCTGCTCATCCCATGATGGGATTTTGTTCAAGCATCAGTTTTGGCTCATCGCCTCATCAAGATTCAGGATCGTATTTGCAATAAGGGTATACGCCGCAAGTGTTGGAATATCGAGTTTTTTGTCAAAAGGTTTTTCGCCGATGGCGAGCAGTTTTTTTGCTGATGTGGGATGGTCAATAAAATCCGTCAGAAAGTGTGAAAGATCCTCTTCGAGGCAGGCAATCTCATTCGATGTTGGCTGACGGCTCGTCACAGAGCGAAATGCCCACCGTATTCGATTGCGTGGATGACTGTCAGGTTGATCGAGCATGCGTTCAGCCAAGAAACGCGCAGACTCAACGAATGTAATATTGTTGAGTAACGTGAGTGCCTGCAGTGGAGTCGTGGTCACATCACTTCGAACAGTACATGTTTCACGAGCAGCTGCATTGAAGGCCATCATCGTTGGTGGCGGGACTGTCCGCCGCCAATAGGTATACATGCTGCGGCGATAGAGTTTGTTGCCTTGGTCCTGTTTGTACTTGGCGTTCGATATGCTTTTCCAGATTCCTGGTGGCATGTATGGTTTGACAGAGGGGCCGCCAATTGCTTCTACCAAGAGTCCACTTGTGAAGAGTGCCATATCTCGAATAGCAAAAGGTGACAGGCGACGACGAGGGCCTCGGGCGAGAAGACGATTTTCCGGATCACGGTCAAGGAGGTCTGTGCTCACCGCGGATGATTGTTGGTAGGTTGCACTCATTACAATCAACTTATGCATGGCTTTTGTATCCCATCCGCACCGAACAAACTCGGTGGCAAGCCAATCGAGCAGCTTGGGATGGGAAGGCATGTCACCCTGGACACCAAAGTTCTCACTTGTTTTAACCAAACCAATGCCAAAATAGTGCTGCCACATTCGGTTGATCGTAACGCGGGCAGGAAGTGGGTTTTCAGGACTTGTCAGCCAGCGTGCAAACCCCAATCGGTTTTTCGGCCATGGTTTCCGCCAGGCACCAAGGACGGCAGGAGTTGCCGGTATCAGTTTTTCACTTGTGTCGGGTTGGTCATACAGGCCACGAATGAGTCGATACGTATCGCGAGGCTTGGGCAATTCACTGAGCACCATGACCGTTTGGGGTGAGCCTTTCTGTGGCCGTGGAACATTTCCCTGGACAACATCTATCTTTAATGGGTCTGGCTGAATAAATGCGGATTCTTCCTCAGAGAGATGTGGCCATGAATCAGGAATGGAAATGAACGGTGGGCTATTGCCATTGTTTGGGCCGAGGCCTGCTTCAGCAATGTTATTGAAGAATGCAAACATGCTGTAAAAGTCTCGCTGCGTGATGGGGTCATATTTGTGATCATGACATCGAGAACATGTCATGGTGAGGCCAAGAAAGACCGTGCCTGCTGTTTCAACGCGATCGGCAACGTACTCAACAACCCATTCGTCAGGAATGGATCCTGCTTCTGAGTTGATTCGATGGTTCCGATTAAAACCTGTTGCTATCTGAGTGAAAACGTTGCGGTCTGGTAGAAGATCACCGGCCATTTGTTCGGTCACAAATTGATCAAAGGGCATATTGTTATTCAATGCACCAATCAACCAATCACGCCATACCCACATATATCGAAGGCGGTCATTCTGATACCCATCAGTATCTGCATATCGTGATGCCTCCAGCCAATCCAGAGCCATATGTTCACCAAATTTTTCAGACGCAAGCAGACGATCAACGACTCTTTCGTAGGCGGTAGCCGATGAGTCAGCCAAGAAGTCATCGAGCTCCTGCATGGTTGGTGGCAGGCCAGTGAGATCGAATGTCACACGTCGCAACAATGTTGCCTTATCAGACCTGGGTGACGGTCGAAGGTTATTGTGTTCAAGGACATCAAGCACAAATGCATCAATTGCATTGTGCATCCATTCAGATTGCCTGACAGTCGGAACCGACGGCCGTTCTGGTGGAACAAAAGCCCAGTGCCGGTCATCCTTTGGCCATGGTGCACCAGCTTCAAGCCATGCGATCAGTTTTGCTCGATCGTCACTGGATAATTCCCGATTAGAATCGGGTGGCGGCATCCGTTCTTCTGGATCAGTTGACCTCAGGCGCTGAAGCATTTCGCCGGAAGAGAGTACTTTTGAATGGAGTGCTGACTCACGGCGATCAAGCCGAAGTTCAGTCGATCTGGCCTCAGCATCAGGCCCATGACACGTATAACATGCATCGGAAAGAAGAGGTCGAATGTCGTGAACAAAATCGATTTCTTGTGAACAGCTGTCTTTACACAGAGGCAGGATCATCACGAGTGCTGTGAGTATTTTGTTCACATGCATTGTTTCTCGCCTTGCAGAAGTCGTTTTGAAAGAGGATCGTTTAAACGGTTATCGTGGTAGTATATACCTGTCTGACAAAGCAAACGTGGACATCCTCTATGACACAATGGTAGCACTAAAGTCATAAATTCTAAAATGTCATGCAAAAACAGTATGGTGGGTTCGTGTCACAGGGTATGCAGGTTTAAGTTTTGTCTTGTGACGTCCATTGTCAGGGTGTCTGTGATCTGTCTGACCTTTTATGGACATCCCGATACACGACTGCCAGCGTCGAGTGTTTGATGAAAATCGGATAGCAGCACGATGTCACTCGCTACTGAAGATGGCGTGTCAGTCATCACCGGGCACATCGATGACCACAATGCGTCCGAAGACATTTGCATCAACACCAGATTGATAAAACAACTCATCAGGTGCATCATCAGAGACGCTCCAAGTGTATCTGCCTGAGGTCTGCCCATTCCCATCGAACCCTGCGGTATAGACAAGCGATTCCTGATAGCCACCACCTGCTGTCTGCAGATAGAACGGATGATCTGGCGTATTCACATCAAAGGTGTATGTCACATTTCTACGAACGATGATGGTTGGAGATTCATCCCCAGCAATCATGAAATTCCCATTACTGAAGGTGATCTCTGGGATATAGGCTGAACCACGGGCACTGATATCAAGTGGCTGAATATTCGTATTCCCAAGTGAATGGAACAGGCTGGAAATCCTCCAGGTTTCATCAGCGACAAGACGGTAGTCTTTTGCCCCACGTCTGACAATCAGTGCATGGATGCCGTCAACGGATTCTGCTGCGAGCGCCGAGAATCCACTGATATCAATCGTTGCTTGGGCATCTCCATACATCACGGATTGCTTATCAACATAGACATTCTCAAGACTGTCTTTTGCCAATGTGTTTGAACCCGTGCTGGAGAGGATCTCGAGCACGAGCAACTGAAAGGTCTGTTGGAGGATTGCGTTGTCTGCAGGTGTGCTCAGGTCTGCATCTTGGCCACCATCTTCAACGGTGACTGTGATCGTGGCCGTACCGTTTTGATTTGCAACAGGCGTAAAGGCCAGCGTGCCTGTTGGGTCAGCGGATGAGTAGGTGATAGTTGGATCCGGGATGAGCTCGGGGAGGCTGCTGGTCGCGGTGACCTGAATAGGGCGTGATGCAGCTGCGGCTGTAATACCCTGAAGAGGTACGGTTTGTGTAGACGCATCCTTGTACACAAGCTGATCTGCGAGAGGATCCATTGAGGGTGATTCAAACACATTGAGGTTCACTGGCAGTTCCGTATCACTGAAGAGCCCATGTGGATCAGTGACTCGGATTTGGACACTGTCATTACCGAGGTGTTCTACTGTCGGCGTGCCCTGAAAGACGCCATCACTTGTCAGCGTAAGCCAGTCGGGCCCGCTCAAGAGGGAGAACGTCAGGGATTCATTTTCAGGATCATAGACTTGATGAGCGACAGAACGTGAAAGATCTTCACCCACTTTCATCGCACCCAACGTCCAACTTGTCGCGATCCACGATGGTGCAGCATTTTCTGGCTCTGTGCCAATTGGAAACTTGCTGACCACACGAAAGCCGCTTATCAAGTTTTCTGAATGTCGTTTTAGAACGATACTGGTACCTTTCTCAAGATTGACCGTTTTCCTGAGTTCAATGGATCCACCTCGGTAGTCCACATTCGAGCTGGGCGATGTTCCTGGTGGCGGTGGTGGTGGCTCAATAAGTTCCCGAACATTTCCCGTTTGGTCGTATGTTCCAAAGAAACTTGGCTTTGAGTCATGTGTGCCGACGTCTATGAGCGTCGCGGCTGGTTGATCATCTGTGTCTCGTTCCCAACCATAGGTCGCGTCAACAAGGCGTTCTGGAAGATCATTACTTTGCGTTGCATACGTCCAGTAGCCGCCCTGATCTCCAGCCCCATTTTCTGATCCGCTGTAATACGCTGCCTTGTACCATTCGTTTTCATTGGCAATCGCAACGCCACCAGTGTCCCAGGCATCAATGCTTCGGACCATTCCGCTTGGCCAGACGACAATGCTGTTATACATGCCTGTTTCTGAGGTCGTTCCAGTCGTGACCCAATTACAGAAACGAAGGGCATCCCAATAGCTCACAAAATTAACAGGGTGGTTTTCTTTGCCCTCAATGGCACTGTAGGAATAGTTTCCGGGTTCACCACTGCGAGCAATACCTCCAAGCGTTGCCATGTCCGGATGATAGAGTCCGGTGCCATCAACAACAGATCCAACAGGGAGTTGTCCCGATGAGTAAATGCTGTTCAGAAAAGACGCGTATTGCGTATTTGTGATTTCGTATTTGCTGATGTAATAGCCGTAGTCAACCTGTCCAATTGGTGTTTCAAGTGTTGAGTCGGCGGCATTTCCCTCTTGGCCAACGTATACCGTTGGGATGTAGATAGGGCTGTCCAAAGCCGAAGGTACCGTAAATGTCCAGACGTCTCCCTCACGGACAGACCCATCATCTCGAACGGTGTCAATCCTCCAGTAGTACTGCCCAGGCTCCAAGATGCCGGGGTCAAAGATATTCCCTCGTGCGGGCTGTTCTCCTACGAGTGCCATGGTTTCAGCATCTGTGCCAAGAAAAATCTTGTTGGTGGCTACATCGAGCCCCTCAAGCCATATGAGGTCAGTGTTTCTCTTTGCCTCTACCGAACCGTGTGAAGGGATTGGCGTTCTTGCTTTATCACTTTGATAGCCAGGTATCCAGTAATGCGTGTCACCAAATTCATATGGCCCGATATCTGGAGCATCACCAACATATCCATCTGTATAGCCTGCCAGATGAGTTCCGGCATCGATTAGGACAGAACCTTCTCTCGGCCGAAAATCAAAATTCTGAAAATCTCGTACTTCGTCAATGGCGCTTGATCCTCGATTCCACCGACTGGAGTTTGCTGTTTGGTTGGCAGGATCTGCGTTCTCTGCAAAAAAGTTGTCATCACCAACATTATTGTGAACGATTGAATAGAAATTCCCGACCGCTTCTCCAGAACCCGATGAAAGCCGAGCGTCATAGACGTCATTAACATCTTCAGCCGTTCTGGCATCAACAGGGTCGTAGCCGTAGAACTTGTCCTGGGAAACGTTTATGTCGACATCGGTGTTTTCCAATGCAAGATTATTGAGAACGGTGTGTTGGTCACCCTTGAGACGTGTTCCTCTCTTATTACGAATCAGTACATTGTGATGCACCGTTCCTCGAAAGCCACCCGGGTCGCCATCAAAGCGAATTGCATTTCGGCCATCCATATCATGGATCCAGTTATATCGGAGCACCATGCCTGCAGTATTTCCGGTATTCACCTGAACACCTGAATCATCACCGTGGAAGTGATAGTCATAGAGATGCATGAGTTCCACAAGTGCACCCTGACGTTCGGTATTTCCAACCTTCCCGATACCCCCATATCCAACAGAGTGTGCGGTAACACGCCGAATAATATTCCCACGTTTCGTGTGCGTGCTCACCATGATTCCGCCACCAGTTGGCTTGTTATGAAAATAACAATTATCAACCTCAACATTTGAGTTCCCAAACCCATAGTGAAGGAATGAGTTATACGAGTATGCAAACTCACAATTCCGCCACGTGAGGTTGCCAGAATCAGATCCGCCACCGGCATGATTGCCCCATTGATTGATACTGCTTTGATAGATCGTGTCACGATTGTAGTAGGCAGCATCGCCAAGCATGTGGGTGTTGTGAACCGAGTACAGAAACTTACTGTTTATAAACGTCGTGTCTGATGTGTCCCACAGTTGCACAGCACCCGTGTGAAATGTGAACCCATCAAACTGAAGGAACGCGGAATCACTGATGGTGAGAATCTGGTTGTCGAAACGATAGTCCGGGTTCGTAGCGGCAGGGGCGAATCCTCGGGCCTCAAACGTGCTGTTATTTGGATCAGCATTGTTTTCCAGCCACACGTAGAGTTCGCCAGAAGTTTTGTCGTAGTACCACTCTCGTGGCTGGTCCAGCAGTCCAAGGTGTGATGTCAAGTAATACTGAAAGTTACCTGTGCTTGCAGAATTGAGAGAGAAGGTATTCTGTCCACTGGCATGACCTGAAACCTCAAATACGGTGCCGGGTGAGGTTGCATGCGGAACCAGCACCGCACCATCAATGCTCACACCGAGATCTGAAAGCCGATGGCGACTCTCAAGATTTGTGTAAGAGCCTGCAGTGCTATTATCGCCATCAATTTGTGCAAAGCTATCTGGGTCCCAATAGCTCTGAGGCGTTGGATTAAAGCTATTACCATCATCAAGTTGATCCCAATCTTTTGTAATATTCGGCCAGCGGGCAGCCGTTAGCATTTTGTCATTCAGAAAGAGTTGAGTGACATCGAATGCCACATCGGTCTTCCAGATATGACCCTCATGAGGCGTCCAGCCTGTTGTGATTGTTTGGGCACCTGAAAGCGTCACCTGCTCGTCGTTGTAGTTCTGGAAGATAATTGGTGCGTCGACGGTTCCCTCAAGCGTATCAATCTGAATTCGTTCTCTGTATGTGCCCCCTCTGATATTGACGATATCTCCTGGCACAACACGTGATGCCGCGTGCTGAATGGTTTGAAAAGGTGCCTCGAGTGTCCCAGAGTTAGCGTCATTACCGTCAGTAGCAACAAAGTAGATCGTTGATCCCGTGTTGGAGCCGACATTGGTGTCACCGCCGCCACTACTGGCCGATAGGGCGATTCGCGGTTCGAGTTGTTCCAAGAGAGGGCGTTTTGCCGTTGTGCGGCCGCTTTGTTTTCTCTTTGAGGAACGCAAGCCCGATGATCTGTGTTGGAAGAATGGAAGCATGTCGGAATATCAAATGCAGATAAGAATAGTAGGTGCGTTTGGTTGGACGCTAGAAAACTGTCAACGTGACGATGCTCGATGTCATGATGTACTCAGAACCCGCTCCCTGAGAGAAAGAACACGACCCACACTATTCACCAAGGTACCCCACCATGCGGTTTCCCTCAATATATTATTAAGGCCTGTAAAGCAGGGCATTTCGGTGGATTTGTATGGATGACATCGAGGTTGGCTGACCATTTATAAAAAGGATGCCAGCACAATGTCACTCGCTACTGAAGATGGCGTGTCAGTCATCACCAGGCACATCGATGACCACAATCCGTCCGAAGACATTCTCATCAAGACCAGATTGATAAAACAACTCATCAGGTGCATCATCAGGAACGTTCCAAGTGTATCTGCCTGAGGTCTGCCCATTGCCATCAAATCCTGCGGCATAGACAAGCGATTCCTGATAACCACCACCGGCTGTCTGCAGATAGAACGGATGATCTGGTGTATTCAGATCAAAGGCATAGGTCACATTTCTACGAACGGTGATGGTTGGAGCTTCAGCCCCAGCAACCATGAAATTCCCGTTACTGAAGGTGATCTCTGGGATATAGGCTGAACCACGGGCACTAATATCAAGTGGCTGAACATTCGTATTCCTGAGTGAATGGAACAGGCTGGAAATCCTCCAGGTTTCATCAGCGACAAGACGGTAGTCTTTTGCCCCACGTCTGACAATCAGGGCATTGGTGCCGTCATCTGATTCGGCTGCGAGCGCCGAGAATCCACTGATGTCAATCTTTGCTTGGGCATCTCCATACATCACCGGCTGCTTATCGACATAGACATTATCAAGACTGTCTTTTGCCAATGTGTTTGAACCCGTGCCGGAGAGGACCTCGAGTACGAGCAACTGAAAGGTCTGTGATGTTGTGGCGTTATCACCTGGTGTCGCAAGATCATTATCAAAGCCACCATCTTCAACGGTAACTGTGATCGTGGCCGTGCCGTTTTGATTTGCAACGGGCGTGAAGGCCAGCGTGCCTGTTGGGTTAGCGGATGAATACGTGACGGTTGGATCAGGAATCAGTCCTGTGTTATTGCTTGTTGCTGTCACTCTCAGTGGCTGCGTCTCGTCACCACCTGCGGTAATCCCAGTCAGGTTGACGGTCTGCTCAGGATCGTCCTCATAAATGGTGACGTCACTGATTGCATCAAGCGTCGGATCGTCATTGACTGGATTTACTGTGACATCAAAGGTCTGTGATGTTGTGGCGTTATCACCTGGTGTCGCAAGGTTATTATCCAGGCCACCATCTTCAACGGTGACTGTGACCGTGGCAGTACCGATTTCACCGGAGAGAACAAGAATCCTCCCAAACATTCCAGAATGGTACTGACACTGGTAAAATATTTCATCTGGTGCATCTTCTGCCACAATCCACTGATATGTACCACTTGTCTGACCATTTCCGGTGAATCCACTGTTGTAGCTATTTGCAGGATCATAACCATTTTCAGTGGTTTGCAGGTGAAACGGGTGACCTGTGGAAGACAAATGAAGTGTGTAAGTTTGACCGCGACGGACAACAAGATTTGGGTTGCTCACACCGTTAATTTTGTACGCACCTGATACTCCAACAATATTTAATGTTCCTGAAATTTCTTCCATTGGAACGTCTGATGGCGCAAAAGTGAGTGTGCCTGTTGGGTCAGCGGATGAATACGTAACGGTCGGGTCAGGGATCAGTCCTGTATTATTGCTTGTTGCTGTCACTCTCAGTTCCTGGACCTCACCACCGCCGGCAGCGATTCCGGCAAGGTT
>CACORA010000016.1 GCA_902629495.1 Planctomycetaceae bacterium
CCGAATGCTTTGCGTGAAGAGCTTTAATGACACTACTCCATGCCTCATTGGTGGCGGTCTCTTCTGAAGCAAGGACAGCATAGTTGCCGCGCGCGGCATGACACGGCGTTGCGGGTATGAGTGCACACAGAAGAAGTATGCCTGTTTGCCATTGGTTCAGAATCAACATAGCGGTTGCACCTACAAGAACAATATAAAAAAGAGGTTGTACGAGAAACAGGTGATAACAGATTCCTTTATCGTAGTGCCGCTTCCGTCACCAGATACTGCAGAAACTATTCAGATTGTTTTTCAAGGGCAAACGATTACGCAGTAGGAAGCATTCTCAGTTGACCTGCAACAGTGCACGTACGTACTGGTGCAGGATCACGAAAAACTTTCTCACGTGATTGGTAATTCGTGTAGAATCACATTCTAAATCTCAAGCGTTCTGCAAACTTGTGAAAGATCCGGAGAAGGTGAATGGCGGAGGCCATCCAAAGTGATCTGGTCGTAGTTGCCAATAGGTTACCCGTCCATCGAGCGAACCCACAGTCACCATGGGAGACAAGTCCAGGTGGTTTGGTTTCAGCGCTTATGCCCATTCTCCGTGAACATTCTGGCATCTGGGTTGGGTGGGCTGGAACCGCAGAACAAGACCCCAAACAATTTTCACATGATGGCCTGTCAGCCATCCCGGTTCCCATCAACCCTGAAGAGGTCCAGGACTACTACGGTGGATTTTCTAACAGTACGCTGTGGCCGCTCTACCACGATGCCTGTCAGACACCACAGTTTCATCGTCATTGGTGGCGTTCCTACGTTGCGGTGAATAAGCGATTTGCAGAAATAGCTGCGGAACATGCAAGTGAGAATGCTCGAGTGCTGGTGCAGGATTACCACCTTCAGCTGGTGCCTGGAATGCTTCGAGAGTTACGACCAGACCTCCGAATTGGTTTCTTTCTTCATATTCCTTTTCCTCCTCAGGAACTCTTTGCTCAATTACCATGGCGAAAGCGAATCCTTGAGGGGTTGCTCGGTGCAGATGTTGTTGGATTCCAGACACGATTTGGTGCTCAAAACTTTGTTCGCCTCGTAAATCGCTTCACGTCCTATCGTGGTTCTGGGCAGGCGGTTTCAGTCGATGAACGGCGGGTTGAAGCACGAGAGTTTCCGATTTCCATTGATGTAGAAAGAATCCAGTCGCTGGCAGCAGATCCAACAATTATCGCCAAAGCGCGAGAGATCCACGAGGAACTGGGTGTTGGCCGTACGGTACTTCTTGGAGTAGACCGTCTTGATTACACAAAAGGCATTGATAATCGACTCAGGGCATTTCATGAATTGCTTATTTCAGGGCAACATGATGTGAATGATGTTGTGCTGGTCCAAGTAAGTGTCCCTTCCCGTGAAAGTGTTGATGAATATGTCGAAATTCGAAATCGCATTGAAAAACTTGTGGGGCAAATCAATGGGGAATTTGGTGAGGTAGGAGCGACTCCCGTGCATTATCTGCGAAGAAGCTTGCCTCTCGAGGAACTGGTTGCTTACTACCTTGCAGCCGATGTGATGCTTGTGACTCCTATTCGTGACGGAATGAATCTCGTCGCAAAAGAGTATTGCGCAAGTCGACTTGATGACTCTGGCTCCCTGGTACTCTCTGAATTCACAGGGGCCTCTGCAGAACTCGACCGTGCATTCTTAGTCAACCCTCATGACATCGACGGCATGGCTGCAGCTTTTGATCAGGCGATAACGATGCCCAAAAATGAGAAAGCTCGTCGCATGCGAAGTCTTCGGCAGCGGATTCGCCGAAGAACTGTTTACAATTGGGCTGATGATTTTCTTGGGGCTGTTGAAGCCGCAAATCCATTGTCGGCAGGAGAACCGCGTTGACTGCTTCGAGACCCCTAAATAATTTGGAACAACCAGCATTGCACGAGGACAATGGTGTTGCCACATCACATGGCACAACAGATCCATTGCAACAGGCTATTGAGGCGATTGCTCGCACGCCTGTCCTCCTGCTTGCAACCGACTATGACGGCACGTTATCGCCGATCGTCGAAAATCCATCCGATGCTCGCCCTCTTCGTGAAGCTCTTGTCGCCGTTCGTCTTTTAGCCTCACTGCCTGGCACTCACGTGGCCGTCATCTCAGGACGATCCCTTTCAGATCTTGCTGAGTTAAGTGAACTTGGTGGCATCGTCATGCTTGTGGGGTCACACGGCAGTGAGTTTGATCAAGACTTTGTACAAACGCTCTCTCGTGATCAGATCGACCTACGGCAAAAGTTGCTTGAAGAAATGCAAACGATTGCCAATGGAGATTCAAGTTTTCATATAGAGCCAAAGCCGGCATCAATCGCGTTTCATTATCGAAGTGCCACAGATGCAGATGGGGATAGAGTAGTTGAAAAGTTACTTGCAGGCCCAGCAACATGGAATGGAATTCATGTCAAGCGAGGAAAGAAGGTACTTGAACTAGCGGTCGTTGATACCTCGAAGGGAGATGCTGTCGATACGCTTCGGCATCGCGTCGGGGCCAGTGCTGTGATGTATCTTGGTGACGATGTCACGGACGAAGATGCATTTGCACGGTTGCAAGGCCCTGATGTTGGCGTCAAAGTAGGAAGTGGTGAAACTGCTGCACTTTTTCGGATACAAGATCCGGTTGAAGTTGCCCGGCGATTGGCAATGCTTGCAAACGCCCGGCAGGCATGGCTTGCAGGCGCAGATGCTGTGCCTATTGAACGCCATGCACTTGTTTCTGATGGTCGCGTAATGGGTTTGATTGCACCGGGTGCACGACTGGTTTGGCTCTGTGTGCCTCGTATTGACGGCCCTGCATTGTTTGCTGAATTACTCGGTGGCCCTGCTGCTGGACACTTCACCGTAGAACCAGCTAACAGTGAGGCCGATCCGACTCAACACTACGATGGCCACTCACTTGTGCTCCGAACAAACTGGTCACGTCTATCTGTCACTGATTTTTTAGACTGCTCTGCTGGGAGGCCATCCCAACGAGCTGGACGAACAGACTTTCTTCGAATTATTGAAGGGCGCGGTGAGGTAAAAATTACATTTGCACCAAGACTTGATTTTGGTCGAACTGCTACCCGACTTGCCATTCGTGATGAAGGACTCGAGATTGACGATACGATTGATCCGATTGTGCTTCGTGCCCCTGGTGTCGTTTGGGAAATCTGCGAAGAAGGCCCTCACCAGACAGCAATCGGAAAAATTACTTTACGTGGTGAACCACTGAGAATGGAATTGCGTTACGGAACGGGTTCTCTGCGTGAACAACAATCGATACCTGTCGAAGAGCGCTCTCGCCTAACGAAGGCATATTGGGAATCATGGGCAGATCGACTGACCTTGCCAAATAGAGAGCCACGGCTTGTACGTCGAAGTGCCGTAGTTTTGAAAGGCCTCTGTTATGGCCCAACAGGTGGAATTGTAGCTGCTGCCACAACAAGTCTGCCGGAAGATTTTGGTGGTTGCCGCAATTGGGATTATCGATACTGCTGGCTTCGGGATGCAGCTATGTCGGCAGCATCGTTGGTGAAACTCGGCAGTTTCAATGAAGCAATGGGTTTCCTTGATTGGATGCTCGGGGTAATCGACAGAGCTGCGGCTCCAGAGAGGCTCATGCCTTTGTATACTGTGACCGGGCATGAAGTTGGTGCTGAAGCAGAGATTGGCCAACTGGCCGGTTACGCCGGAAGTCGACCTGTGCGAGTTGGGAATGCAGCTCGTGGACAAGTTCAACTTGATGTTTTTGGTCCGATCGCTGAGCTCATTTGGCAATTGTTACTGGCTGAAGCACCCATTTCATCAGAGCATTGGCGACTCGTCGATGCCACTGTTCGTGCGGTGGAAGCCAGATGGCACGAACCGGACCATGGAATCTGGGAAATCCGTAAACCACGAAGACATCACGTCCACTCCAAAGTCATGTGCTGGCTTACTGTTGATCGAGGCATACGTATCTCAGATCGTTTTTTGAACCGGCCTCGTCCTGAGTGGGAAGCATTACGAGATACCATCGCTGCAGATATTCTTGAAAATGGCTGGAATAAAAAACTTGGTACTTTTACTTCCGCCTACGGGGATGAAGATCTTGATGCAGCGGTGTTATGGATTGGACTCTCCGGTTTGCTTGACTGTAAAGATTCAAGATTCTGCGCAACAGTCAATGCAATTAATAATGATTTGAGGGAAGGGCCAACGGTTTATCGGTACATAACAGATGATGGTCTGCCAGGAAGAGAAGGTGGTTTTTTTATCTGTGCATCGTGGCTTGTAGAGTCTTTCTATCGAGCAGGCCAAACAGATAATGCAGAAGAATTATTTGAACAGCTTGTAGAGCTGTCAGGGAGTGAAGGCCTCCTTCCAGAACAGTATGATCCTAGAATCCAAAAAACGCTTGGAAATCATCCTCAAGCCTATTCTCATATTGGACTCATTGAGAATGCTTTGCTGCTATCCCAAAAATAACGTGTCTTGCCATCGTGAGAACGTCGTCTACTGACGAACAAGGACACTCGATCCAGGACCTAGGATATCAATCAGTTCAGCGAGATCGCGGCCAGGAACAACGAGACTCATGTCAGGAGCTTGGTCGCTCACTCCTTGCGAATCCTCGATTGCTTCAATCCTTAAACCATCATTCAAAAGAATCATTGACTTGGGGCTTTGGTTCTGCTCAACGTACGAGACCTGTGATGCAATCGCGTCTTGTGACGCTGGCGATGTACCTCGATGTACTTCAAGCACTGAAAGTGAGACTCCTACTCTCTCTTGCAAACGGCGACCAATCACAACCGGAAAACTACCAGCATAATTGCCTCCAAGTTGCAAACTCAGACGACGTCGCGACACACTCACAACAGCGTCAAAAGGTCCACGCACCAACTTGATCGCTTCTCCCGGCAAAAGGCTGTCAGGTGTATCAACACCATTAATCTTTCCAAGCAACTGCCAGGGAACACCCACAGTCATGGCAATCGTTTGCAACGTATCTCCAGGAGCAACAATATGCGGCGGAAGTAGTAGGTCTTCCTGAGAATAGATGACTGTACCTGCTAATTGCCCAAGGAGATCTTCAAGCCGTTGACTTTCTTCTATCCCAAGAGTCGGATCATCGTACCAAGCTGACAACACTGCAAGAGCTTCGACATATCGTCCATTTGCGAGTTTCTCATGTGCATCGGCCCACGCGGAAGCAAAGGCTGACGGCTGTTTTCGTTGCTGAGGTTGCGTAGACGATAAGTCAGCTGCTTGTGAAGCGGACGGTTGTGCGAGGCCAGACTCCGTCGCTAACGGGTCAGCCGTTGCACCAACAATATCAACAGTGGGCATGGACGGGTGCGCTCCATTATTTAACTGACTTTGTTGCATCCCGGGAACAGTGGGACCAGACAGAGTTGATGGCACTGCCGAATCTGTTTCAGAGGGCGGTGACTGACTTTCTGGGGAAGAAGGATGGTCAACTGCAAGTGGCATAGCCTGACTTGGCACGTCACCAGTGGCAGGCGGAGAGGCAGGAATAGCATTCAGATATGTGGGCTCCTGACTCACTAAGGAATTGTCGACGTTGTCTTGTGTCGTGCCCACGGCAGAAGTGGACGGCTCAGGAATATGCACAGTCGGAGCAGAAAAGTTGTCCTCACCCTTTACAAAAGCCGGAGCCTCATCGAGTTGCTCATCACGTTTTCCTTGTTGAACAACGGTGTAAGCTCCATAAAGAATCATGCCTAAAAGGCCAAGGACAAGCATTGGTTTAAGGGCTTCGAGAGGATCACTAGTGGGCTCTGGACGACGACGACGCGTTTTTGAGCGGCTTGGCATAACGGCTTAGCTTTCCCAAAAAAGGAGGAGTGTTCCTAAACGGCAAGGATAGTAGAAGTCTCTCAGTGAGACCGCCAGCCCGCTTAAGAACAATTTCGAGAGCGAAAGCAAAGGGCATTGGAATGGGAGTATTCACCAGACAGAACTTTGGGGCTTTAGGCAAGCTGCATGACAACAGAACCATTCCTGGGGCCGCAGAAACTTGTTTTGGATCCCTCTCTTTTCCCTTCCAAGATGTCTGCACACATATCAGATAGGATTTTGATCCGTTCATTTTGCAATGGCAATGACGATAAATTAGCCAAAACGCCTCCTCTACGGTCCAAAAAAATAGTTCTGGAAGCTGGACTGCCTTTTCCATTGTGCCTGTTGGGAGTACGATCTGTCTCTATGCCGAAACGCAATCTGTTTTTCATAATCTTCGTAGTTTTTGCTGGCATGCTGGCATGGTTAGCCAGAGACCATGGTGGCCATGGACGTCGTTTTGCGGAAGTGCTTGCGACGGTAGAACAACGCTATGTGGAACCGGTGAATGGCGAACAGATGTTTGCCGCTGCCATGAATGGCCTCTTTTCCTCACTTGACGAACACTCATCGTTCATTAGCGGAACACTGAAGGAAGATCTCAATATTTCGCTTGACCAAGAATTCGGTGGTGTTGGTCTTGAACTTGCGACCCGAGACAATCTTATAGAAGTTCAATCTCCTATTGTTCGCTCACCCGCTTGGAGTGCTGGAATCGTTGCCGGAGATATTATCGAATCCATTGATGGACGTTCCACAGCTGGATGGTCACTCTCGGAAGTTGTTGCTGCACTTCGCGGGACACCAGGAACTGTTGTGACTCTTGGACTTTCTTCAGTCAAAACTGACCCAACGTTGAGAACATTAGATCCGACAGCCATCATTCCATCAGTCAATGAGAAAAAAAATGTTTCTTTGATTCGTGAGCAGGTTCTTGTTGAAAGTGTTCTTGGAGATCGGCGACTACCAGACGGCTCTTGGAATTGGTGGATTCAGGCTGAAGAAAATGTTGCACTCATACGCATTACCCAGTTTGGCGAGCGAACCGTCGGAGAGGTCCGTGCCGCTCTTCAAGCTATTTCAAGGCGATGTACAACTGATGGTGTTAATGGCATTGTGATTGACCTCCGAAACAATGGCGGTGGTCTTTTGGAATCTGCTGTGGATGTTTGTAACCTGTTCCTTGATGCAGGTGTCATTGTAAGCACACAAACGAAGGATGGCACGACTGTCCCAAGGCTTGCGACAACCGATCATCTCGTACCTGAGATTCCAATCGTCGTACTCATCAATGAACTGACAGCGAGTGCTTCAGAAATTGTGGCTGCTTGTCTGCACGACAACAAACGTGCCACCATTGCAGGCAGTCGATCATTTGGAAAGGGTACTGTTCAGACACTGATTCCCCTCTCTGACGAATCTGGGATGTTAAAGCTCACCACCTCTGAATACTTACGCCCCAATATGATGCCGTTACATCGTGATGCAAAAGACGATGCGACTGTCTCTTGGGGAGTGGAACCTTCCCCGGACAACCAGATTACGCCAACACGTCAACAGGAAGAAGCAACAACAAGGTGGTGGCACAATCGAGATACACTAGTATTTCCAGATGATAGACCTTCTTGTTGCGCAGCTCCAAGCAGGATGACCGTTCAACTGCCGACATACGACTTAGTCGCACCACCCACAGGGCCATCTCCTCGTGAGGCTGATATCGTCCTTTCAAAAGGCCTTGATATCCTGTTGTCAAAGACAGCTGAAAAAAATTAATGCGGCAACTCAGAGTTCTGCTGCAAGGAAAAAACTTCCTGCGACGCAAATGAGCCCGCTTGTTTGTGCCATGACCTTTGCCAACGCAAGTGCTTTTTTGGGGGTTTCCACGAGGTGTGGTTGGTGCATCCCCACTGACTGAGCCGCAATGGCTAACTGCTGTAAAGATGCCGCCCGAGGGTTCGTGTGGTATTGCGTAAGTATCACATGGTCAAACCATCCGCTAGCTGCTGCTAACATTGATTCGATCTGTTTGTCTTGACTGGCAGCAAAAATAAGAATGCACGGCCTGCGTTGTGCCTTTTGTGGAAAGACGGCCTCAATAAGAGCCTTCATAGAATCCTCATTATGCGCCGCATCAATGATGATCAGAGGGTTATCTGAACGAATCGAAATACGTGCAGGAAGTTCCGTAGCAAGCAAACCAGCAGCCATTGCTTCCTCGGAAACCGGCCATCCGCTCTCGGAAAGCATGCGGATCGCAATCACAGCAAGTCCAGCATTGTTGATTTGATGGACACCAGCCATACCGACTAAATACGGTTCTTGACACAACGCAGGACGTGCTGGCATATCATCAGAGAGGCTCTTCACCAACACAGCAAGTGCCTTTTGTAACTGTCCAGATGGTTTTGGCTGAGGGACTGGAATACATTCAAAATCTCTACCTAGCTGCAAGGATCTTGCATGCTTTTGTATTGCAACAGACTCGATGACCTGATCTGCCTCCTTGCTCCCTGTGGCTGAGATAACCGGGCACCCCTCCTTGATAATACCCGCCTTTTCCAGAGCTATTGCCGAAATGGTGTCTCCCAGTATTCGTGTATGGTCCAAACCAATGCTTGTAATAAGGGTCAGTACTGGAAGTGATAAATTTGTTGCATCCAACCGACCACCAAGACCTGTCTCAACAACAGCAAGATCAACACCTACTCGAGCAAAATGAAAGAAAGCGATTGCCGTTAGAACCTCAAACCAGGTGGGGACCGGCTCACCCGCAGGCGTAGAAGCATCAATCTTTTCAACAACAGGAATGACCTCTGTAAACACTTCCTCCAATTCGTTCTTCAAGATTGGCTTGTTCCTAACCCCTATTCTCTCTTCCAGTCCATGTACGTGCGGTGACAAATAGTGACCAACGTTATGCCCAGCATGGGCAAGAACCGCCGCTATCATCGCTACTGTGGAACCCTTGCCTTTGGTACCAGCAACGTGAACAACACGGAACTGTTGCTCGGGATTACCAAGTTCATGCAGCAGTCGACGCATTGCGCCCAAATTAAGCCCCTGTTCGTGGGAAAAGTCTTTCCCGCTCCGCTCATAATTGATCCTTTGATCAAGCCATGCGATTGAATTGCACAGAGGGTGGATTCCAGAAGCCCTACCAGTTGGCGTCACCTGTACTGTCTCCTGAATTCCCAAACACCACCAAATTCAAATTGAAAAAGCCCCCAGTTTATGTCATTTCGTTGTTCGCATAAAGCAAACACATTCTTCTTGAGCGGTCTTGACGGCAGCCACGACTTTGTCGAATTTCTCGCCATATCATGAGGTTCAAGCTGTGTTTGAAAAAGAATCATATAAAGCGGGTTGCTGCTGTTTTGCGTTATTGATCTGTCAATTATTCATTTCCAGCACTGGGGCTGCAGAGCCTAATCATACGTTAATCCCCGTCAATGAACCCTCAACTCTTTACGTTTCCGATCCGAACAACGAACAGATTTTCTTGGGCTTCCCGGAAAATGTGAGCTACAGCCAGTCTCCATGTTGGCCGCGGTGGTTCGCGAGTGCGACTGGACTTGTTATGACACGTTCACTTGCATCAAATACCATTTTTACAGGCCCCGGTGGGGTATCCATCGACACAGCAAACGCATCTGCCTCGTGGCCTGGTGGAGTCGACCTTCGGATTGGTCGTTGGTTTGGTGATCGGCAAGAGCATGCCTTCGAGATGGTGTATTGGGGAGTTTACAACATTGGCTCTACTTTTTCTGATTCAACACCAACCACATCTGGTTTGCTACAACGATCAGATCTCATAAATGATGTTGAAGTAAATTGGCTTTATTCTCTTGGCGAACGGCCTGAGTTTTTATCACAGAATCGAAAAACAAATCTTATGTGGCTTGCCGGCTTTCGTTTCTTTCAGCTGGAAGATACTCTTGCATTTGAGTCCGGAACTACTTCTTTGGACATTGCGACAAATAATAATCTATATGGGGCTCAAGTCGGTGCACGATTTGATTGGAAACTAGCACCTCGATGGCGTTTTTCAGCTGTCCCAAAGTTTCTTCTCGCTGGCAATGCCGTTACCAACACATCAACACTCAATACAACGAGTATCTTTTCTGATCTTGGTGTTTTTTCATGGCTTGGATCCATCGACACAAGCATAAATTGGGATTTCTCGGAACGTTGGACTCTGTGGATGGGATATCGAGTTGTAGGAGTAGGAAATATCTCGCAAGCCGACCAGCAATGGCCAAACACTGTGCCCACAACAATTGATCAGCTTTCAGGTATCACTGTCGGCTCAGAGTCGATTGTTCATGGTGGATTTGCAGGATTTGAGAAACGCTACTAGATATTTCACCAGAAATTGCTGGTCACCAATCTTTTTTCTTTTTTTCGTATAGACTAAATGTCATGAGTGAAGAACAAACAGCCTGTGAACTTTCGTCAAAAAAATGTGTGCCATGTGAGGGAGGTGTTCCAAAGTACTCTCTTGAAGACGCCAAATCTCAGATATCTGCATTAGAAGGCTGGCAACTGACTCATGATGGCACACGGATCCGTCGTGATTGGAAAACAACCAATTTCCGTGACGGCATCAAGCTCATGAATAACATCGGTGCCCTCGCTGAGCGCGAGCAACATCACCCTGATCTTCACCTTGAAAACTACCGGCATATCTGGGTCGAACTCTACACGCACGCAATCGGCGGGCTGTCTGAAAATGATTTTATTTTAGCAGCAAAAATTGATCAGATAGCTCCACCACAATAATCAATAGCACGAGCAATTTCACTTTTCAGATTGTTTCGTGCAACAATCCTATCAACAAATCCGTGTTCGAGAAGAAACTCACTGGTCTGGAAACCCTTTGGTAACTCCACACGAATGGTTGCCTTGATTGTTCGAGGTCCAGCAAAGCCAATCAGTGCCCGGGGTTCTGCAAAACAAAGATCCCCAAGGGAAGCAAAGCTTGCAGCAACACCTCCCATTGTTGGGTTCGTAAGCACCGAAATAAATAAACCTCCTGCACGTGAATAGCGAGCAAGTGCTGCTGATACTTTTGCCATTTGCATCAGAGAGATAATACCTTCATGCATCCGAGCACCTCCTCCGGAGGCACTGATGATAATCAGTGGAAGTTTTTGTTCTGTTGCGCGTTCGACAAGTCGAGTGAGACGCTCACCGACAACACTTCCCATGCTACCCATAATAAAAGCTGAGTCCGTCACACCACATGCTACTCGCCGGGCACGAATCATACCTGTGCCGGTAAGCGCCGCATCCGAAAGGCCAGTCCGCTTTTGTTCTGTAATTAATCTATCTGCATATGGTCGTTTGTCTTTAAATCCAAGAGGATCAGCTGGACGAAGATCTCCATCCCATTCTTCAAAGGTTGCGGGATCCAGTAACTGATTCATTCGCTGCGCAGCTGACACATACCAGTGGAAACCGCATTGAGGACACACATTCAGTAGTGCTTCTGCTTCCTTACGATAAATGGTTGCTCGGCAGCCTTCACATTTTTTCCAAAGCCCCTCAGGGACGCCACGTTTTGGACGCGATGGTTGCAGTGACTGAGCCTTCATAGGTTGACTTTTTTTCCCACCCTTTGCTTGAGACATTGGCTGATTTGTCATTGATTGGATCTGATGTTCCATATGAGTTTGCTGAAAAGTAGGTCAAAACTGAATTTTTATGAAGTCGACTACGCAGTAGTGTAGCTTGAAACATCCCAGAAACGCATCGCCAATGGAAGGCTAAGAAAATTTGTCGCAAACCAGTGTTTTCTTGTGTGGTACGTCGACAAACTGCTCAACACGCAGGCCCTTCTATCCAGCACGCCGTTCTCCATCATCTTGAAAATCTTCCAGAACACGAAACGAAAGTAGATAGTCATAACTACGCTGCTGAACGAGCAATCCGTTCGAGGTCTTGTATTGCTTTTTGATAATCAGGTGAACAAAGAACAGAACTTCCAGCTACCAACAATTGAGCTCCTGCTGCAGACACAAGGCCTGCCGTCTCTACCGAAATACCACCGTCAACACCAAGGCGAAAAGAAAGTTTTTTTCTTTCTCGAATTTTCCGAAGATCAGACAGTTTATTGATTGCAACTGAATCAAAACGTTGCCCTCCAAAGCCAGGCTCAACGCTCATCACAAGTATGCCATCACACATATCAAGAAATGGTTCAACCTGTTTCAAAGCTGTCTTCGGACTTATGGCCAAGTGTGCTTTCGCACCTAACGATTGAATTTTCTCCAATGTGGAACTGGGATCCTTCAAAGCCTCAATATGCACTGTGAGGATATTGGATCCTGCAGAAACATATTCTTCGATAACTCGATGCGGTTCTTCAATCATCAAATGGACTTCAAGAGGAACCGTTGATGCTTTGCGAACTGCTTCAACAATAATTCCACCGTACGTCAACTGAGGTACGAACCGACCATCCATAACATCAAGGTGAAGACCTAACGCACCTGCATCTTCCAATCGCTTGACCTCATCTGCCAGATGACCAAAGTCACACATAAGCAACGCAGGAAGAATTATTGGTCCACACGCATCCAGTGTCGACGTAAGTTGGTCAAAAGATTTTCCTGACTGAAATGTCACAATCGCAACTCTAAAAACCTTGAGAAGCAGCACAAACTTGAAACGTCACAAGAGTCTACCACGTTCCTATCTGCCGTCACCGGGTAATACTTTGCAGGCGGACACCTGTGCTTTCCGTGAGTAGACTTGTACGACGACAGGCTGGTACCAGAATGGAAAACACATATACCTTCGAAACAGCACTTCCAACGCGCCTAACAGACTCTGATCGGACGCTCATTGAAAATCGATTGCAGTCCATTGGTCGTGAGCTTTTGGCAACATCGATCAACAGCCAGCCGTCCTTTTTTTCAGCAGAGCGATTGGGGCAATATGCGAGTGATTGGGCTACATCCAACGATGAACTCAAGGTTCGTTTATTTCGGCTGATCGACTGTATGCCAATGCTTGATGATGCTACTGCGATCGACCAGCACTTAAGGGAGTATATCGACGATGACATACTGTCCGATCTCCCAACAACTATTCGTTTAGCGCTTCAGGCGGCACGTACAGGAATGTTGGCACCACTAGCCGCCCAAGCCGTCCGAACTGTGACACTTGCTCAGGCCCATCGATTCATAGCTGGTACAACACCGGAAGAAGCTGCTCGGTCTGCTCTGCGCGAGAGGCAACTCCACCGTGGTTTTACCCTGGATTTGCTTGGAGAAGCGGTCACAAGCAACCGTGAGGCAGATGCCTATGCGTCTTCCTATTTAAAACTCATCAATGAGGTTCCTCCGAAAGCTGTTCATTGGGAATATGATCCTCTCATCGATGATGGCCCAGATGGCGTCCTGCCACGAGTCAACCTTTCCCTCAAACTGTCAGCCTTAGACAGTCAATTCGATGCAATTGATCAACGAGGAACGAGTGAAAGAGTATTGTCTCGCCTTCGCCCCATTTGGCGCGCTGCTCGTGAAGCCGGGGCACACATACATATTGATATGGAAAGCTATGCAACAAAAGATCTTACTCTTTCAATATTCAAACAGATTGCCATGGAGAACGAATTCCGTGATTGGCCTCACTGCGGTATCGTTATTCAATGCTACCTTCGAGACGCCCCCATGGATCTTCTATCTTTATCCACGTGGGCTAAAAAAAGGGGGACGCCTGTGTGGGTGCGTCTTGTAAAGGGAGCCTATTGGGATTTTGAAACCATTCATTCCCATTCTGCTGGCTGGCCTCTACCTGTATGGCAAAACAAGTGGGAAACGGACAGATGCTTCGAGCAATGCACGACCTTCACGTTCGAACAAAATGCTTGTCTTAGACCCGCAATAGGAAGCCACAACATTCGATCACTCGCGCATGCTATGGCCGTCTCAGAACATCTTGATCTGGATAAAACCTGTACGGAAATGCAAATGCTGTACGGAATGGGCGACGCAGAAAAAAAAGCTGTTACGCAAGCTGGCTGGCGGATGCGTGTGTACATGCCATATGGTCAGCTTGTACCCGGAATGGCTTACCTTGTTCGTCGTCTACTAGAAAACTCTTCCAATGATTCTTTCCTACGGACTGAACATATGAAACAGGTGACTGCTGAACAACTTCTTGAAGTTCCAATGCCTGTAGACGTTTTCAAAAAGGATACCACGATGACACAAGAGGTCGATTCACGGCTAATGAAAAGAACCTTTGAAAATCAACCGCTTACAGATTTTTCGATCAAGAAAAACCGTGCCGTTATGCAGCAATCGATTGATCGACTTCGAAACACTTTTGATTCTGAAACACGAATCGTCGTTCCCCTTGTGATCAATGGCGAAACAATAGAGACAACTGAGAAATTCGAACGTCGAGATCCCTCACATCACAGTCGAATCATTGCCGAAGTATGTGCCGGCACAACTGCTGACGCTACACGTGCTATCGATGCTGCCTCAGAAGGGGCACCCATGTGGCATGCAGTCGGCCACCAACACCGAGCATCTATCCTTCGGAAAGCAGCGTCGATTATCAAGGAACGTCGATATGAGTTAGCCGCTCTTCAAGTTTTTGAAGTTGGCAAATCGTGGCGTGAGTCTGATGCAGATGTAGCCGAAGCAATTGACTTCTGCAATTACTATGCAGACTGCGTACTGGATCTCTCTGTTCCTCGAAATGTGAATGTCCCTGGTGAAGAAAATACAACGACATTCAGGCCTCGAGGTGTTGCAGTCGTCATCGCTCCTTGGAACTTTCCGTTGGCGATTCTTGCAGGCATGTCTGCAGCGGCTCTGGTCACCGGTAATACCGTTGTACTCAAGCCTGCAGAACAATCATCATTAGTTGGGCTTCGCTGGCACGAAATCCTCATAGAAGCAGGTGTCCATCCAAATGCTTTAAGTTTTCTGCCGGCTCGTGGAGAGGTCGTTGGATCAACCCTTGTGACCCATCCAAAAGTTGATCTTATTGCATTTACAGGATCACGTTCCGTCGGACTCTCAATCAATCAACTCGCTGCAGAAAATCCTGGGCGATCGATCAAAAGAGTTATTGCTGAACTTGGAGGAAAAAATTCGATTATTGTTGATGATGATGCGGATCTTGATGAGGCCGTGCTCGGAACGGTCGCAAGTGCCTTTGGCTTTCAAGGACAGAAATGCTCTGCGTGTTCGAGAGTTATTGTTTTAGAGAATGTTTATGACGTTTTTATAGACCGTCTATCTCAGGCGGTGCAGAGCCTTCATGTTGGCCCTGCAGACGATCCATCCTCACGCGTTGGCCCCCTTATCGATGCAGAAGCGAGTGAACAAGTCTGTGCTTTTATAGAGCAGGGGAGACAAACGTCACATGAAATTGTTTCAGTGGACCCCAATACACTGTCAGATACTGGATGGTTTGTTGGCCCACACGTCTTTACCGATGTCGACCCTGCTTCTCCACTGGCACAGGACGAAATATTTGGTCCCATTTTAGTTGTCATGCGAGCCAAGAGTTTTGATCATGCTATTCAACTGACAAATGACACACCGTATGCACTGACCGCTGGAGTATTCTCCAGAAGCCCAGCTCACCTCCGTCAAGCGCGTCATGCAATCCAAGCAGGCAATGTTTATCTGAATCGGGGATGCACAGGAGCCCTTGTACACCGGCAACCTTTTGGGGGATACAAGCTTTCTGGAATCGGAAGCAAAACAGGAGGCCCTGACTATCTGCATCAGTTTGTCCTACCGCAGACAGTAACAGAGAACACCATGCGACGTGGCTTCGCTCCTTCAGATCATACAGCTTGAATTGCTCCCTCATCATTTATCACGGGAGATTTGCGAAAACACCGTGAAATGAACATCTCAATCATCATAATCCTGTCTCACAAAAAACTCATAATACTTGAGTACAACATATTTCTTCATACTTGCGTCGTGGAACGTTCATGAGAAATATGCACATGACAAGACCTCTATCGGTTTGGATCCTTTCTATTACGTGTACCTTGGCTGCTACGACAGCGCATACGAGTGAATTGGATCCTAGACTGTTCCCGTATCAAAAGGCTTCTGGAGAGGTGACTGGCTCACTGAAGTGCGTTGGTTCCGATACGATGAACAACTTAGTAGCCCTCTGGGCAGAAGACTTCAAAAAGTTCTATCCAAGTGTTCAAGAAGGAATCGAGGGAAAAGGATCTTCCTCGGGCCCCCCCGCTCTTACCGAAGGTTTGAGTATCTTTAGCCCAATGAGTCGTGAATGGAAGCCATCGGAAATTGATGTCTTCAAACAAAAACATGGCTACGCTCCCACAGTCTTGCTGACAGCGATTGATATGGTGGCAATCTACGTTCATAAGGACAATCCGCTTGAAAAGATCTCTCTGCCACAGCTTGATGCCATTTATTCAAAAAACCGGAACGGTGGGATCCGTTCAGATATTCGCACGTGGGGAGATCTTGGTTTAGAGGGAGAGTGGAAAGAAAAACCGATTAGTCTGTATGGCCGAAATGCGTCGAGTGGCACCTATGGCTTTTTCAAAAACCATGCGTTATTCAAAGGGGATTTTAAAGCAACTGTGAAAGAGCAGCCAGGGAGCTCCTCCGTTGTAAAAGCAATCTCCAATGACCGATTTTCTATTGGTTACTCCGGCATTGGCTACAAGACTCCTGAGGTTCGCGCTGTACCACTTGCTTGGACCGCACGTGACAAAGCCATTCCTGTTGAGCCCGTTTATGCCTACAGAGGAGAGTACCCTTTGGGAAGGTTTCTATACATCAGCGTAAACCACGAGCCGGGCAGTCTACTCGATCCGCTACGAAGAGAGTTTCTTCGTTATATACTCAGTGCTGATGGTCAGGCCATCGTTCAGCGAGATGGCTATCTTCCAATCACCGCGAACATTGCCGAACAAGCTATCAAGAAAGTCAATCTGAATTGAACTGTCGGCTACATAAGTGATTGGGCAAGGACACCGACATCATGAAGAAGGCACCCTTCACGACACGATTCACACCAAGAAAAACATCGTCCTGGACAAAAACAGCTGATGGATTTGCAAAAATAATTATTACAACTGGTGGGTTAGTCACTATTTTTTCCGTTTTCGCTGTTGGCTTTTTTCTCCTCGCAGTCGCTCTACCACTGTTCAAACCAGTCCTTGTCGAAACGAAGAATACCGCGACTGCAACGCACATAACGAAACATTCATCTTGCCTTGGCGTTGATGACTCTGGGCTTGTGGCATGGATACTCAACGCAGAGCAAAGTCATTTTCAGTTTCTTGATCTGTCGAACGGCAATGTACTTGGACAACAGGCCTCGACTGGCAGTGGCTTAGAGAACATGACTGCCATTCACATCTCGCCACCTGGGCTTGATGCAGTATGTGGCTTTGCTGACGGTACTTTGCGCAAAGGACAGCTAGGACTTCAATCTTCCTTTGTTCCAGACATTGGAACGAACTCTTCTTCGCAAGGTCAGCCCTCAGTTGACGTGCAAAAAAGACATGAGTCAATTTTTGTCAGGAATGAAAATGGTCAAATGACACGATTGTCTTTCGTTGCAGAATTTCCAGCGCAACTCAAGGAATCACTCAATTCAAAAATTATTGATGTTGATAGTGTCATGCTCAATAACGGGCTGCTTGTCACAGCACTCGGTTCAGACGGCCGCATTCTGCTTCGGCATGAAACATCCCGTGAAAATCTACTTACCAATGAAACGAAAACAACAATCCAAACAACAGTCATTGAACCACCGTCGTTACCTGAATCGAAACATCCACTCTTCATATGTACTTCAGGATTGGGAGACCAGCTCTTTGTTTTCTTTCAGACTGGCACTGCTTATCGCTACAACATTCGGTCAATTGAAAAACCTCAATTGATGGAGACGTTTGAAAGTTCGCCAAATGGCATTCATGTCACTGCCGTGAAGCGTCTCTATGGGGGGAATGCTATTGCCGTCGCCGATATGGAAGGCACGATACGAATATTTTTTACAAGCAGGGGTGCCACACAACAACAGTCCATTGATGGGCTTACAATGATCGCTGCAAAAGCATTTTCAACCTCCGGCGCCATCACAGCGTTAGCTGCATCTCCTCGCTCTCGCCTACTTGCGGCTGCGAATACCTCAGGGGAACTCCTGCTTTTACAAACAACTACGGACAGTGAAATTCATAGGCTTCAACCCACTCAACTCATTCATGCTCCAGCCCATGAGTTGGTGATATCTCCACGGGAAAACTTTTTGATTGCGCACAATCATAAAAATCTCATTACATGGAACCTGGATATAGGCCACCCGGAGGTCTCCGTGAACTCGTTGTTCAAACCTCTATGGTATGAGAATTACTCAGGCCCAGTGCATGCGTGGGAGACGACTGGCCATGATTCTTTTGAAGCAAAATTTAGTCTCATTCCGCTCATTTTTGGAACCGTTAAGGCCTCCGTGTATTCAGTAGTATTTGCTGCACCCATTGCCATATTGGCTGCGATTTTTTCTAGCCAATTCCTGACTCTCAGATGGCGTTCACGTATAAAGCCGATGATTGAAATGATGGCGAGCCTCCCGAGTGTTGTACTTGGCTTTCTTGCAGGCCTTATTTTTGCTCCCATGATCGAACAAGCTCTTCTGCCTACACTTATACTTGTTTTTACGATCCCATTCACCTGTCTTTTATTTGCTCACCTATGGCAATTCATCCCTGAAAAGTTTGACTTTCGACTATCGAACCTACGCTTTTTTATCATCCTATTGATTGCTCTGCCATTGGCGCTGGTACTGTCAATGACACTAGCACCGGGCGTTGAACAGTTCCTCTTTAGCGGTGAGATTTCAAGCTGGCTTGATGGCCGCGACAGTAGTAGTTTTGGAGGTTGGCTCGTTGCAGCCCTACCGTTGTGCAGTATTCTAACATGCTACTTTGTCAGCCGAACAATCTCCCCGCTGCTCTGTCGTTGCAACGTGCTTTGGGTAGAAAAATATAAAGCGATTATATCACTTTGTACGTTCCTCTTCGGAACTTTGCTTGCTATCGCATTCGCTATTGCTGTAGCGTTATTTCTTGATGCTATTCGAATTGACACACGGGGCAATCTGTTTGGGACATATGTTCAACGAAATGCTCTTGTTGTTGCCGTTGGCATGAGCTTTGCCATCATTCCAATTATTTTCACCATCGCTGATGATGCACTTTCAAGTGTTTCTGATCACCTTCGGAATGCATCACTGAGTGCAGGAGCTACACCATGGCAGACAACAGTACGAATTATTATTCCTACAGCTGCAAGCGGTCTCTTTTCAGCTGTGCTCATTGGTTTTGGACGTGTTATTGGTGAAACAATGATCGTACTTATGGCAGCCGGGAACACACCAATATTGAGCTGGAATATCTTTAGTGGCTTTCAAACACTCTCTGCTGCCATCGCTACAGAATTGCCTGACTCTTCACAAGGGTCGACGCATTATCGTGTTCTGTTTCTAGCCGCATTAGCACTCTTTGCAATGACTTTCTTGGTAAACACAACAGCAGAAATTGTTCGACAACATTTCCGAAGGCAGGTCAATGACCTCTAGATCGTCTGTAAAAAAAAGACTTCGATCTCGTTATTCTTCCATGGTTGCTCACGGCGAACCATGGATCTGGATCACTGGTGGTTCGTTGGCACTTGCATTCATCATGATCCTTGGACTTTTCGGGCTGATTATATTTCGAGGCGCAATTCATTTTTGGCCTCAGCCACTTGTATTAGTAACACAGCAAGATAACACAGCATTTCTTGGGGAGATCAGTCGGGTCAAGAAGGACGTTCACGATCATATTCTTCGGCTTTTTCGCATTGGTGATTATGAGCTATCACAAACAAACCAGTATAAGTGGTTGGATGATGACAAGATTGCGGACATGCATCCTCCCTTTTGGGCAACTGTTGTTGAACGACTCGATGGAGGACGTTTTCATGGCATGCCTGTTCGTGTTTTCTACCAAGAACGGGTTGTCGCCGATGGTCCCGAAGCAGCATCGGAAATGTTTGAAGAAAAACACCCTATGATTCAGCGTAAAATTGATGAAACTGCTTCATTTGATAAATATGATCGGGGTAAATTACAGCATCAATTGAGGACAGCTCGATTAGCGATTGTACAAGCTGGCCTTCAACATGGAAAAACAAGTACTTTTTATGAAGAAGCTATCAGACAAGAGCAGGTGATAGCCAACCGTGTTGCGATACAGATAAGTGCCTTAGATAACAAAGTCCACCAACTACGTTCAGAATATGTTGGGTGGTCATATGAATTTAAGTCTCCCTCTGGAGAACTGTATCGTATTCCAATGGAATCAATCGTCCAACTTTGGCAGCCCAATCGACTTTCCTTTTTTGGTAAAATCAACGTCTATGTGATGCGCTGGTCAAATTTTCTTTCAGCTGATCCTCGAGAGGCCAACAGTGCAGGAGGAGTTTTCCCTGCCATCTGGGGAACCGTGGCCCTAACGCTACTTATGACTCTCATTGTCGCCCCATTGGGTGTTGTGGCTGCGTTATACCTCAGTGAATATGCTTCCCGCAGTTGGATGACTGCAACGATGAGAATCGCCATCAACAATCTTGCTGGTGTCCCAAGCATTGTATACGGGGCATTTGGACTCGGTTTTTTCTGCTACGGCTTAGGCGTAAGCATTGATGAACTTTTTTTCATGCCTGCCCTTCTCGCTGATGGCCAGCCTACCTATGGCACGGGTGGCTTACTCTGGGCATCTCTCACGCTTGCATTACTCACACTACCAGTAGTGATTATCTCAACGGAGGAAGCCATTGCCGCTGTACCGAACTCAATGCGAAACGGATCATACGCCTGCGGTGCTACAAAATGGCAAACAATTCGACGAATTGTTCTTCCTCGAGCCCTGCCTGGGATCTTAACTGGTATTATCCTTGCCATGGCACGGGCTGCTGGTGAAGTCGCGCCACTTATGCTAGTTGGCGTAAAAAAACTCGCAGTGGATTTACCCATTGATCGAACATTTCCGTATATTCATCCCGAGAGAGAGTTCATGCATTTGCCATTCATGATTTATGATATTGGCTTTCAAGGTTCAAATAGCCAAGGCTCTGAAGCCATTGTTTTCACAATTATATTTCTTCTTGTCGCCATTATTGCAGCTCTGAATCTCACTGCCATTATGATTCGCTCCAGAATGACTCGACTCGTTGTAAGTGAATCGTTTTAGGAAAAACGTATATATTTTCATGATCAATCCAAGCACGACATGGCTATAGTTTCATCCATAAAAAATCGAGAGACAAAACTGCCTCAAGACAGGCTTGTTGCTGTGGCTTCTGGGCAGGTCATCCCAAGTGAGGTGCACAAGAAAGTTTTTAGTAAAACTCCTATCCTAGAAATTGACCGTCTCAACCTATGGTATGGCTCAAAGCAAGTACTCAATGGAATCACGATGCCGATTCCTGCAAAACGGATCACATCTCTCATTGGGCCAAGTGGGTGCGGAAAATCGACGCTGCTACGAACCGTCAATCGACTCAATGATGTGATTGAAAATGTACGGATTACTGGCGACATGCGCCTCGATGGAGTATCGATTTACGACCCCAGTACGAATGTCGTTGAACTTCGTAAAAAAATGGGAATGGTGTTCCAAAAGCCAAATCCTTTTCCCATGAGTATCTACGAAAACGTTATTTATTCGCTGCGGATTGATGGTGAACACAACCGAGGGATGCTTGATGAAGCGTGTGAGTCCGCTCTTCGAGGTGCCGCCTTGTGGGAAGAAGTGAAAGACAGGCTGCACGACAATGCCCTGCAACTCTCTGGAGGACAACAGCAACGGCTTTGCATCGCACGAGCCATTGCTGCAAACCCGGATATTCTCTTACTTGATGAACCATGCTCAGCACTTGACCCAATCGCAACTGGAAAAATCGAAGATCTTATTCAAGAACTTCGAGGACACTATTCAATTCTCATGGTTACGCATAACATGCAACAAGCTAGTCGTTCGAGCGATTACACTGCATTTTTTTATCTTGGATGCCTTATGGAGTTTGGCCCTACCACAGACATCTTTACAAACCCTGTGCTTCAAGAAACAGAGGCCTATGTGAGTGGTCGTTTCGGTTAGTTTTGTATTCTTCATCATGCCTCATCATATTGAACGTCAACTTGAAAAACTCAAAGACAAGGTGCTTCACCTTGGCACACTTGTTGAGGAGGCTATTGGCAAATCTATCCTGGCTTTGAGTAATGAAGATACACAGCTTGCGCAACGAGTCATGGATAGTGACGACGACATTGACAGAATGGAAGTCGAGGTCGAGGAGGAGTGTCTAAAGATATTAGCGCTCTACCAACCTGTGGCAACAGATCTTCGATTTGTTGTGTCCTTACTCAAAATAAACAATGATCTCGAACGAATGGGAGACTTGGCAAAGAACATTGCCAAACGAGTATCTCACATTGCTGCCAACACCTCCTTTCCAGTACCACATGAGATTCATGTCATGGCAACACATGCGCAAGAAATGGTACGAGATTGTCTTGACTCTGTCGTTCGAGGGGACCCAGTACTGGCACGTGCGGTGTGCGAGAAGGATGATCAGGTCGATGAATTGAGAAAACAGGTCTATACGATGGTTATGCAAACCGTCAAAAACTCCCCGGATACTATGGACACGCTTCTTCGCATTGATTCTGTTTCGAAAAACATTGAGCGGATCGGCGACATGGCCACGAATGTTGCTGAGGACGTGATTTACATGGTAGAGGGTGATATTGTTCGCCATCGGATGACCGACTGATGCGACTTCAGCAAGACTTTCGGATAAGAATACACCACGAACACTCCGCAAACAGCCTGATGGTAAGATTTGGCCAGTGTTCATGAGCAGCGATTCAGCGTCTCACGGTCGTGTGAGAATACGTTTGATCTGTCTTTCATCATTTAGTCGTGGTAATATTGAACGAAGTGTTTTGAGAAGGAAAAAGACATCAAGACTTTGATGGGCCCATCATGCAACAACCGCTTTTCAAGAACTGGTGGTTCTTTGTTGTAGTTGCTGTGATCAATCACAGTACGCTTGCTTTCTCTGAGGATCCTGTGACCGTTCTTGTAAATGGTCCTCTTTCTGGAACTGTTGGAGAAAAAGTCTCTTTCGAAGTTGAATTGGTGAATCGCTCAGGCCAGGCTCTTCAACAACTACGCGTCGTAGATTATTTTGATGAAGGGTTCCGCCACGAGGTATCAAAAAGTCCTATTGAGCAACAAGGTGCGATTGAGCTGGCTGCAGGTACTTCTCGAAGACTTACTCTTGAGTTTTTTCTGAATCAAGCTGGCCGCCACTGCCATCGAGTAGAGATCATCAATCAAGAAAAAAAATTCATGGGGGGGGCAACAGCATGCGTCGAAGTCAAAACTGCCACAACAACTGCTACACCGCCATCAACTGAATCTGCATCAGCCACAAATGGCGACTCGACACGCTCGGAAAATTCATCCGCACCAAACAGCAGTGTCCCGCCAACAGCAAACCCACTACCGTTTGCGACTGCTCCTCCCTCAGTGCCATCTCCTGCTGCAGCAACCTCTTCGCCTGCTATGGATTCATCTCCCCCAACAACAGCCACCCAACCTGAGGCATCAACTCAACCCAATGGCTCAGCGTTGACAAGTCCTCCACCTTCATCTGTCGACACCACTACTCTGACAACTCCCAATGGAACTGCATCAGATATTCCCTCTTTCGAATTAGAACTAACAGGACCTGACAACATTCTTTCCGGCAACAAAGCGGAATTCTCTGCCAACATAAAAAACACTGGGAATGTCGCCACAGGGGAATCAACTCTTGACCTTTCTTGGGATGATAGTTTTTCTCCACTTGAAGCGTCAGATGGCTATGTCCTCGGCCCCTCAAAGGTATCTTGGGATTTACCGTCTATTCAGCCAGGCGATCGCCTGCGTCGACAACTGAACCTCCAAGGCCAGGCTCCGTTGAATAATTATGTCGACTCCCCCCCATCCCGTTCATGCGTCCGGGCTGTATTGAGTGGTGCGTCTGGGGGAATCATGGTTGCGGATGAATTTTGTGCTCCAATTCACTCTACGACTCCTCGGCCTCAATCACCTCAAGAGTCTGGATTGCGAGTATCATTGGCTGATCTCTGTGATCCGGTTGTATCCGATGGCATAACGACGCTTGTGTGCACTATTTCTAACGTCGGAACTGTACCAGCAAATAATTTGAGTCTCGTTGTCAATATTCCTGACCAAGCCCGATTGGCGGGTGATCCAAGACCGTCCAGTGTCAGAATAGATGGTTCATCAATAACATTTGACTCCATTGAAAACATTGCCCCTGGGGAACATGCTACTTTTGAATTTTCTTATCGAATGCCTGCTGAAGGCATTGCTGAAGCGACAGCAGTCGTCACGTCTGCAGAACTTGACGGAGACGCAAAAGCATCCTGTTCAACAACGTTCCTGATGCCTTCTCCATGATGAAATAGCCGATTCGTCTCAGCATAATCGTTGCTACTTGCACAATTGGGCGTGACGAACGAAATCGGCTGACCCTAGCTGGTGAGCATCCCTCCCAGACGACGATGAGTTGAGCAGGAGAATTCTGCATGCTCGTGATTACTGCAAATTGGGCCATCGCTGACGGCACCATTCGCGGTGGACCAACGCAATCTGTTGTCCAACATTTTCTACAGGAGGTTCGAAGAGCTGCATGGCGATTCGGCTTTCGACAAAGCGGACACTACAAACCCATCCAGTCAATTAAGATACTCTTGGCTGGGGACACATTAGATGGCCTGACAACCCTTGCATGGGGTGACAGATCTCGCCCATGGCATAATGACAACCGTACACAAGTCGTCGCAGAAAAAATCTTCATGCGAACAATGATTCATGGCAGCGCATTTATTAAAATGCTTATCCGTCTGTCACATCAGGGCATCACTGTTCCCTCAGCTGATCGACGAGGCAGACCCATTCCAGGAACCAGCACCAAAGCACCTGTATCCATTATTTGTCTTGCAGGAGATCGAGACCACATCCTGATGGGACCATGGCTCACATACATAAGCAAGCGATTTAGAATCTTATTCGGCAATGAGTGGTCGAGTGATACGACCGTTGTGCGACACGGAGCTGAGTTTGATCCCCTTTGCGGACCATTGAACGTACACACTCATGATCGTGCCCCAACTCTCTGTGAAAGCCTCACGATTGATCTTGTTCTTCATTTTACAAAATGGCTCTACGACGCGATGCCTTTTGGAGATGCCACGAAACAAATGGCTCGAATCCTTACAACGATATCCCCCCTCGACGTACCCACCCAGATTGCTGTTTGGAAGCGATTCGGGCAAGAAAACGGAATGAGCAGTGCGTGCAGCGAGAGCATTCATGAAGCGTGGCAAAAAAGTGTTCTCAATTGGTACACGCACGTTTTCTCTTCCGGACTTGATACCGAACTGGACTATGATGCGGCTGATGCGATTGCCACCTGGATGAGCAGCACAAATAACGAAGCACGCAATGATTTTCTACCAACAGTACCTCCATGCAGCAGCCTCCCAGAGACTACCAAAGACAATACGCAACCTCCCAATCAACGCCTGCTGGTCCTCGGACATCCACCATCTACAGCGATTAAAGATGACGCTGAAAACATCATTTGCCTCGGGCAGGCGCAACACACACGCCACGGAAGACCACACCCGAATGATTTTCCTGGCGGCATTGTTGCTCCATCAGTTCGTTCAATTCACCGCCAGCAAACAATGCCTCTCATGGATCCCACAATTCCACTTTCTTCACGTCGTGGATCTGTCTACGTCACACCCTCTCGAGAAATGACTTATGGAAAAGGAATCATCGATGCCGCCTAACAAGATCGTTAGAGCAGAAGCGAACAGCCTCATCGAAATACGAACCACATTCCCTTCAAAAGAAGAAGCTGTTGACTGTGGCACACAACTAGTTCAATCGAAACTCGCAGCTTGTATACACGTGGAAGGGCCTGTCACAAGCATCTTTTCATGGCAGGGACGCATAGAAACGGTAGAAGAATTTACATGTTGCTGCAAAACACTCACAACCAAACTGGACGCATGCCAGACGAGAATCAAGGACATCCACCCTTACGAAACACCACAAATAGTATTTGTCCAATGTGCAGCATCTTCTGATTACATTGCTTGGATGCAAGAAAGCATCCAAACACACAGAAAGTCACATAAATGATTGATTTGTCCATCTACTCATTTGATATTTCATTGCATGGGTTTTCATCACAGCATGAGAAGGAGAGCCAGTTTCAAGATGCTTGGGGAACATGGTCAGTTCTTCACATCTCTCAAGCATCATTGTCTCGACCACTGGACATCACCTTTGATGATGCTGTTGAGAACTTGTCACAATTGAATCGTATGTTTGTTGAACTTGATGGCTCTTTTCTCTGGTCCAACAAGCATCCGTCTCACTCCTGGCAGATTGACGGCAACATCTTTGAACAAGACAACAAGGTCCTTTTTGTTGAACTCAAAGGGATGTGCATTCCATCAGCATTCGACGACCTACTGACTTGCTTTGGTTGGCCCAAGGAAACAATCGTATTTCAGCTCACTCGACCCTCGGTTTTTCTTCACGAACACGAGTTTCGCCGACATGCGTCAACTCGGGGGGGAGTTGAACTTGGGCAAAATATACGGCTATAAATTTAGAACTTCCGGGAAGTTTTGAGGCTTGCACTTCATGTCACAGCATCACAGCGCATATTATGTCGATGTATTAAAAAGGAGTACCACCATGCGGAAGTCCATCATCAACCAACTTTCAAGTCTTGTGACTTGCTTAATCATTTTTTCTACTCTGGGCACATGTGCTATGGGGCAAGACCATGCCATTCTTGCTTCAGCGTATGGGAGAGGTGTTCACGCGTACAACTCCGGAGACTTTCAACGCAGTTATGACGAACTCACAAATGCGATTGAAGCAGGAACACACGATCCACGGTCATTCTATTTTCGTGGACTCTCGGCATTAAGGCTTGGAAGACCTGAAGAAGCCAATGCTGATTTTCAAGCAGGCGCTGATGCAGAAGTGGCAGGTCGAGGAAACTGGCCCGTTGGACGATCACTTGAAAGGATTCAAGGAGAGCCTCGACTTGTCCTAGAAAAATATCGACGGCAGGCTCGAATGGAAGTGTTATCTCAGCGACGGGCCGCTATCATTCGACATTACTCACAAGTTGAGGCTGCTCGACCTGAGGTTCAACGACAAAAACGTCCAGATAATCTTCCCACCCTTGCAACTCCCGACAAACCATCGGCACCACCTCCAACCAAACAAGACGCACCCACGCCACCTCCACAGGTGCCCGATGAAAAGAATGCGGATGATCCGAAGCCAGCAGAAATGGCTGATGATCCATTCACACAAGATCAAGCCCCAGAGGCTTCGAAAAAAACAGATGATCCATTTGGGGATCCATTTGGAGATGATGCATTGTTTAAGTGATACAACATTGTTGGCTTCATGAGTCTTCTTGAAGCCTCAAAGCACTTAAGGCAAGGCAGATCCAACCAACGATCAAGAGCACTCCTCCAACTGGAACGATGGCTCCAAGTTGCTTGATATTGGTGAGTGAAAGCACGCCAAGAAAACCACTAAATACGATGGTACCTAAAAGAAAACACCAACCAGCCACGTGAAGGTTTCGACGGCACCGATGCGAATGCGGTAAGGCACAGGCAATCGCAACAACGAGAATCACCATGGCATGGAAAAGACAATAACGTACAGACGTCTCCCAATTGTGTGCCTGGCCGTTGGCATTCAGAAGTGAAGCCAGTCCATGGGCTCCAAAGGATCCTGCAGTCACTCCAATACCACCAAGCACCGATCCTGAGAAAAGCCAGAACCTCATGTTACGGCCTCTCGGATCCAAGGAGTTTCTCCTCTTCCTCTTCCTGAATAATGATTCTCGGCGTCACCATAAGCATGAGCGACTCTGTCGTACGACCGATACCAACATTTTTGAAAAGTCTGTTGATATAGGGGATTTTGCTGAGAATGGGAACACCGTATTCGTTGCGGCCTTCACGCTGACGCTTGATTCCACCCATTAGGACTGTCCCACCATCAGGAACACTTACCGTTGTTGTAACTGTCGTCGTAATTAATTCTGGTTGTTGAATTGTCGTACCATTCGAAAGGACTTCTCGCTCCTGTTCATTTCGTTGATTCGTATCGACTCCAGCCTCCACATCAACGATTCCGCCAGTGTCTCCAACAAGACCGGATTTCTCATCAGAGCTTTTTGACCGTGTCGAACGTGAACCCTCAAACTGGAACTCCTCAACTTTTCCAATCGTGGAAAAGAAAGGAACCAGTGTCAGCCTTACGAAACGCCTGTCACTTGACACGACAGCCTGAACATTGACGGACGTGCCTTCGGACAAGACTGTAATAACCGGTTGTTGAGCAGCCGCAAAATCTCCAACGACTGGAACAACACTCGTCACAAATGGCCGCTGTCGAACGTCATTGATGGTTGCATTTTGACCGTTGAACAGCGTGACTTTCGGGGCCTGCATAACATTGCTTCGCGTATTTCCTTGAGCCGCTTGAATGAGGAAATATGCTTCAATGTCTGAGAGTATCGCAAACCCAAAGGTCGCTGCGGACAGGCTCGGGTCTTGTAAACCTGGCAGTACGACAGGAGCCTGGCCATAACTGTTCTGTCGAAAAGGTATTGAAAAGAAACTCGGAAGGGCGTTTGCAATGCTGTTTCCCTGATTGGCTACCTGATTGGCGACTCCCTGATTACCACCTTGTTGCGATCCTCCCTGATTGATCTGCCCTCCACCCCCTTGTTGACCGCCCTGCCCTCCGCCTGGAGACATCGCAACTCCTGGATTCCCCGCATTATCGAGGCCAATCAACTGCGAGGGTCCGCCAGGTTGCGGAGTAATTCCAAATTGACTTGGATAATTCGAGCCCGTTGTCGTTGGTACCGCTGTCATGTTTAGCGGGTCATTGACACTATTTTGAATGTTGAAATCAAAATCGACTCCAATCCGCTCAAAAAAAGTGTCGTTTAACGAAATAAATCGTACTTCGATAGTTACCTGAAGATCTTGGAGACGACGAAGCTGATCAAGAAGTTCTGCGATCTGGTCATGAACGTCTTGTGTTTGACTGACCACGAGGCTGAGATTTGTTGTAAAAGGACTCATCGTGCCGGGACCACCGACTGCTGACCATGTTGTTGGTTCAATAGTGTCTTGAATCAGTTGCATGAGTTGCCCAAAGTCCGCCTGACCTCCACCTGCAGCACCTGCTCCAAACGGCATACCGAGAGCGTTCCCTGATCCTGTGGTTGGTCCAGCACCAGGGAATTCTCCTTGAAATTGAGCCAACGCATTCGGATCAACGGATTGATAACTTGTATTTCGAACAGCATTCACACCAGCAGGGACCGGTCCTGTTTGCACTGATAATCCAGCCTGAGCCCTTGAAATACGTGAATAGCCTTCATCCAGTGCTCCCGAAATCCCAAAACCTTCTCCTGAAAAATTAGGAATAGGAACAACGAGATCCGCAACCTGATAGGTAACGCTGAAAACCTTCCCTCTGGCAATTCTTGGACTCGTTACCTTGAGGACTTCATCCCGAATCGTATAGTCGAGATTAAGTGGTTCGAGGATCAACTTCAGAGCACTCTTGAGTGAAATCTCCTGATCAAGATTGATGGTCACGGGAGTATCACTTCGAACACTCTCACCATCAAGCCCGAGATTATCAATATGCAATGGGACATCGGCTTGTTTCGTGAGATCATAAAGAACGGCAGTAAGCGGCTGCTCCTGAAACGATGCCTTGATAGGCATTGATAGTTTTTTTTCAATGAGTTTTTCGGCTTCGGAAAGCGCCGTGCGACCTTCTGCCATCAGTCGGGCGCGGGTTTTTGTGAGATCCTCCCAGTCTTTTGTATCTGGAAATGCAAATGGTCCAACAAAAGGTACACTTCCTCTTGCGGCATCTTCTAGATCATCCAGAAACCCGGTGGCTTTACTGCCTCCGATGGAACGTTGGGAAGCTAACCGACGTACAATCCTGCTTTGCGAAAGGAGTTGTCTGACAACTGCGTTATCGGGCGCCAACTGTGCTGCTTTTTTGGCAATGACCTCAGCTTCTGGATAACGTTGCTCATCAACGAGCGTATTGTACTCCTCCACCAGCATTGCGAGTCGCTGATCAACCTCCACACGCTTTGCCCGCTCACGGTCAATTTGTGACTCGATAGCGGCATTTTGGCGATCGAGAGCCAACTCGGACATGCGTTTCCCAGTAGATTCTTCAATGTCTCGACGTGTTCTCTCGATTCTTTTCTTAAACTGACTCTTCACCGTTTCCGAAATATCTGATGAATCAACTGTCACAATCATCGCTTCAATAAGCGTCAGTGCCTCTGAAGGATTTTGTTGTGCTAACCGCCGTGCCTCCAGTTGACGGGCCGCCACAAGCGCTGAAAGCTTCGCTAATTCCACATCAGGCCCGACTTTGGACGATTCAGGTGACGTCGGTATGTCTTTGACGCTTTTGTCTTGAGTTCCGGAAGTTGGCGGCGGCGGCTCAGTCGCCTGTTCCATCACCTTTCTGGCTTTTACTGCATCATCTTGTAAGGCATCATCATTGGTTGCTGAGTCGTCTGCAGCCATTAGTGGTGTACCAACGACTGCAAGAACAGCGATTTGCCAGGCCACGCAACATGCCACACGATAGGCGATTGACATGTGGGCGTGAGTATTGACGGTCATGCTTAATATCCTTCAGTCGCAGACGAGCGAGACATGAAGGGGAGAAGTAGCGGCAAGCACTTGCTCAGGTCAAGGCCACAGGGTGGCCGTTTCCCATTTCACAAGACTTCCTAACCTTCCTAAGCCACGAAAATGTGCTCCTCAAACAACCTCAACACCATGGACAATCAAATTTGAGGTTTTCAGGCCTGCACAATATCTCGCTTTCTTGCGAGCATTCGCTCAATTGTGTCGACAAGCTGGTCAATCCTAAATGGCTTAAAGAGCACAAGATCCACCCCAGCCTGGCGAGCTTTTACAATTGAATGGCCGGGGTCATAACCAAATCCTGTCATCAGTATGAGTGGGACAGGTAATTTTGTTGATTCGCAGGTTGTGTCGATTAACTGCTGCAACCGCAACAACAACTGGTATCCACTCATATCCGGAAGCCTTATATCAGCAATAATGACGTCATAAGGCTCATCACCACAGGCACGCACCATCGAAGCTGCTTCAGCTCCATCTCGAGCAGTCTCAACAGTGCAGCCATAACGCTCCAAAAGGGAATGCGCGGCAACACGCACCTGCTCATCAGCATCGGCAACAAGAATGCGACGCCCGATGAGCCTGCTTTTTTGCTCTCCAAGTCGAATTTGAGTATGGGCCGAGCTGGGGGCCATTTTTTGACCCACTTTTTGAATCACTAATTTAATATCACGTGCGTTGTGAAGAATTCTCCGAATGCGCGCGACGACATCACTATCGTGACCTATATATTTCTCCATCACTCCGACAGCATCATTGAGAATATCATCGACTGGTAAGGCAACTGCTCCGTGGATTGCCTCAATACTTTCTGCCGCTGTGGTCGCTTTTTCAGCAACAAGCAGTTCGAGGGTATTCAGAGCGGCGGCCACATCTCGTGAAAAAATTTCTAGAAACTGAAGGTCGGTTGCTGTAAATCCATCAGTCTCTGGAGTTTCAACATTGAATGTCCCGATCACTTGATCATGCATCACAAGCGGTACGGTCATGGAGCTTTTTGCTCCCTTGCAACCCTCGAGATAGAGCGGATCCTTCGTTGTATCGCGACAACTGTAACTCTTGCCCGTAGCGGCAACCCATCCTGTAACTCCATTATTCTCCGCTTTCGCATAAAGCATTCGAGCCTCTGCTTCAGGCTGCATTCCTTCTGAAAGAAGCGTTTCCAAACGACCTGTCTTTTCGTCAAGCAGTCGGATTTCGAGAACATCAAATTGAAGCAAATCTCTCGAATAATGAATGATGTTGCTTTTCAGTAATTCAATCCGCTCCGCAACAGTCATGTCAGCAAGCTCGGAGGGTGAAAGGTCATCCAAGGTCTGACCTGCCTGATAAATAGCAGCTCGCTTTTGTTGCTCCAAAATGGTGTGTGTAACATCACGAATTGTGATAATGAGCAACGTCTTGTCGGAAGTATCTTTTCCAAAAACCCCAACACTGAGATGAAAATATCGATTGTCAGTTGTTCGAAGTGTGAGCTCACTTGCTTCTTCATGTTCAAGCGCCAACTGAACGGAAGAAGCATCAATACCTTCAATCACTTGATGTCCAAGAGCATCAAAAAGATCCAGACCATGAATCTCATTGTGGTCACACCATTGGTATAATCGCTGATTTGCCCATTGAATAACGCCTTGGTTGTCAATAAGTGCAACACCATCCGGCAGGCTCTCGAGCACCTGCGTGGCCTGTTTCAGCAATGGTTCCGGAACCGTCACAGGTCCCCTTTCTCTTGGGTTGAATAATCGTCAGAGTATAAATCTGTGTCATGGCACCGCCAAATGCAGGGTTGGCGTTGCCCGTGATTTTTATGGACCTATACTTATATTGCGGTTAGATCGGTTCAATGGATCCTATTGTGCACTTATGGACCGGTCAAAACAGTTGCCACGGCGATGCGGATAAGACCGCCCGCCTCCCGTATAGATTGCTGCTTTAAGAGGCCTATTGTGAGCGAAAGTGAGTCTTCTTCATCATTTCTCGCCCGTAACCAATTTCTCATCTACCGGTTGTTTTCGCTGTCCGGTCTGATTCCAGTGGGAGCCTTTCTGACTGTCCACCTGCTGACCAATGCCTCAATTCTGGCTGGGCCCGGTAGTTTTCAATCACGAGTAGATCTGATTCACTCTCTCGGGCCTCTTCTTGTACCCATCGAGTGGCTCTTTATCTTTCTGCCTATTCTTTTCCATGCAACGGTTGGTTTCATTATTATTGCCAATGGACTCCCAAATGTTGGATCGTACCAGTACGTCAGCAATGTTCGATATACGCTCCAACGGGCGAGCGGCATGATTGCTTTTGCTTTTATTCTGTGGCATGTCTTGCAACTTCATTGGCTCGGCACTCCATTTGGTGGAGGGCAGTTTGACCCCCACCATGCTTCCAGTTCTGCTTCCCGCGCACTTCAACCAACTGTTTTCGCACTCTTGTATGCGATTGGTATTCTTTCAACTGTCTTCCATTTTTCAAATGGTCTTTGGACTCTTGGAATCACTTGGGGGCTTTGGACGAGCCCAGCTGCGATGCGGAGAGCCAATGCCATAAGTATTCTGATTGGCTTGCTCTTAGGTGGTGCAGGTCTTGGTGCGCTCGCGGGCATGCGCGCGACTGATCTCAAGGAAGCTGAAAAGACGGAGCTTCGAATGTATGAATTCAATAAAATGCGAGAAGGCAAAACAGCTATCCGGGAGGAGATTTAGGAGATGGCAGAGAAGCGGGTGCTTGTCATTGGTGGTGGTCTTGCTGGTTTGGCTGCGACTATGCGATTGGCCGAGTCAGGGATTCATGTTGATCTTGTCAGTCTTGTCCCAGTCAAGCGATCCCACAGTGTCTGCGCCCAAGGTGGTATCAATAGTGTTAATGCCTTAACTCGTCAGCAAGGCGATAACGAGTGGAAGCACTTCGATGACACTGTGTATGGTGGTGACTTCCTGCAGCATCAACCTCCCGTGAAGGAAATGGCTGATTGGGGTCCTCGCATCATCGACCTTATGGACCGTCTCGGGGTCCCGTTCAATCGGACTCCTGAGGGATTTCGAGACCAACGACGTTTTGGAGGAACACTCTACAAAAGAACAAGTTTCGCTGGAGCCACGACCGGCCAACAACTCTTATATGGTTTGGATGAACAGGTTCGCCGTTGGGAGGCTCAGGGGCTTGTAAAAAAATGGGAGTTTTGGGACTTCCAAAAGCCTGTTGTTGATGAATCTGGCCGCTGCCGCGGTGCAATCTGCCAAGATCTCGTCTCTATGAAATTTCGTGCGTTCCCCGCAGACGCTGTTGTCCTTGCAACTGGTGGCTGCGGACTGGTGTATGGTCGTTCAACAATGTCCATGGTGTGCACAGGCAGTGCTGTCAGCAGGGCGTATCAGTCAGGAGCAAGTTATGCCAATGCTGAGTTCATTCAGGTTCATCCAACGGCCATCCCTGGTGCCGACAAGTTAAGATTGATGAGTGAGAGTGCTCGGGGTGAAGGTGGTCGCGTCTGGGTTCCAAAAACACCTCAAGATCCACGCTCACCGAAAAATATTCCGGATGAAGAACGATACTACTTTTTAGAAGAACGGTATCCTAAGTACGGGAATCTTGTTCCGCGTGACATTGCTACACGAGAAATATTTGATATCTGTACAACAGATGGGCTCTCGGTAGAAGAAGATCGCTTGTGCGTTTATCTTGATCTCACTCACATACCACGTGCCACCCTTAATCGAAAACTTGGTGGCATTATGGAAATTTATGAAAAATTTCAGGGTGTGGACCCCCGTTCGGAGCCAATGAAAATCTTTCCGGCTGTCCACTATTCCATGGGTGGACTATGGGCAGACTATGAGAGAAGTGAGAGTGGAGGACTCGTAGAAGGCTCACCTCGAAACCAGCAGACAACCATCCCCGGGCTCTATGCTATCGGCGAGTGCGATTATCAGTACCACGGTGCCAATCGACTTGGAGCCAATTCTCTTCTTTCCTGCATTTTCACAGGTTTGTTTTGTGCTCCGAGTGTGATTAATGGGAGTCAATCACCAGATGGAACAGCAAACCTCTTCACGGAAGCTATTCGACAAGAAGAAAATCGTCATCAAGCCCTTCTCTCTCGAGAGGCTGGTGCCGAAAATCCTTATGATCTGCATCAAGAACTCGGAAAAATCATGACGCGAACTGCAACCGTTGTTCGACGAAACGATCAATTGTCAGCAGCCTATGATGAGGTGTGCCAACTAGAAAACCGGTGGCAAAGATGTGCGGTTTCCGACACGGGAAATTGGACAAACCAGAATGTTGTTTTCACGAAAGCTGTAGGGGATATGTTTCCGCTCGCAAAACTCATCTTGAAGGGAGCCCTGCAGCGAGATGAGTGTCGAGGAGCCCATTTTAAGCCAGCATTTGCGATGCCTGGTATTCAGGCAACCGACCCTGTTGAAAAGCGAAAAGAAGCTGAAGTTTGGTGCGATCGCTTTGAGGAAAATACAAAACGCTGGCTCAAATCGACGGTCGGTAAACATGGCGCAGATGGGCACCCTGAGATCACATATGAAGAGGTTGATACCTCTCTTATCCCCCCCCGCCCGAGACTCTATGGTCTGGTCGGCGGCGAAGTAATTGAAGATGTCTGGAAAGAGCGTCAAGCTCAAAAAGCGGTCCGTAATGGTCACCATGAGGCAGCATCACCCCAAGCTACCGCCGGGTCTTCCTAAAGGAGATAACTGACGATGATCCAAGCAGTAAAGTCTTCCACCCCAAATTCGATTCGCGTTCGGGTTCTTCGCCAGGACAAACCCGATCGTGAAAGTTATTGGGAGTACTTCGATGTCCCCTACGAACCGAACATGAATGTCATTAGCGTCCTTCAAAAAATTGCTGCACGTGCTCACTCCGAAGACGGCCGTTCGGTCTCCCCCGTGGCTTGGGATTGCAATTGTCTTGAAGAAGTATGTGGCTCTTGCACGATGCTGATTAACGGACGCACTCGCATGGCGTGCTCAGCATTGGTCGATAAGCTATTGAAGGAGAGCAAAGAAATCGAACTTCGGCCAATGTCAAAGTTTCCAGTTGTTCGCGATCTCTGTGTCGATCGAAGTCGTCTTTTCCGTGCGCTTGAACGTGTGAAGGCTTGGGTGCCTGTTGATGATTCATATGATCACGGACCAGGACCACGCGTATCTCCGGAAGAGCAAGAAGATGCGTACCCTCTTTCTCAATGCATGAGTTGTGGATGCTGTCTTGAGGCGTGCCCACAATACACAAAAATTGATCTCACTCAACGCGACGATGAATCAGATGACGCTTTCGAAAAACGAAAGAACGAGGCGTACGACTCAGGTTTCGTTGGAGCACATGCAGTGAGCCAAACGATGATGTTCAATTCGCATCCGATTGGAAAAATGATTACTGATGAGCGTCTTGAAGCAGTCACATCTCAAGGTGGTATTCAGATGTGCGGAAATGCACAAAATTGTGTATCCGTGTGCCCAAAGCACATTCCGCTGACTCGTTCAATTGCCCGAGCCGGACGTGCTGCAACGATCTGGGCAATCAAGAAACTGTTTGACCGCTAGCACGTGTGTTTTCACATTTGTCTGAATTTTCTGCGCATGGTAGTCTTCCTCATCAAATTGAAAGAGGAATTATCGTAGTGTCTTCAGAAAAAAGTGGGCGCCGACCACAACCCGGGGCCACGAGCAAATCTCATCACGTGATGCATGACCATCAAACAGGTTTTGATTCACTCGGCCTTTCCGAAGCTACGCAGGAGGCCGTTCGACGCGCAGGCTATTCAGAACCGACTCCTGTTCAGGCAGGTCTTATCCCACGGGCCATTACTGGCATAGACGTGCTTGGTCAAGCTCGCACAGGGACTGGGAAAACAGCTTCCTTTGTCTTGCCAATACTGGAAAGGCTCACTGCTGTAGCGCCTCGTGGCCATGGTCCAAGAGCGCTTGTGCTTGTTCCCACACGTGAATTGGCAGTACAAGTCAAAGATGAATTTGAGAAGTTGGCATACGGCTCAAAATTTCGCTGCGTTGCTGTCTACGGCGGCAAGCCAATCAAAGGCCAAATCGATCGACTCGCGAAGCGGCCTCAAGTGATTGTTGGTACGCCTGGTCGGGTACTTGATCACCTTAGTCGGGGTACGATTGCTTTGAGTGATCTTGAAATTGTCACGCTTGATGAAGCTGATCGAATGCTTGATATAGGATTTCGTCCTGATATTGAAAAAATTCTTCGTCGCTGCCCTCAAAGTCGTCAGACGCTCCTTCTTTCAGCGACTGTTCCACCGCCCGTCATTACAATTGCTAAACGGTATATGAGGGATCATGAAACACTTGATTTTTCAAGTCGTGATATCGCAGTAGAGACCATCGAACAACGGTATTTCACTGTCGAACCATCAAAAAAATTTGATCTCCTTCAACGATTATTGGAACGCGAACAACCTCAACAGGTGATTGTGTTTTGCCGAACCAAAAAGGGCACGGACAAGGTTCACCAGAGACTATCTCGAAGGAGAAGTAAAGACGTTCGTTCGAATGATGTTGCCTGTATTCATGGTGATCTTGCGCAAAATGTGCGAGATCGTGTGATGCGACAGTTTCGTGATGGGAAAGTCAAAATTCTTGTTGCGACTGACGTGGTTGGACGTGGCATAGATGTCTCAAGTGTCTCACATATCATCAACTACGATATTCCAGAGTTTTGTGATGACTATGTCCATCGCGTTGGACGAACAGGCCGCATGGGTCGTGACGGCATTGCCTACACCTTTGTCGCGCCTGAGGAAGGCCCACAATTGACACGAATCGAACTCCGCATTGATAAACTATTAGAACGGGACGAGATTCACGGCTTCCAGGCATCGGATCGCCGTATGCGAGACGCTTCAAGTCCACACAGTAAAGACTCTACTCAAGCTGATCATCAGTTAGGATCTCCTGAATCGCCAGGCACACCCAAACGCCCGCCTGCTCCTTCATTACTCGGAAAGGGCCGTGGACCAAAGCGTCACCGTCGAGCTCTCTAACGCATTCCGCAAGTTCTCTTTATTTTGTCAAATGAAATCATGGCGACACCCAGTTATATTCTTTGTTCAAGGCTTTGCTGAACGCTCTGGGAACTTCAATGGGTCAATTCTCACCACGATCACTTGCTCAGCGACTCGAAAGCCTCGCCCGTGCCGGTGTTACACATCTTCCACGAAGATCAACGCACGGGAAAAGAACTGGCCCCTCATCAGGGGAAAAGAATAATCCAGGCGTGGTTATATCATCACATGATGATCAGCACGTCGGCGCGATGAAGGCGCTGAGTCGTGAGGTGGCTGTATGCACACAATGTAAGGAATTAGCAGATACTGGAGCGCAAAAGATATTTGGTAGTGGTTCACTCAATGCTCGCTTGTGCTTTATTGGAGAAGCACCAAGAGCAGATGAAGATGCATCAGGAGATCCATTTGATGGACGCGCTGGCCAACTACTGACAAAGATCATTGAGGCCTGCACCCTCACGCGAGAGGAGGTCTACATTCTTAATGTCTTGAAGTATCGTCCACGAGGAAATCGAATACCAAACCCTACAGAGGTCTCCAACTGCCGCTCCTTTTTTGAACAGCAGATTTCAATTATTCAGCCAGAGTTCATCTGCTGTCTTGGAGCGTCGGCAGCGCATGCCGTGTTGCAGATCGACGCGCCTATTGGGAAACTTCGTAAACGCTGGTTTACATTCGAGAACGCTCACGTCTTGTGCACCTATCATCCTTCCTATCTCTTGAGAAATCCCGCTGCAAAAAGGGACGTTTGGGATGACATGAAACTGCTTATGGCAAAGATGGGTATTCAGTTGTAGAAACTCACGGAGATCAACTTCTTAAGTTGTTTGGTTTTCCAATCTTCTCAAGTTCGTTTTTTCTGAAGGACTGGGCTCACAATAACCGACAGAACAGATGGGTCTTTGAGGGGGAACAGCCGCTGATGAAGGTATTTCGGCTGCATGGAGAATTGTATGAACCGCCCCGCATGTTTATTGATGTCACTCGCAATGTTTGCTTTGGGCTGCACCATGGCCCCAGATCCATTTGATTATTCAGGCCCAGTTCCCAATGGCTCTGTCACGCAAAACAATTTTGCAGCCCGAAGTAATGGAATTCTTCCTCTCCACGCATCACCAAAGCCCTGGCCAATAATTGTGAAAGATGGCACGAACAATGAGAGTTCAGACGCTCCTTCAGGAGCACTGACGATTGCTTCATATGATGTGGATGATGCCACTCCGGACACCGAAGAAGCGACGAACACTCCTGAAAAATAGCTTTTTTCAAACCCTGAAAAAACGAGAAAAATATCACTCTTGTGACAGGGTTGAATCTGGCAGCCAATCGTTGGGTATAACGGCATCCTTGGGAACCACCGCTATACCATCTCGGACAGTAAAGTGATCACTGTCAGCCAGTTTTTCCCAACCATGGTCATTCACAATCCTTGCTCGTGTTCCTATTCGAACATTTTTATCCACAATGGCACCCTCGATAATCGTGCCATCACCAATCGCTAAGGGTTGCGAACCATTTGGATTCAGACCACCTTCATCTTCGATCTCATAAAAATCATTTCCAAGAACAACTGAATTTCGAATGATGACATTTCGTCCAATGCGACAACGAAGACCAATCACACTATTTTCGATAACAGCTCCCTCTCCCACCAAACATCCATCCGAAATGAGAGAGTTTCGAATACTTGCACCATCGATTCTTGTTGGAGGTAGAAAGCGTGCTCTGGAATAAATGGGAGCTTCCTCTCCTGCAAGTTCGAATGGAGGCTGATGACTTGCAAGATCAATATTGCATTGATAATACGAACGAATGGTTCCAATGTCCTCCCAATACCCATCAAAGGGATGCAACTGAACTTTTTTCGCTCGAATCGCGGCAGGAAACACTTCGCGACCAAAATCTCGATAATCTGTCTTTGTGAGCAGATCTAACAAGCAATCTCGATTGAAAAGATAAATACCCATGCTTGCCATCAGGCTACGGCCTCGTGAAGGGATGCCATGTCCGTCAATCCAATCTGGATGGGTTCGCACATGCTCAAGCTCGGAAGTGGTTTGTGGTTTTTCAAGAAACCCTTGAACGACACCGTTGCTATCAAACCGCATAATCCCAAGTGCCGAAGCAGCCTCATCATAAACAGGAATTCCAGCGATTGTCACATCCGCATGAGTAGATGTATGGGTGTGCAGCATATCAGCATAGTTCATTCGATAGAGTTGATCACCTGAAAGAACCAGCACATGCTTCACGTCCGATTGCTGAAGATATCGGATGTTATGGCGAACGGCATCAGCTGTGCCCTGATACCAATCCGAGCTATCAAGTGTTTGCTGAGCTGCCAGGATTTCTACATACCCACCACTAAAAGGATCAAATGTATAGGTGCGTCGTATATGCCGATGCAGACTCACAGAATTGAATTGTGTGAGTACGTAGATTCTCTTGACCCCACTATTCACACAATTTGAGAGAGGGATATCAATGATCCGATACTTACCAGCCAAAGGAACTGCTGGTTTGGAACGATCTCTGGTCAGTGGAAAGAGACGTGTCCCTTGCCCACCTCCAAGAACTAGTGCCAAAACTTGCTGAACACTCATGACAGAATCCTACACACGATAGTGGTTTCCACACTTGACCAGCACATGCTACGGCAATCAAGGGTGAAGTGGAAATGGGTGCTTGTGACACCTCGAAAAATAACTCTCAGCCACGACGAGACACGTCATGGGCCCTCAATACCACGGATGCTTTGAAACTCTCAACCAATGCGAGCCAACAGGCGTGACAAAAGACTCAGCGTATAACGAAGTTGACCATCCTTCCGGGAACAGCTACCACTTTCACCACTGACTTTCCATGGAGCAGTTCTGCAATTTTGGGATCTGCCGCAGCAATCTCCTGCATGACTGCAGCATTGGCATCCGATGGAATCGTCACTCGTCCCCTCAATTTTCCTTGAATCTGCACTGGGATTTCAATCGATTCATCCTTCAGCCATTTCTCCTCAACCTTCGGCCACTCAGCAAGAGAGACAGGAGAAGAACCACCAAGAACCTCCCACAATTCTTCCGCCAAGTGTGGTGCGAAGGGACTGAGGATCACCACAAACGGTTCAAGAATAGCTCGTGGCCGACGTTCGAGTGGCGTGACAAAATTCACAAATTCCATCATTTTTGCAATGGCCGTGTTAAATGAGAGTCCCTCAATATCGCTCGTCACCTTTTCGATCGTGCGATGTAATACTTGCAACTGCTCATCGGTGGGCACGTCATCGACGACTTGCGAGGCCAATACCATCTCCTCAGACTGCTCATCCACAATAAGTCGCCAGCACCGCTCTAGAAAACTACGAACTCCACCGACACCTGCTGTACTCCATGGCTTTGTTGCTTCGAGCGGCCCCATAAACATTTCGTAGAGTCGTAATGAATCAGCACCAAAATCTTGCACAACCTGATCCGGGTTGACGACGTTTCCCCGACTTTTTGACATCTTGTAGGCACGGCTTTCCACACGAATCTGTGGAGCATCCCGAAGAACAAAATGCTCTCCCTGTTTTTCTACATGATCCGCAGAAATCTTCATTGGAGTATCTTCGTCAGTACGCGACGACGACGACACCCAGCCTCCTTTCGCGCTCCGATACCCTGTGAACTCAACTTCACCAAGAATCATTCCCTGATTAACCAGCCTTCCGAATGGCTCTGCTTGTGAAACGTACCCGCGATCAAAAAGAACTTTGTGCCAAAAACGACTATACAGCAGATGTAGAACAGCATGTTCAGCACCTCCAACGTACAGATCGACAGGCATCCACGTTTTTTCTACCTGTGGATCCACGAAACACGTCGTGTTATGCGGATCGAGAAATCGCAGGTAATACCAACATGACCCAGCCCATTGTGGCATCGTATTCGTCTCTCGCTGATACCGTTTGCCATCTTGCTCAACAAAAAGCCAGTCCTGCGGGGAACGAGACAGTGGTGGATCAGGCGTTTTTCCCGGCTTGAAGTCGTCAAGAACAGGTAGTGGTACAGGGAGTTGATCTTCAGGAACCGGCCGAACCACACCGGTACGACGACCCTCTGAATCAAGTTCATGAAGAATCGGGAACGGCTCACCCCAAAAACGCTGACGGCTGAAAAGCCAATCACGAAGTTTGTAGTTTACCGCAGGCCGTCCCAGACCGGACGTTTCAAGATCGCCTGACACCCGTTGGATAAAGTCACTGGTTTTGAGCCCTGTATAGGGTCCTGACGCTATTGCTTGTCCGTGTCCCGTGAAGAGCGATTCGAGTCCAGAATTATTTTCCTTTGTCGGTTGAACAACCGTAATAACATCAAGTGCAAATGTCTTTGCAAATTCATTATCACGGTCATCATGGGCAGGGACTGCCATAATCGCACCAGTGCCATAGGTCGCTAACACGTAATCGGCGACCCATACTGGAATCGGATTTCCAGTCAGTGGATGGATGACATAAAACCCAGTGAACACTCCTGTTTTTTCATGGGCAAGATCCGTCCGATCAAGATCGCTCTTCCGGGTAGCAGCTTCGCAATATGCATCAATGGCAGCTTTCTGATCCGGTGACGTGAGTTTATGAAGAAGCGGATGCTCAGGAGCAATAACCATATAGGTCACACCGTAGAGCGTATCCGGCCGCGTCGTATAGATGCGTAGGACATCATCCCCTGGCTTCAAAGGGAATCCTTCTTCTTCGCGAATCTTCTTCCACTTCTTGAATGATGTTTCTTCACAATCAAATGGAATATAGAAATCAACTTCGGCACCTGTGCTGCGACCAATCCAGTCACACTGGAGCTTCTTTATGCTTGCCGGCCAATCAACCTGATCAAGTTCACTTTCCAAACGGTCTGCGTAAGATGTAATTCGCAGCATCCATTGCCGAAGTGGCATCCGCACAACTGGATGTCCTCCACGTTCACTGACTCCACCAATCACTTCTTCATTTGCCAATACTGTCCCAAGAGCCGGACACCAATTCACCGGCGCTTCAGATTGGTACGCCAGTCTGTGTTCATCCTGATAGGATGCAACGGCCACATCACCTGCAGCAGCAACCTCTGCTGGAATAGGCAACTCATCAATCGGGCGACCTTTTTTCTGCTCTGGATCAAACCATGTGTCAAAAAGCAAAAGGAAAATCCATTGTGTCCACCTGACATACTCCGGATCAGTCGTCGAAATTTCTCGATTCCAGTCATAGCTAAAACCGAGCATCTTCAATTGACGACGAAAGGTCTCAATATTGCGATAGGTACTCTCTTGAGGAGGTGTTCCAGTACGGATGGCATGCTCTTCAGCTGGTAGACCAAAGGCATCAAAACCCATAGGATGCATGACTGCTACACCACGCATGCGATTGAAGCGAGCGACGATATCCGTGGCGGTGTAGCCCTCAGGATGACCGACGTGCAGTCCATCTCCACTTGGGTAGGGAAACATGTCCAAAACATAATACTTCCCTCCTTCTGGCAGCCGAGGCGTCGCAAATGTATTGTGATCGTCCCACCACCCCTGCCACTTGGGTTCGATAATCGCAGGCTGATAACGGGGCATAATTGAATCCACTGGGAATGATGAACTTTTCAGTCACGAACCATCCGATTCTAATACGTAGGAAATACACGGCAACGCAATCGGTCCCTTCTTCGGGAGCTACGAAAACATGAAGTCTACAAACAGGAATCCTCTTGTCCTTCCACGTCGCATGATTCGGCAGCTTCGTGACGCAGGCAGACGCCTCAAGATGGCTGATTCGCTTGGAACACGCCTGAGTGGCAATGAGGTCCTGCTACGGATTCTGGCTGCTCGGCTGGTTCTGGAAAAAGTTCTGGCACCCGATGAGAAAAGAGTTGGAGTCTTACTACCTCCAACTGCCGGAGCAGCAATTGTAAATGCTGCCTTGGCTTTGTCAGGGCGAGTTGCCGTTAATCTAAATTACACAACGTCACAGTCCATTTTTGATATCTGTATCGAACGTGCTGGACTCCAGCATGTTATCTCAACGCAAACGTTTTTAGATCGGATCAATCTTGATCCGGGTCACAAACTGTTGGATGCAGGGGCGCTTCGGACGCAACTCTCAATGACACAAAAAATTGCTGCCTTCGTGCAAGCAAGACTGCTGCCCATCTCTTTATTGGAAAAATACCTCGGTGTGGACAGACTGCAACAAAATGACATCCTCACCATTATTTTCACCTCGGGTTCAACAGGTGATCCGAAGGGTGTGGTCCTGACTGAAGAGAATGTTGGTTCCAATGTGCAAGCAATTGACCATGTACTTCATCTCTCACCTGCAGATACCGCCCTCGGGGTGTTGCCTTTTTTCCATTCCTATGGATACACCACCACACTGTGGACACCACTCACCCTTGACCCTGCAGTGATTTATCACACGGATCCAAGGGATGGCAAAACAGTAGGCCGCCTGGCGCGTGACCACCACGCAACCATTCTTATGGCAACGCCTACATTTCTCAGAATCTATATTCGCCGAACACCAAGCGAGGACTTCTCCACACTCGAAGCCGTATTTGGTGCAGCTGAAAAACTCACTCAAGATGTTTCGGATGCTTTTGAGCAGAAGTTCGGTGTACGGCCAAGTGAAGCCTATGGTGCCACAGAATTATCTCCACTTGTTGCTGTCAATGTTCCACCTTCTCGCCATGTACCAGGGCGCGCCGTCGATGCTCGTGAGGGTACTGTGGGTCTGACAATTCTTGGCTCACACGCAAGAATTACAGATCGTGAAACGGGAGAGGAATGTGCGACCGGTCAAGAGGGGCTTCTGTGGATCAGTGGGCCAAACGTTATGCAAGGGTACCTCGATCGACCTGACCTCACTGAAAAAGTAATCAAGGATGGCTGGTACTGCACGGGTGACATTGCCATGCTTGACCAAGATGGATTTATCACCATCACTGGGAGAGAAAGTCGCTTTTCCAAAGTAGCGGGAGAGATGGTGCCACATATCAAAGTTGAGGAAGCACTCAATAAGGAACTTGAAGCATCTGATGGAGAACTCCTGGCAGTGGTCTCGTCTGTCCGAGATGCTACGAAAGGGGAGAAACTTGTGGTCTTTCACACATGTGAAATAGGTGACCCTCAGGCCTTGTGCCGTAGAATGGCCAGCCACGGATTTCCCAATCTGTGGATTCCGGGAGCAGATGCCTTTTGTCGCATTGATGAGATACCTGTTCTAGGGACGGGAAAGCTCGATCTCAAGCATCTTTCAAATTTGGCTCAGAAGCATTTTGGATTGGACGGACAAGGATAATCAGAAGAATGATTTCACAATCTCCCACGATGGATGTCATTCTTGGCCGCTGTGATGACATGCGTTCGGAAGTGTACGTTCGTTTTCGCGATCTGCACGAATCAAAAGAAGTGCCGGTGATCAGTGGGACACTCACGGGCCCAGAATCTTCACTCGCCATTACCCTACCCACCACTGCCACACTGTCAAATCTTGGCCCGGGCCCGGATGACACGTTGCTTGCACGGGCGGTCCTCACTGAACCAGGCTACTGGACACCTGAGCTACCGCACCAATATCACTTACGCGTCGACGTCAATGTCAGCAACACAGTGGTCGCCTCCTGCAATCGCCATGTTGGACTACGTCGGCTGGGCATTCGCTCACGGTCATTCTGGTTGGAGGGGCGACGCTGGGTTCCACGAGGCGTGCATTGCAGGCCAGATGAGATCGACCCAGACGTATTTAGGACATCGCTCACGTCAGCTGTCATTGATAAACCTCCTGAAGACGTGTGCATGATGGCGAATGAACAAGGCATTCCCATACTGGCACGCTTTGATCGTGAATCCATCATCCAGCATATTTCCCTTTTTAGTCATGTTAGTGTCATGGCGGTGATACTGCATGACATGCGACATGATCAGTGCAAGCACATCATAGAACTGATCCGTCCGCTCAAAGGAACATCTCTTCTGGGCCTTGAA
>CACORA010000017.1 GCA_902629495.1 Planctomycetaceae bacterium
TCCAAATCGATCTTCTAATTCTGCAGTGATATCATCGATCTGTGATGACTCATTGACCCGAGAGAGCCGACGATAGATGTCTATTTTGCCACGGAGATCTGGAATGTAATCGCGTGGCAACCACGCGCTGCCAGGAAGGTCAAGATTGACCATCGGCGGCTCAGCAGGAGGCAACGCTTTCAAACCCCGAACAGCCTGTTCAAGGAGTTTGCAATAGAGTTCGTATCCCACGGTGGCAATGTGGCCGCTTTGCTGTGTACCGAGCAAGTTTCCAGCTCCACGTATTTCCAGATCCCGCATGGCAAGTGAAAACCCTGCTCCCATACTTGAAAACTCCTGAATCGCCCGGAGTCTCTTGGCTGCCGTCGTCGTCAGCACAGCATTTTCATCGATCAGCATGTAGCAATAGGCACGATGATGTGAGCGCCCAACCCGTCCTCGCAACTGATGAAGATCAGCAAGTCCGTAACGATCAGCTTGATCAATAAAAATTGTATTGGCGCGGGGAATATCCAGCCCACTCTCAATAATGGTTGTAGCCAGAAGGATATCAATTGATCCGGCAACAAAGCCAAGCATGACATCCTCTAACTCGGATTCAGACAGTCGGCCATGCGCAATGCCAATGGTGGCGTCTGGGACAATCTCTTGGATTCGATGTGCTATTTTTTTTATATCGACAATGCGATTATGGACGAAAAAAACCTGACCTCCTCGAGCAAGTTCCCGTTCAATGGCAGTTCGAATCAGTCGCTCATCCCATCGCATGACTCGTGTTTCAACAGCAATTCGGTTTGCCGGTGGTGTCGTCAGGTTTGAAATGTCACGGATTCCCAGCATGGCCATATGCAGTGTGCGAGGAATCGGGGTGGCGGTCATGGTGAGGACGTCAATGCTTGCTCGCAATGCTTTGAGTCGTTCCTTCACATCAACGCCAAAACGCTGTTCCTCATCAACAACGAGCAGACCAAGACGTGCAAAATGAATATCAGCTTGTGCCAGACGATGGGTGCCAATCACAACATCAACTTGTCCAGATGCGAGTCCTTCCAACGTGTCTCGCTCATCACTCGTGCTTGTTAAGCGCGAAAGCGCCCGGATCGTAAATGGAAATTCGGAGAAACGAGATGCAAAACTACGACGATGTTGCTCTGCAAGGACCGTTGTTGGCACAAGAACAGCTACCTGTGACCCTGCTTCGGCAACCTTGAAGGCAGCCCTCATTGCAAGTTCTGTTTTTCCAAAACCGACATCACCGCAGAGCAAACGGTCCATTGGCTGTGGCGTTTCAAGGTCTTCCCGAATCGCTTTGCTGGCTGTCAGTTGGTCGGGTGTTTCATCAAATGGAAAAGACTCTTCAAACGCATGTTGCCAGGGAGTGTCTTCGGGGAAAGCGATTCCAGGTCGACTCGCACGACGCGCTTGCAGGGAAAGCATGTCTGCAGCCATGTCTGCGAGAGCATCACGAACCGCCTGTTTTTGCTTTTCCCACAAGCTTCCCCCAACCTTTGCTAGTTTGGGTGTCAGCTTTCCACCACCGACGTATTTCTGAACAAGATCAATGGATGATGCCGGTACATAGACCTTCGTGCCGCCGGCGAACTCGATTTCAAGAAACTCTTCAATGCGTGTCTGTTTTTCAAGGAGTTTGAGCCCCCTGTAACGACCAATGCCGTGTGCAACATGTACGACATAGTCTCCTTCATGGAGATCGAGAAACGTGTCGATAGCTCGAGAGAGTTTTTTTCGTGGTGACCGAACAGCAACACTGTCTTCTCGTTGAAAAAGTTCAGCACTGGAGATGATGACTGTTTTTTCTGGAACGACACGGAATCCACCTGAGAGATGACCTCGTGCAAAGTGAAGGCGGTGAGATCTGCTTGGTGCCGTGTCCGCCAGAAGCTCTGATAACCGTTGTTCCTCAGCTTTAGTTGGTGCTATGACCCATACCTCCTGATCTCGACCAACCGTCTCCAGTTCATCACGCACCCTATCAAGAACACCCGTGAAACGCTCGACACTCTCAACGGACAGAGTCGCTGTGGCTTCAAGACTGGATGGAGCAACAGCAGCTAATGTGACAGAAGGAAACTTGTAAATTCGACTGAAGACATCCTCTGCCTCTGCAATACCCTTGAAGTCCTTCAACATTTGATTTGTGCGGCGAGCTTCTTCAGCTAATTCACTTGGTTCAACAAGTGCCCACCACGTATGCGGAGGAACAATATCTGCAAGATGGGTGCAGCGAGCAGTATGGGATGCCCCAGCATTTTTCTGGCCCAATGCAGTGACATCAACTGATTCTAAAGATTCAATGCTTCGTTGTGTAACAGTATCAAAAGTTCGGAGTGATTCAATATCATCGCCAAACAGTTCAATTCGCACTGGACGATCCCAGTCATGTGCGAAGAGATCCACAATACCACCACGTCTGGCAAAAGTACCAGGGGAATCAATAGCATCAACCTGCTCCCAACCACGTGCGATAAGCCAGTCACCAAGTTGGTTCGGATCAAGAAGACCACCAACCTCTAGGCGTCGCGTGCTTTGCTCGATATCCCGTGGGTCATCAAGAAGCGTCAGGAGTGCATGAATAGTTGTGACAATAATGCGCGGATTGTCACAAGAAGAATCTGTCAGTTGTTTGACCAGTGCCAACCGCTCTGGCTCAGCAGGATCGGTGAGGGAAGAATCATCTGGTTCACCGAGAGTTTCAAGAGCAGGGAGAATAGTTACATGATCTTCAGTGAAGAGAGCCAGATCTTCAGCAAATGAATCTGCATCAGCTGGATGTGGGAGGACAACAACAACAAGACCATGCTTTTGGTCATGCGATTGTTCGCGGTATTGCGCCTGCGATAGCGCAGCAACTGTTAGCGCAGAACTTGATCCCCAGGTTCCACCGATTGCCCCACCATGCCCATCTACGAGGCTGGCAATGACGTCAGTGAACCCTTGGTGTGTTTCGAGGGTGTGAGCAAGGCAGATTAAAGGACTGCCTGACTGAGTGGATTTTTTTCCCACGCTAATCAATCAGTATACGCAAGTACCTCGTGAATGAGCCGTCTGAATGGTTCTCGTTTACTCTGCGTGGACCTCAAACGCGTCCTTCGTCGTCGTCGAGATTGAGAATCTTGGGGTGAAAAAGTCTGGAATAAACGCTTTTTCTCCTCTGGGAAGTCACGTTTCGCACGTCCTCAAACGACCCTCTCTCGGTGGCTGATTGCCTAAAATTATCCACATTCTGATACCGAGTGTCCAAGGGAACACCCCATTTTTCCCCTCAGAAACGCATTTTTTTGATGGCCCGCATCCGATCAGGCGTTTATCGTGTATTTTTGAAAGGAAGAGTTTTCAGTTTTTCGTCTCGCCGTAGGAGTTTCACTCATGGCTACAGCCTCTCGCACCCACGCTACCGACGCCTTTGTAAGTGGTGCCGATGTGGTTGTTGAGTCACTCATCAGGCAAGGTGTAGAGGTCATCTTTGCCTATCCAGGTGGTGCCAGCATGCCGCTGCATCAATCACTCACCAAGTTTCAAGAAAAAATTCGAACGATTCTTCCCCGGCATGAACAGGGGGGAGGCTTTGCGGCTCAGGGTTATGCACGGACGACGGGAAAGCCTGGGGTTTGCATGGCGACGAGTGGGCCAGGAGCAACAAATCTCGTAACAGCTATTGCTGATGCAAAGATGGATAGCATTCCTTTGATTGCGCTTACAGGTCAGGTTGGTACGAGTGTGATTGGAACAGACGCCTTTCAGGAAACCCCAATTGTTGAGGTGTGTCGAGGTATTACGAAGCATCATTACCTGATTACAGATGCAGAGGACATTCCCCGCGTCATGCGCGAAGCATTTCATATCGCCACGACCGGACGACCAGGTCCTGTCCTCATCGATCTGCCGAAAAATATCCAACTCTCGAATATTGTGCCCGACTATGAGGCACCGATGAATCTTCCAGGATATCGTCCTGAAGTGCGGCAGCCTCATGCAGAACAGATTGCGCAGGTCGCGGCTGCAATCAAGCGTTCAAAAAGGCCTGTGATTTACGCAGGAGGAGGCGTTATCAATGGAGACGCCTCAGATGAGCTTCGTGAACTGGTGCGAAAGACAGAAATTCCTGTCACGATGACGCTTATGGGCCTGGGAGCATTCCCTGGTGATGATCCTCTTTCGTTAGATATGCTTGGTATGCACGGGAGTGTGTATGCAAACTATGCGGTCGATCAGGCCGACTTGCTCATTGCAATAGGTGTTCGATTTGACGATCGAGTCACTGGAAAAGTCAGTGAATTTGCTGAGCATGGTTTTATTGTGCATATCGATGTTGATCCATCAGAAATGAACAAGAATAAACTTGTGCATGTTCCGATTGTGGCTGATGTGGAAGATGCTCTTCATCTGCTCAATAAAGTCGTTGAAAAACCATCCGCTTCTCTCAAGCCTTGGCATGACCAAATTAATGCCTGGAAGAAGGAGGATCCATTTTCCTACGATCACAACTATCCCGGTATTGTTGGTCAACATGCAATTGCAGAACTTTCCCGCCTCACAAAAGATCGGGAAACGATTGTTGCCGTTGGTGTGGGGCAGCATCAAATGTGGTCAGCACAGTTTTTCAAATTTCGAAGTCCTCGGACATGGCTTTCATCAAGTGGTTTAGGCACGATGGGATTTGGGCTGCCAGCAGCCATGGGTGCCAAGGTAGCTCATCCAGAAGCCCTTGTGGTTGATATTGACGGTGATGGAAGCATCCTCATGAACATTCAGGAATTCGCTACCTGCAAGACCGAGAATATTCCCGTCAAGGTCCTTCTACTGAACAACCAGCACCTAGGGATGGTTGTTCAATGGGAAGATCGATTTTTCAAAGGAAACCGTGCGCATACGTATCTTGGTCCAGTGGATCACCCTGAGGCATGCGGTCAAGGTGATGGGATTTCACCGGGGAGTCGGTATCCAGATTTCGTTGCAATTGCTCAGGGATTTGGTTGGCAGGCCGAGACCGTGTCGGAGAAGGGTGAACTCGAGGCAGCACTGACACGACTTATTGATGCAGAGGGACCAGCTTTATTAGATTGTCAGGTTCCATATCAAGAGCATGTGCTCCCGATGATTCCAAGTGGTGGGACAGTGCGGGATCTCATCAAAAAGTAGTCTGACCAATCATGACGTGCGGACTGATGATCTGCTAAACGATAGCGGTGCCTTCAGCAGGATTGCGAGTGCAGTCACGAAAATGTTGTGCGATTTTTGCCGTAAGAGATCCTGAGAGAATGTTGAGAGTTTGGCCATCGATTTCTCGAACCGGCGTAATCTCTCCCATGGTCCCGGTAACAAATATTTCATCTGCATCTGCAAGTTCAGCCGACGGGATGTCACAGATTTTGTAGTCGATGTTCTGTTGCTGACAGATTTCAAGGATGACCTGTCGAGTGATGCCTTTAGGGCAGGCCCGCGTTGTTGGAGTCAGGATGCATCCCTGACGCACCAGGAAAATATGTGTCGAACTTGTTTCAGCAATCATTCCTTTTGAATCAAGTAAAACAGCATCATCAACACCAGCAGCGTTGGCTTCGAGTTTCGCAAGAATACTAGTGAGTTGATTGCAGCTATGAATATTTTGATCAAGTACATCCGCGAATGGGCGACAGTGCGAGGACGTGATGAGACAGATTCCCTTTGAGTTGTCGAAGACTGGCGGTTTGTGTTCAGCAAGTATAAAAAAAGAACACCCCTTCTGATTTATTCTTGGGTCGAGACCACTTGTATACTTAAGTCCTCGTGATACCGTCAGCCGCACATGGACGCCATCTGTCATTGAGTTTGCAGCAAGGGTGCGACGGAGTTCACTGATCAGGAGTTCGTCAGCTGGCACTCCTTCGTACGATAATAAGTGTGCACTTTTTCGAAGTCGATCAAGATGTGCGTGTAGCCGAAATACTCTTTTGTCATAAAGACGGAGTCCTTCCCAGACAGCATCACCGTTTTGAACACTTGAATCAAAGGGAGACACGCCGGCCTCATCACGAGGCAAAAGTGCGCCGTTGATATTGACGATCAGTCGGTCGTTGGCTGGGTTTCGCTTTTGGAGCATGAGAGAAGATGATCGTACATTGCAATGGCTTCATCTAAAAATGGTACGTTCGGTTGAGGCGGTGAAGAGTCCTCAACAACAGTGGGTGTAAACCCTGTAGATTCCCATGTTTTCTTGTACCAGTGAGGCGCCCAGACACCATCCTGAGGATGTGGGCCACTTGGCCAATGCAGCATCGATGACTTCCAAGGAATGCGAAATGCATGACACAAACGTCGAAGTGTTGCTTCAGGTTGGAGTTGCAGGTCATGCGCATCAATAATCTCAGGTGGACGATTGCGAGTTTGCCTGAGGTGATTATAGAGAAGCACCTGCCACGGAAGGCCTGTCTCAGCGAGTGTCATTGATGGGAATATCTTGAGGTAACTGTGAATCACCTGAGCAGGGTGACGAATAAGAAAAGCATGCTCGAGATGCTCCAACCATGGCGCAAGCATTGCTTTATCCATATGCTGGGCCATATGTTTTTGATACCAGAGTGGTTTCTCAACTGGCGCTGATCCCTCAGCCATTTGGTAAGCGACTTCCTGCCAATCCTGTGGTTGACTGGAGAGTACGTCCGATCGTCCAGGGTGACTGAGTCCAGTCGTTGCAAGGTACGATGCATAAAAGGGCTCATCGCTTACGACACAATCGCAACGCGATGAAAAACTTCGCATAAGCGCGGTTGAAAGATTTCGTGGACCGGACCAGACAGCGAGACGGCGCATAGAATAACAAAAAGAATTATTCGGATTGAAAACAACGCACGAACTACGCTGCCGTTTTCGTTTTATATAAATAGGGATTCATTGAAGGATCATTATACATTTTCATTTGGCGAAATACCCGAAGGGGCCGTTGTCCAGAGAAAATTTCGTCCAGTAATCGACTCAGTGCTTCAATAAGATGGTCCCTTTGGACATCAAGAATTGCCATTCGGTTTGCAGCTTTCTCTCGATGTTCAGGTGCAGCATCAGTGCGATCAATCTGTTCCTGCATGTGGTAGCGACGAAGTTCGAGTATGGAGAGTCGATCAATAGCGGCGCCTGGGGTTTCGGTAGCGGCCGGAGCATCTGTATCAGCAGTAACACCTTGGCGCCCAAGTTCGTCAATGAGCCAGTCATCTACTTTTTCAATTGCGTCATTTCGTGATTGATTATAACCATCAATTGCTCGCTTCACTTTTGCAATTTTTTCATCGGTTACGTCTGGTGAGCGCGCGATATCTTCCTCGTGCCACAGTAAAAAGTTGAAGCGATGCAGGTCACACACTTTGCCGGCAAGTCCTTTCTCTTCATGGTTAGGTTCAACCGTATGCCAGTGATCAACCAGATGTGCAAGCATGTTATCAATCTGAGGAACTGTAACGGGAAGAGGATTGGTGATTGGCATGGTGAAACTCCTTCTAGAAAGTCGACGTTTTGATGTGCTCGTTTAGGCTGCGGCTCGTAATACAATGCAGAGGTTTGATCCTCCAAAACCAAATGAGTTACTTGCCACCGCCTGAATACGTGTGGATCGAGCCTCATGAGGAACATGATCAAGTTCACAGCCCTCATCAGGATGGTCAAGGTTGATTGTCGGTGGAACAGACTGTTGCTGAATAGCAGCAAGACAGGCCAGGGCCTCGAATGCAGCTGCTCCACTCACGAGGTGGCCAGACATACTCTTGGTAGAACTCACGGGTGTGCGATCGGCATGTGATCCGAGTGCCATGCGAATAGCACCAGCTTCTGCAGCATCTCCAACGGGGGTTCCAGCAGCATGAGCGTTGATATAGTCAACATCCTTGGCACAAATGCCAGCATCGTCGATCGCCATTGAGATGGTACGACTGGCCTGTTTCGGATCGGTACAAGGAGCAACCATGTGAGAAGCATCACTTGACATGCCAATGCCCGCTAATTCGGCATAGATACGTGCCTGACGCGTCCGTGCAGATGTGAATCGTTCTAAAATGAAAAAGGTGCCACCCTCTGCCATGACAAATCCATCACGATCACGATCAAAAGGGCGAGAGGCTTTTGTCGGATTATCAGTACGACGTGAGAGTGCGCGTAAATTATAAAAAGCTGCAAGAGATGTTGGGCTGAGCGTGTCACAACCGCCAACAATACATGCGTCGACCCATCCAGCATGAATCCATTGTCGTCCCAGGGCAATGGCATAGCCACTGGATGCACAAGCTGCAGCTGTCGTCACAGCGGGACCATTGAGTTTGAAGATGGATTTCAGTTGTTGTGCAAGTGTTTGTCTACATGATGGCTGGAAAACCTGTGTTCCGTGATGCAGATAGTCCTCTTCCCATGCCTTGAGATTCTCTGCACCGAGACCAAGAATAAGCCCAATACGCATGGTTGTACGATCTGAACCAAGAGCAGCATCCTCAAGTGCAGATGCGACAGGACCAATACAGAATTGGTCAAGACGTGGGAGAGATTTGAATGTCGTCGTCTCCATTCCTGTCAGTGAATGTGCAGGGACTGGAATATCACCAACGGCACCAGCAAATTGAGTCGCGTCACGGGCGAACGGTCCGGGATCGATGGATTGAATTCCAGATGTTCCAGACAAAAGAGATTGAGTAATAGTGTCAAAAGAGTGCCCCAATGGCGTCACTGCTCCGATACCTGTGATGACGACAGAATCACGCTGAGTGTTATTTTGGTGAGCATGTTCAATCATCACGCCGCCTCCCTGTAGGAAGTTGACTCTCGTGAAAGTATTCGAACGGTTCCCCCCCATGGAAATCGGTGTATCCACCGTGAGTCATTCCCAGTGAGAGAACATTGCGATAGGGCATCACCAAGTTGTCGAAGTGAAAGATCTGATCCAGGAGAGACGTGACTGTTGGAAAAACACGGATCAAATTCAAGGCACAGACCCTCACGTTCTTGAGAACGGTTGTTTGAACGAGTGAGGCCAATGGCAACACTTCGGCACATAGGATCTGTCGTTGGGAGTCCTGTTTCATCGAGTGTTGGCTCATCATCCCATCCGGTTATCACAACCCATGTGGTGTCGCATGCGATCTCACCAGATGGAAGAAGCCATGTGCATGCAGTCAGCAAACCTTCAGAAAGTGCGGAGGAACCACCACTCACACCGATATTTGGTCCGTGCATCTTCAGACCGACACTGATCGCACCAGCAATGGAATGAAGTGAACATTGTGGAACAATCTGGGTGGAGACTGTCACCCCCCCACCATGTTGTGCTTTGACAAGTGTTTGAGCTGCTGCAATTCTCCCGGCCTGACAGGAAGCCGCAATGATTCCGTGATGCTCAAGAGAAGGGATCTCTGGAAGAGATACAAGTGCATTGAGGATAGCATGGATGCCCATGACCGTTTGTTCATCAGCATGATTGAGGAAACGTTTTGGTAGGGATGGGGCCGAAGGCGGGGTTGTCTTCCTAAGAGCGGAGATATTTGAGAGAGATGATGCGATCGCACCATGTGCAATGACATTCATCATGCATCTGTTTGACTGCTGAACTGCGTTGGACGAAAGACGAGGCATTGGGCTGTCACGCCGCCTTTTTGGCTTCCTTTGCGGCAATCTTTTTCTCTAGCGTATCAAGCAAGTTTCCAACAGTTTCAGTCGTTTCAAGGAGTTCTGTCTCGATTTGAATATCAAATTCACTTTCGATATGGAGGACAAGACCGGCCATATCGAGAGAATCAAGGTTGAGTCCCTCTCGAAGTGATGTTGCGTCATCGAGGGCTGGAAAGGTTTCGCCAGTCTCCTCTTCCAGCAGCTTGAGAACGATTGCTGAAAGTTCATTGCGATCCATGAAGACCACTCCTGTTTTCTCTATTCAATTCGATTAGTGTTGTCGCTTGTGTATAACACTACTTTTTGCGACACGAGGGTGAGAAGGTAGCGGATGCAGTCCAGTACGCGAAGGTCAAAACAAAGGGCTTTTTCGGCAGTTTTTCAACGGTTTTTGCCGGTGGGTGTGGCGGTGCTCTATGCCACAGTGTTGGTTTTGGCAACACATTATCCGAGGCCCCAAGAAATCTTTAAGCATTCAGTCTCCGACAAAACCCTCCATTTTTATGCGTACTTCATTCTTGGGATTTCGGTGGCGGTGGCATTTTTGTCATCCATTCGTCAGTCCTGGCGGAGTGTTGGTGGAATGATGATCGCTTTGTGTGCTTTTGCGGCACTTGATGAAATGACTCAACCACTGTTTAAGAGAAATGCTGAATTCCTCGATTGGATTGCTGATTGTGGTGGCATTGTGGTTGGAGTGATAGTCGTTGTCGTTACCAGTTTGGTGTTGGGGCTCGGAAATCAGCAAGATTGACAGAACGAAACCATTCTATTGTTTTCTCAAGACCGTCACGCAGTTGCACAGATGGCTGCCAATCCAAATGCTTTATGGCCAGGCTGATATCCGGTCGTCGACGTTCTGGGTCATCAACAGGAAGCGGCTTCTTGATAATCGTTGAAGATGAGCCAGTAAGTTCAAGGGTAAGATCAGCAAGTTGCTGAATTGTGAACTCACTTGGATTTCCAAGATTGACAGGCCCAATAAAATCATCAGATCCATTCATCATTCGTATGATGCCCTCTACAAGATCGTCTCGGTAGCAAAAGCTTCGAGTTTGGGATCCAGAACCAAAGAGCGTAATGTCTTCGCCAGCCAATGCCTGTCGAATAAAATTTGAAACGACACGACCATCAAAAGGATGCATTCGTGGACCATACGTATTGAATATTCTGACAATGCGAATATTGACCCCATTATGTCGGTGGTAGTCCATGAAGAGAGTTTCTGCAGCACGCTTTCCTTCGTCATAGCAGGCACGTGGACCGATTGGATTCACAGAACCTCGATAGCTCTCAGGTTGTGGATGAACTTCTGGATCTCCATAAACTTCACTTGTAGATGCTTGCAGTACTTTTGCTCTACAGCGGCGGGCCATGCCAAGTAAATTGATTGATCCCATGACGGACGTCTTCATCGTCTTTATTGGATTGAACTGGTAGTGACCTGGTGCAGCGGGACATGCAAGGTTGTAGATTTCATCTACCTCAAGCCACAGTGGATGAATGACATCATGTCGAAGCAATTCAAAATTGCCACAGTCGAGGAGGTGAGCCACATTGGTCTTCTGACTTGTGAAGAAATTATCAACACAAATGACATCATGGCCCATCTCGACAAGTCTGTCGCACAGGTGGCTGCCAAGGAAACCAGCTCCCCCAGCAACAAGAATCCTTTTCACTGATCCCATAGAAACTCCACTAGAATTGCCATCATCTTTTCAAATGGTACTGTATATCAAAGAAGTTTTTTTATTTTCTCAGGGGACTCACTATGTCGGACCGCCTTAATCGCCGAGATGTTCTTCAGTCCGCAGTTACAGGAAGTGTTGTTGCTGGCATGGCAGCAGCTCCATCATCGATCTATGCTGCCGATGGACCTGCTGCCACCAAAGGCAATATTAAGCACTCAATCGTTCTTTGGTGCTTCAACGTCATGGGTGACCAATGGGACGTTGAGAAAACCTGCCAGGTAGCAAAACACTTGGGCGTGCATTCGATTGAATTGGTGAACCCTGAAGATTGGCCAACACTCAAGAAACATGGGCTCACATGTGCGATAGCACCAAACGGTATGCCAGGTGAACCATTTGTGAAGGGATACAATAATCCTGCATATCACGCAGAAGTCATTGATCGAACAAAAAAGATGATTGATGATTGTGCGGACAATGAGATTCCATCAGTGATTGGTTTTACAGGTTTCAAGTGGCGGAATGCTGAGGATCCAACAAGTGGTGAAATATCTCTTGAAGAAGGCGCTGATAATTGTGTAGAGGCGCTGAAAAAAGTTGCTCAGCATGCTGAGAAGCACGGCGTGACAGTGTGCATAGAACATCTCAACACACGAGATGATACACACCCAATGAAAGGGCACCCTGGTTATCAGGGTGACGATATTGATTACGTTGCTAACATCATCCGTCGCGTGGGGTCTGAACGCGTGAAGTTATTGTTCGATCTCTATCATGTACAAATCATGAATGGAGACCTGGTGCGGCGCCTTGGTGAATGCAAGGATGTCATTGGTCATATTCACACGGCTGGCAATCCAGGCCGAGGTGAACTGGATGACACTCAGGAGATAGCCTATCCGGCGACAATGAATAAGTTGATCGAGATTGGCTATACCGGTTGGGTGGGGCATGAGTTCATTCCTACCCGTGATCCTGAAACAGGGTTACGGGAAGCTGTGCTTTTGTGTGATGTATGAGAATAAGAATGGAGTAGTGGGTTATCGAGCTAATACAATTCGAAGATCGGCAACATTTGTTCCGGTCGGGCCAGTGTGTAAAAGCGCCCCAGCCTGCTTGAAAAGGGAATAAGCATCACACGTGTTAAGTGATGTGGTTATATCCAGATTATTTTTTTGAATAGTGTTGACACACGATGGGCTTGCGACAGCACCTGCGGCATCCGTTGGACCATCTTCACCGTCTGTGCCGATGCTTGCGATAAGTAAGTTCGTAGGCCATGTTGGGTTTGTTTTCAGAGTCTGGTCGATTGCCTTTAGAACGGTTTGCTGGTTGCGACCACCCAGGCCATGATCTGACGGTACGGTGACGGTCGATTCTCCACCTGTGATAATTGCATGTGGCTGGCCGGTTTGTTTCACGGCGGCAACAGCTTCTCGACCTGCGTCACTAAGAAAACGCCCAGTGATTTCCGCATCTGCTTCAGTTGGGATATCAAAGGGCATGACATTGTAGCCAAGTTGATGAGCTCTTAATGTCGCAGCATTTACAGCGGTTGTGTTGTCTCCAATAACGATATGCTCAACATGACATCCGGAAGAAGTCGTCCAGCATCCATTTTGCATTGTCGGAGATATACATGGGCCTGATGCAATGACCTGCAGATCATTGCCAATGACGTCTGACAGTACCAAGGCTATCAGCACTCCTGCACGGCACGTTCTTGCCAGCCCTCCCCCCTTTACAAGACTCATCCTAGTGCGCGACGCATTGAGTTGTGAGATTGTCGCTCCGGACTGTGACAACCGGAGGGTTTCACTGACGATATCCTGAAGGGAAAATTCAGGTCGTGGGGCAGTCAGAAGAGCTGATCCACCTCCTGTGAAAAGTGCTATGACAGCATCTTTTGGAGATAATCCAGAAACAGTTTCGAGCATCTCATGTGTTACTCGTATGACGTTCTGCGTTGGTACATTCTGGCCGGCTGGTCGCGTTTCTCGTACGTCTATTGTTCGTAGTGATCGGCTGCATCCCTCCGGAACACTAATAAGGCCTGAGACATGATGCGTATCTAAGAAATGTTTGCCCAAAAGGTTTTCAAGACCAGCAGCCATGCCAGCTGCTGCCTTTCCCGCGCCAACAATAACAACTCGATCGTAAGGGGCGATCGCTTCTCTGAGTTGCTTTCTGAGAAGATCACTCTTCAGAAGGTGTTCTGGTTGTACATGTTCGAGAGACGTAGACCAGATGGCTTGGGCATCATCATAAAGCTTTGTATTCGCAGTCACTCGTCCATTACCTTTGGAAGATTCTTTGGATCAAACTTTGAAAGGTCGATGCCACTACCACTCTCTTCTTCTAACAACTTGAGACGCATCTCAAGTCTTTCGATTCTTCGGGACAGAAGGGCAGGTGAATCTTCAATATGTTTGGGACGCGATGGGCGAGGCACCGTTGGATAGCCAAGTTGACGTTGCAATGCCGCGAAAAAGAAAAGCGGTTCCTTGCCACGATTTGCTCGAGCGATGCGCCCCTCTTTTTCACCGAAAAGGATAACGCGATCAGGTTCTTCGGCATCTCGACCAGCCTGTATGGCATCGCGCTTTTCGATTCGCCAATACTCGGGGCTGCGAATGTAGACGAGGTCAGCCAAATCAACAAAGCCCATTTGTCGAGAGAGAACCGTTATCCATGAACGCCAATCATCATTAAACATTTCATCTTCGGCGAGTGCAGATAAACCCAGTAAATAGTCAAGGCGATTTCGTGAGAGACATTCGAAGCGGTAGAAGAAAAGGCCTTGTGGTGTTGCAGCGTCAGCCCGATAAGCGGCTTCCCGCTCAAGAATTGCGAGGCCCGTTCTCATATCGAATCGACCACCTTCTTCCTCGGCTTGGCAAATGATAAAAGTTTGGAAAGGCGCGAAGTAGTGAGGAAGTCGTGACATTGCCGTTGACAACGTACCGACAAGCTTGAGTTCACTCACCAGATATTCTAGTGCCATTGGAAGTTTGGATGTTGCCAACACCTCATCGCCAATCGAACGAAGCGCTTCTTGCGCCGCAATTCCATTAGAGATGCGATCTGCAAGATTACGAAAGAGGTAGGCTTGTTCGACGTATTCCTCACGATCGAGCATTTCAGGCCTCTTTTCTATGAAAGAATGTCCCGCGACAGGCGTCTGCCCCTGAGAAAACATTTTTCGTATCGTATAATCAAAAAGGTCAAAGTTTCAGCCCTTTTTTGTTTTTCAGGCAAGGATTTGTGTATGTCTGATCGTTTTAGCAGCCTAGATGCAGTTGTAGAATCTTTCCGTCGCGGTGAGATGGTAATCGTTGTTGATGCCGAAGATCGGGAAAATGAGGGAGATTTTGTCTGTGCAGCTGAAAAAATAACGCCTGAGATTATCAACACCATGATCACATTCGGGCGGGGTCAGGTGTGTATGCCAATCCTCCCAGATACGGCGACTCGACTCGAACTTCCCATGATGGTTGAGAAAAATTCAACACCACTGGGAACAGCATATACCGTGCCGGTTGATCATCGGTCGGCCCGTACCGGAATTACTGCTATTGAAAGAGCAGACACTATTCGGGCGGTTCTCGATCCTTCAAGTGTGCCATCAGATTTTGTTCGCCCAGGACATCTTTTTCCATTGATTGCCAAAGAAGGTGGTGTCTTGAGACGAGCGGGTCATACAGAAGCAGCTATTGATTTAGCGCGTTTGGCTGATATGCAGCCTGCAGGAGTGTTATGTGAGATTCTTGATAAGTCAGGAAATCGCGCTGACCGTAAATCATTATTTCAACTTGCAGCTGATCTCAACCTGCAAATTATTTCCATTGAAGAACTTATTCGACAGCGCCGACTTCGGGAGAAGCTTGTAGAAAGAATTGCGAGTGCAAAACTTCCAACGAAATGGGGTGAGTTTCAAGTTATTGCCTATGGCGTTCAATATGAGTCCCAGCAACCGCTTGTACTTGCCATGGGAGATCTCTCGAAAGTCGCAGCACCCTTAGTGCGTCTCCACTCCTCTTGTTTTACAGGTGACCTGATCGATAGTTTGCGCTGTGATTGTGGTGATCAACTTCACATGGCTCTCGAAATGATTGGAAGAGAAGGTGCGGGAGCGGTTGTCTATCTTCCTCAAGAGGGGCGAGGCATTGGTCTCACGGAAAAAATACGTGCCTATGCATTACAGGACAAAGGCCTTGATACAGTTGAGGCTAATCTTGCATTAGGGCACAAAGTCGATTCACGGGATTATGGTGTGGGTATTCAGATATTGAAAGATCTTGGACTTCAAAAAGTCCGTTTGCTCACAAATAATCCAAAGAAGACCGATGCATTTATCTATGGTGGTTTTGATTTAGAGGTTGTCGATCAGGTGCCGATTCTACCTCCTGTGAATGAGCATAATAAACGGTATCTGGCGACGAAGCGGGATAAGCTTGGCCATCATTTTCCAGAGTGACCCCGTTTTGTTTTGTGAAGATACTGGAAAATACGTCTCAACTTAGTTTTTCCAGTTGCAAGACGCATCTTGTTTGAGCAGGTCTGAAAGATGTGCCATATATGTGTTTTCAAACATCTCATTTTTTAAGAGGCGATAGCGATGAAGGTGTGGCTGCAGCACAGTATTTCATGTTTTTGTGGTGTTCTGGTGATCCTTGGATTACTTACTAGCCCAACAAAACTTTTTGCGAACCAACCGAACATCTTGATGATTCTCACTGATGATCAAGGCTGGGGTGACGTTACGGCATACGGTAGTCAGGATCTCAAGACACCAGCGATGGACGCACTCATTACAGCTGGGATGCGGTTTGACAGCTTTTATGCAAATTGTCCTGTCTGTTCTCCAACCCGAGCGGCGTTTCTCTCAGGAATGTTTCCAGACAAAGTTGGTGTTCCAGGGGTGATAAGGACAATGCCAGAGAACAACTGGGGATTCCTTGATCCGGCTGCTGTCTTGCTCCCCAAGCCGCTCAAAGCCGTGGGCTATCACACCTCAATGATTGGAAAGTGGCATCTTGGTCTCGAGTTTCCATGCCGCCCAAACGACCATGGGTTTGATCATTTCCATGGTTTCTTGGGTGACATGATGGACGATTATTGGACGCATACACGGCATGACAGGCATTACATGCGATTGAATGAAAAAGATATTCGTGTTGATGGTCATGCAACGGATCTCTTTACAACATGGGCTGTTGAGTACATTGAGTCTCGGGCAAACAACAAATCGCCTTGGTTTTGTTATCTAGCTTACAATGCGCCCCACTTCCCAGTGCAACCGCCACAAGAATGGCTTGAGAGAGTCATTCAGCGTGAGCAAGGCATTGATCCAACGCGGGCAAAGTTGGTTGCATTCATTGAACACCTCGATGATGGTATTCGGCAAGTAATCGATTCACTTAAGGCAACTGGTCAATACGACAACACCCTTATCATTTTTAGTTCTGATAACGGTGGGCACAAAGGAAGTGTGGCCGACTGTGGGCCTCATCGAGGATTCAAGCAGGACATGTACGAGGGTGGCATCGCTGTGCCATTTTGCGCCGTATGGAAGAATCACATTGAGGCAGGGTCGAAGAGTGACCTTGTTGCTGTGACCAGTGACCTCTATCCAACATTTTGTGAAGCTGCTGGAGCGACGGTCAGTGACTCAATTGATGGAGTGTCAATTCTTCCAACGTTACTTGGTCAGCCGCAGGTCATTGAAAGACCACTGGTATGGGTGCGTCGAGAGGGCGGGAAAGCGTATGAAGGGCGAGCTTATTACGCCATTCGAAACGGCAACTGGAAGCTTTTGCAAAACAATCCATTTGAGCGATATCAATTGTATAATCTTGCGAATGATCCTCTCGAAACAAAAGACGTAGCCAAGGAGTACCCAAAGATTGTCAATGAACTGACTATTCTTCTGCGGCAACATATTCAGCGGGCGGCTCGGGTGCCCTGGCAGCGTCCTGTGACTGAGTAGTTTACTCAAGAAAGCCGTGAAAGAGATCCAGTATATTTTCTCCCATTTCTGAAATTGTTTTCAGTTTGACCCACAGGCAGCAATACCTTTAGCATCAAAAGATGCTGGAAGGCATTTTCCTGTGGAGAAGACGATGAATAGTCAGAGTAGACGTTCGAAAAAAAAGAGTGACGTGCTTGCCATTGTGGCTCATGGCGATTGCTGTGTTGTTGATCGGATGTGGGAAGTCACAGACAAATGATCTCGGCGTTGAGGTGAATGTAGATGTGCAGCCTGAATTATCGAAGACCGATAATGCACTGAAGCAGCCCATGCCACCAACGCCGCCAGTCGAAAAGAAGCCATTCAATCCGCCATCACTTGAAGAACTCGATCAATCTGTGACCTGGATCGACAGGTCCGTTGAGGATGGGCTTGTACTCCTTCGTGCGGCTCAGTCAGAAGAAGCGTTGTTGAGTTCAGTACCAGAAGCACTTGCGCTGAAAAATGATTCAGAAGAAAATAATGCCAAGATTTTATCCGCGCTTGGGCGTCTTCCTGATGAGAATCAGGTAGATATGAACGCGAGGATTGACCGCCACGTTGTGGGCGACCTTGGTAGTACGAATCCAATTATGATCAGCACAACGGCGGAGTTTGACATTCTTGGACTGACAGGTTTTGGCCTTTTCTCATTTGGTCGGGATATGGAGCCTTTTGCAGCAGCAGAAAGTGTTCTTAGTTGGCAAACGAGTGCAGATGGCCTGCTCGATAAGGTTGTGATGCGAGATGATCTCGTGTGGAGTGATGGAGAGCCTATCACAGCGTATGATATTGCTTTTAGTTACACAGTCATTATGGACCCACGTGTGCCAGTACCTGCTGTTCGAAGCGGTACCGATCAGATGAAGGCTGTACATGCATACGATAAAAAAACAGTTGTCTTTTTCCATCGAGAACCATTGGCAACAAATGTCTGGAATATTAATTTTCCAGTGCTTCCAAAGCACATTTATGAAAAGACCTGGCAGAAAGACCCCACGCTGAAGGACAGTCCAGAGCATGTAGCACTTGAGCAGTCTCCCGTTGTGGGAGGACCATATCAGATAGTAGAGCGAACACGTGGCCAGCAAATTGTCTTGCGCCGCCGAGATACCTGGTCAGTTGTAAACGGGAAAAAGGTCAGGGAAGAACCGTATTTCAGGGAAATTCGGTTTCGAATCATAGAAGATCCAAACACGTCCCTGTTGGCACTGAAGGCTGGTGACATTCATGAAATGATTCTTACGCCTGAACAATGGATGACTCAAACGACAGATGCAGATTTTTATGAGCGAAATACAAAGGCAACTGCTCCTGAGTGGGTGAGTTTTCATTTTGGATGGAATATAGAAAGCGCATTCTTTGCTGACCGCCGTGTTCGAAGAGCCCTGAGCTTTGCATTTGACTACGATGAAATGTTAGACAAGCTCTGTTACGGCCTGTACAAGCCGTGCACTGGAAATTTTCCAGCGGATTCATGGATGGCACCAAAAAAGAAGCTTGAGCCTTACAAACAAGATCTCGATACGGCAGAAGCATTACTTGATGAAGCAGGATGGATTGATCACGATAATGATGGGGTTCGAGATAAAGATATTAATGGACGTTTGGTTCCTTTCGAGTTTTCAATTCTTGTTAATCAGCAACCGTTGCGAATTGCCATTTGTGTGCTTTTGAAAGACTGTCTTGATCGAATTGGTGTTCGGATGAACGTGAAGCCGGTAGAGTCAACGGTTCTCCAGGATCTCACACAAAAGAAAAAGTTTCAGGCCTATTTCGGTGGCTGGGGCTCAGGAACAGACCCCGACACCTCAGAAAATATCTGGAAGACTGGAGCAATGCGAAACTTTGTAAATTATTCGAATCCAGAAGTTGATCAATTGTTTGAGGAGGGTCGGCGCGAGTTGGATCGATCTAAAAGAGCAGAAAAATATGCTCGCATCCAAGAAATTCTTTACGAAGATCAGCCATACACATGGCTGTTTTGGCGTAACAGTTTCTATGGTTTTTCAAAGCAGCTACGAGGGTATGTTTTTAGTCCTCGCGGTCCCTTTCATTACTCGCCTGGATTCGGCAGTATCTGGATTCCAAACGAGTAAGTCATGTTTGCGTACCTTGTTCGTCGAGTTGTCTTAGGAATCGTCACACTGTTGGCTATCACATTTATTGTGTATGGCTTGGCTCGAAATATGCCGGGTTCTCCACTCACGGTTCAATTGGGGGAGGTGGATCCAAGTCGAAAACTTTCGGCAGAGGACCAGGAGCGACTCAAGGAAATTTATGGGATTGATGAAAAAACACCATGGTATGTTGGCTACGCCACATGGTTGGGAAATCTAGCACGTTGTGATCTTGGTCGTTCATTTTCAAGAAAGCAGCCAGTGACGACACTGATTGGTGAGCGTATTGGGCCAACATTTCTCGTGTCAGGTATATCCTTGCTGCTTACGTGGTTAATCGCTATCCCATTAGGTCTCTATGCCACAGCTCGTAGCGGTTCTATTGATGAACGAGGCACAAGTCTTGTGCTCTACATTTTGTATTCATTTCCAACATTCGTTGCAGCACTTTTTCTCCAGATAATTTTTGCGGTGTGGCTTCGAGGTTCACGATGGGAACTTCCTCTTTTTGGGATGACAGACGTTCCGTCAGACTCAGCCTGGCTGGTTCGGGTCGCTGATGTTGCTCGCCACGCAATCTTGCCTGTTGTATGCCAGACGTACGTGAGCCTGGCATGGTATAGCCGGTTCATTAAGGCAAATATGGAGGAGGTTATGAGGCAGGATTATATCCGTACAGCAAGAGCAAAAGGCGCGAGCCGCTGGCGAGTCCTTGTCCATCACGCGTTCCGAAATACACTCATTCCTCTGGTGACATTACTTGGATTATCGCTCCCAGCTCTGATCGGTGGATCAGTGATCATTGAGCAGATCTTTACCTGGCCAGGTATGGGGCGTCTTTTTTTTGAGAGTATTCGTGAACGTGATTATCCAACAATCATGGGCCTGACTTTGATGTTTAGCGTTCTCACGCTCCTCGGTCAGCTCTTGGCAGATGTGCTCTATTGCTTCGTCGATCCGAGAGTGAGTGTTGAATGAAATCGATCCAATCACATGGCTTTTGGAGTGAAGCGTGGCGGCGATACCGCCGCCGGCCTTTGGCGATGGTCGCGCTTGCATTCGTTGGATTTCTGGTAACAGTCGCAATGTTTGCACCAGCCATTGCTGGAACTAAGCCTGTTATCTGTTTGTATAAAGGAAAGTTGTATGCTCCATGTCTGAGTTACTTTGACAGGAGTTTCGAGCCGGTCATCTTTTCAAAAGACAAGTTCCGTGGTGAGTACCCAAAAAATCTGAAAGAAAAAGATCCTGAAAGCTGGGCGATCTGGCCATTGTTTTTTCAAGACCCTTATCGAGCGGTACGAAACAATGAGTGGCCAGGTCGACCAGGGAACCCGTATCGTGATGAAGGAAAGCCAAGTGGGAATAATCTATTTGGGACAGACCAATATGGTGTCGATGTATTAGCCAAGATGGTTCATGGTACAACAATCGCACTCTTGGTTGGATTTCTGTCGATGGGTATCGCCGGTACCATTGGAGTAATTGTTGGGGCGTTAGGAGGATACTTCGGCGGTTGGGTTGACATGATCACCAGCCGAATCACTGAAGTGGTTATGTGTGTGCCCACGCTTGTTCTTATTCTGGCCTTGGTAGCTATTGTTGATAAGCCCACGATCTGGAAGACAATGGCCATTATTGGTTGCACCGGGTGGACGAGTATTGCTCGATTGACTCGAGGAGAATTCTTGAGGCTCAAGTCCAGTGAGTTTGTTATGGCTGCTCAAGCTGCCGGGGCGGGGCCAGTGCGAATTATGTTGCGTCATATTCTTCCCAATGCTCTTGCGCCAATCCTTGTCCCGATCACATTTGGTATTGCAGCAGCGATACTGATGGAGAGCTCGCTTTCATTCCTAGGATTTGGCCCCCCACCCCCGAGTGCTAGTTGGGGTTCACTTCTGAATTCGGCAAGAAGTAATCTTTCCATGTGGTGGCTTGTCGTCTTTCCAGGTATTGCAATTTTTCTCACCGTTTTAGCCTACAACCTGATTGGTGAAGGCCTGCAGGAAGCAACGGATCCAAGACTTCGAGAGGCTCGGAAATAAATCATTCAGCATCGAGAGACTGTAAACCATTCATGTTGTGAACCACTGCTCTGGCGTGGTCTGTCACATCTGTCTTCTTTTTTTCCTTTTACGTATGCCACTCCTTGAAATCAAAAACCTGGTAACTGCTTTTGAAACCGCCGCTGGAAGAGTCCCTGCAGTTGATGGAGTTTCTCTTGCTATTGAACGCGGAAGAACATTAGGGCTGGTTGGTGAGAGCGGTTCTGGGAAGAGTGTGACTGCCATGTCAATTCTCAGGCTTGTTTCTCCACCAGGAAAAATAGAAGCGGGAGAAATTCTGATCTCCCAAGAGCATGAAAAGGAAGGTGCATTACAGAACGACCTTGTGAAACTGCCAGAAAAAGATTTACGTAAGATTCGTGGTAATCGGATTGGCATGATATTCCAAGAACCGATGACCTCCTTAAATCCAGTCTATACGACTGGTAATCAGGTTATGGAAGCTATTTTATTGCATCAAGATGTTTCCGAAAAAGATGCAAAGCAAAAGACCATAGACTTGTTTCGAGAAGTAGGCATTCCTGATCCTGAAGATCGCATACACATGTATCCTCATGAGATGTCAGGAGGTCAAAAGCAAAGAGTCATGATCGCTATGGCTTTGTCTTGCAATCCTAATCTCCTTATTGCTGATGAACCTACAACAGCACTAGATGTCACCATTCAGGCACAGATTCTCGACCTTCTTAGGAAACTAAGAGATGAAAGAGGCATGGGAATGATATTCATAACTCATGATCTCGGTGTTATTGCTGAAATTGCTGATGAGGTTGCTGTTATGTATAGAGGCAAGCTTGTTGAATATGGTGATGTAGTCACAACATTTAAGAGCCCTCAACACCCGTATACCAAAGGACTGTTATCGTGTAGGCCTAAATTGGATAGCTCAGCGAAACGATTACCAACTGTACCAGATTTCATGGATACCATTTACCGTGATGATGGTTCATTTGCTGTAAAAGAAAAAGAAGTTACAGACGAATGGTTTGAAACGATGGCTACCAATGGAAGAGATCGCTATCTCTATCCGCTGCCTCGATTGAAGTCATTAGGATTTTCTGATGTGTTGAGTGGGTACAGCGAAGGAACAACGTTTGTAAAAGAAGAAGAGCAGCCTTTGTTAAGCGTTCGTGACCTGAAAGTACATTTTCCCGTTCGTAGAGGACTTCTAGGTAAAATTGTTAGCCATGTAAAAGCCGTTGATGGAGTATCTTTCGATATTTACAAAGGGCAGACGCTTGGTCTTGTTGGTGAATCGGGTTGTGGAAAAACAACCACAGGGCGTGCGATTATGCGACTTATTGATCCAACTGCGGGTCAAGTGATTTTTGATGGTACCGACATTACAACAATGCGACAAAGTCCCTTGCGTTCTCTTCGACAGAGATTTCAAATTATTTTTCAAGATCCCTATGGTTCATTGAATCCACGAAAAACCATTGAAACGACAGTAATGGAACCCATGGATGTTCACGGCATTGGTTCTTCGTATGAAGAGAGACGAGAGATGGTCCTGTCTCTTCTTGAGAAGGTTGGATTACCTGGAAAACAATATCTAAGTCGTTACCCACATGAATTTTCTGGAGGACAAAGACAAAGAATTTGCATCGCTAGATCGTTGGCAGTGAAACCAGATCTCATCATATGTGATGAATCTGTGTCTGCTTTAGATGTTTCGGTTCAAGCACAGGTATTGAATTTGTTGAAAGATCTCCAGTTGGAATTCGGTTTGACATATGTATTCATCAGCCATGATCTATCAGTTGTTAAATTCATGAGCGATATGATGGCTGTTATGCATGCAGGAACATTTGTTGAATATGGTCCGAGTGAATCCATTTATGCAAACCCCAAAAAGGCTTATACGAGACGACTGATCGACTCTATACCGAGAGACAATCTAGAGCAGATTAATATGAGACAACAACAAAGGTTGGATGCCCAAAAGGGAGGCACTATAAAAGAATAGTTTGCGAGAAAAATGGTTGAGCAAACGAATGGTGATGGAGCGGCGACATTGCTCATCGGCGCAAAAGCGATCGGTGTAGTATGAGCAACATGCAGAAAGAAAATGCACATGGTGAAGGGCTTGTTGCATTACTTAAGCGTGCAGGTGGTTGTGAACCCGTACTTGTGATTGCTTCGGCATCAACAGTAGGTCGTCTCGCTTTGGGATGGAAAGAATCATTTGGTCATGCGCATTGGATCTATCGGGTACGTTCATTTGGGGAAGGTAGTGATGAATCTGAAATCGAAGCACTGGCGCAGGAGGCTAAGAATCTTCAGGCCAAAACAATTGCGGCTCTGGGTAATGCAAAGCTGATTCAGACAGTTTCATCTGCAGCAGAGCGAATTGGTGTTCAGATATGCTGTTTCAACGAGGAACCCTGAAATTTTGTTGGCCGAGTACGGATGGATTAGTTGAAAACTGTTGTAGTGTCAAAAAACGTTGTTGTGATCATTGGAGGTGTGTTGATGAAGCGAAGGTTTTTATGGGTCGCGATAATGGTTTTTCTGTGGAGTGCGGCACCTGTGCTGGCTGAAAAAAACGTAATGATTCCACCAAAAATGTTCGGGGATGATACAACCGAGAAGACTATCGTAGCTGACTCCTGCGTTTCATTTGATCCTCCTGCAAACCTCCCAAGGGAGGTTGCGGTGATCAAAGGGCATTGGCATGTGCAAGATGGGTGTCTTCAGGCCTCAGAACTTAAGGCTGATCATCATGCCGCGGTATTGGACTATCAGAGAAAAAATCGGGATTCACAAGTTCGTTTTTCATTTAAATATGATGGTACAACTAATGGTTTCCATGTCAGCCTCAATAAGGCGAAGGGTCATTTATTTCGGATAATTGTTTCATCGGAGGGTTTTTCGATACGCCTTGACAAGGATAAAAAAGATTCTCAATCCAAGCCTATTACGATTGCTTCTGCAAAAGGTGCACTCGAAATTGGGCAATGGCACACGATGCTTATTGAGATAAAACAGGATGCCGTCATGGTGCAAACAGATAATGGTCTCGAAGCATATGGATCCCATTCGTCGCTGAACGTCATAAAGCCTGGGTATCGATTTGTGATGCGAGGCGATTCACTGTGCATAGACGATCTTTGTATCTCGGCATTTGATGCGTCTTAGTAGATACAGTGTGTGTCAAGCCAGTCACCAAGGACGCTATCTTACTCAAGCAACAGCTGTTCTATCTGTTCCCTGAGATACATGTCGCCCGTCGCGCCTTCCCAGCGTAGTTCTCCTGGCCAAAAGTGCTTCACGTAGCCATGTTTGTCAACAACATACACACTTGGCCACATTGAATTACCCCATGCATCCCAGTTTTTTTTATCTGTATCGATTAAGATAGGGAATTGAAAGCCAGATTCTTTTGCATTTTGTTGAACCGATGCTATGTCTCGCTCAGACTTGGTTTCTGGAGTATGGATGCCAACGATGGTAACGTCATGATGTGCAAAACGCTTTTGCCAGTCGAGGTAGACAGGGTAGTTATTCACGCAATTGATGCATCCAAAGGCATAAAAGTGAATTACCACGACCTGACCGGTAAGTGTTGAAAGTGAGAGTGGTTGTTCTGTATTGGCCCAGTGGCCAGAATCTATGAAGTCAGGTGCTCGAAGACATAGTTCGGTTTCAGAGATTTTTTGCTCTGGTGACTGGACTTGTTCTCTCAGTTGATTGAGATGTCGCCACTGAGAAACGGAGAGCTCCTTTTGGAGACGGTTGATCATGTCGTCCCAGATGACTTTGAGGTCTTCATTTCTGTTTTCATGGGATTGATTTCGAAAAGGAAAAAACTCAAGGTCATAATAATCGAGTAGTGATCGCAGTTTATGTTGGCTATCTTTTTGCACCCCAATCTTTTTCTGGATCGACGGGGAATGAATAAGATTCCATAGGGGGTCGGCACCTTCAAACGGATCGGCGGCATGGCTCACAGGAACGCAGAAAGGGAGAAGAAGTCCCAAAAGACAAAGCGTTAGATGATGAAGCCACATGCAGTTTGAGAGTCTCATGGTGTCACAAAAAAGAGATATGAAAGGACTTTTTTTCGCGGGTGACATCTAAAGATCATTTGCTCGTACAGAACGAAGCTTTTCTCCCAACGCTTTCTGCATGCGCAAGACGATTTCCTGATGTTGTGGTGAATGAATCAGATTATGGTATTGCTCGGGGTCATGTTGCATGTCAAATAACTCTGCACCACCTTGAGAATCTTCACCATATTGGATGTATGCCCATTTTTTCTCACGAAGCAGAAAGCCTTTTCGAGAGGGAGCCACGCTAAAGGCAGCAGTCCGGACGGAGTGTTGCGGATTGTCAAGCAGATCGCTGATGTCTTTTCCCTGGACGTGATTGGGAGGAGTAAGCCCACAGAGACGTGAAACTGTTGGATACAAGTCAATTAATTCAACAAGGCTGTCACACACGGCTGGCTCCTTGCCGGGTACGGAGATAATAAGTGGAACTCCTGCAGACTCGTCACGAAGAGATACTTTTGCCCAGAAGTCATGTTCACCAAGATGATATCCGTGATCACTTGTGAAAATCACAATCGTTCGATCTTCGATTCCCGCATCGCGAAGCGCTTGCATGACCTTTCCGACCTGTCGATCCATAAAACTGACAGATGCATAGTAGCCCCCGACGGCTTTTTTTTGACGGCGGATATCCATCTTCATATTGATACTAGTTTTGTAATTGATTCCTGCCTTGGGTATGTCGTCCCAGTCTCCGGGAAGCTTTTTGGGAAGTGTCATCTTTGAGTAGGGAAGGAATGATGTGTAATCCATTCGTGGGGCCACAAATGGCACATGAGGGCGAACAAATCCCACGCCCAGCCAGAATGGTTTGTCTTTGTGAAGGTGAATAAGTTCAACGGCTTTTGAGGCAGTCTTGCCATCCGAGTGCACGTGATCCGTGCCATCCGCTTCTACCACAACAAACGTATTGCCTCCCACAACAGGCTTTGTGCCATCAGGATTGTTCTCGAGGGTTTCTCCATCCCCAGGAGCCTTCCATTCTGGTCCTTGGCTGTTAAATCGTTCTGTCCAGGACCGCTCATCATCTGCCCCGTTACCACCATCTTCGATGCCTCCGGGAACTCCCATGTGAAAGATCTTGCTTACGCGGGCCGAATAATACCCATGGTGTTTGAAGTGCTCAGACCACATTGGGCGATCGCCGATTTGTGGCCGTGGGTTTTTATAACCAAGAACACCCGTTGCATGTGGGTAGTACCCTGACATGAAGGATGCGCGAGATGGTCCACAATAAGTTCCTTGACAGTAGGCACGAGTAAAACGTGTGCCCTTGGCAGCAATTGCATCAATGTGAGGAGTCTGACAAACACGATTTCCATAGCAGGACAATGCGTTGTAGGTCAGATCATCTGAAATAATAAAGAGAACATTGTAGGGCGGTGTCTGTGCCCAGAGTGCGCAGGGGATCAAGAAGGTCGAGAGTACAGAAAAAAATATGGCTCGCAACAAGATGGCACCGGGTTGTGAAGGGGGAAGTGAAATGACTGGTTTAGAATTGATATTCTAAACCAGCATTCACCCCTTGTGCCCAGAAACTTGTTGTCCACAGATTGCCGGTGTGCTTCGGATTGACTGCTGTGTCAACCTGATCGGTGACTCGTCCGACCGTGGTCCAGTAAATAAGGGAATAGCCGACGGAGAGCCGGAATTGTGACCAGATCGCATAGTCCGCTGTGACCCCAAATTCACCCATGCTTGCAAAGAGTGATCGATTGGAACCGAGGTTTGTTGTTTGGGCGAGGACACCACCTGGAGACGTACTTGTGACTGTCGTAACTGGTGTGCCCGTCGTATTTGTCGTTTCCGTCGTCGTGGTTGATCCACTGATCGCTGATCCGATCGTACTTGCACCGAGCGCAATTTTTCCCAGAAACTGCAGCGACCATCGATCACGCCATCGTTTTTCAATTAAGCCAAATTCTCCACCATAAAATTGAGAAAGTGTTTTGAAGGAATCTGAAGCACGATAGCCATTCAGTGGATACCCTCCCGGTGTTCCCGTTGAGATGACAGAAGAAGAATCGACTGTGAGTCGATCATCGAGCATGAGGTAGCGGAAGCCTCCACAAAGATAGCGGCGATGGAAATCTTCACCAACAGTGAGATTGGTTCGATACAGTACATCGACGCTCCCAAACTGAGTGCTGAGTTGAGCATCAACGGACTGCTCCAAGAGATTTGGATCCAACGCTGTCACATCAGGTTGCGTAAGCGTTGGTACAATGACTACTTCAGGGAGTCCCGTTCCTGCATCAACATATGGTTGAGCAAGCCATGGATTGCCCCCAGTGGTAGACATGTTGAGTGTTTCCTTCGCCACTGCAAGGCCAAGCCAACTCGCTTCAATACCCCGTTCTTGCCGAGGGGTAAACCAAAAACCAGTTGTAAGACGTGCTCCGGAACGCATCGGTCCGCTAAAGTCGTTTCCCCCAAACAGTGTTGTTGTGTTGGCGTTGCCAATCACACCGATATCAGCAACGGGTGTTCCTGTTGGACTACTTGTTATCAGTACTGGCACCGACTGGCCGGTTGTGGCCCAGACCAGGTATTCTGCTGAGAACCAGAGGCGTCCAGGAAATTCGGTTCGAAAGACTCGGGTATGATCGCGCGTACACGGCCGATGGTTTGGAGATTTGTGATAGGCCAGCTCGCCAGGTCCCATCCATTCTCGATCAACAAGATGCCGATCACAGCAAGCGCAAGGAGTTGGTTCTTTGCCCCATGAAATAAAGTCAGATGGTTGACCAGCATATCCAGGACTTCTGTACGGATCGAAACCAGCAGGAACCTGAGGCTCGTCAACTCTTTTCGGGGCTGGCCAGATGCTTCCAGCAGCTTCTTCCGCCTTGGTATCTGCCTCATCATCGATCGAAGAAGGATAGCCCAGTGGCTCAGGTTGACTGGTGAGTCCTACTTCAGCACATGCGGGAGATCGAGACAGGATAAGCGCGCAGCAGCACGCCGCTTGAAACCACACCGGTCTCGTACCGAGTCTTCGGAGCATCACAGTCTCTTCGGGAAATTAATCAGACTGATAATCTGTATCGGTTGTATTGGTTAGACGTCCTAAATCGAATTTAGTCCCCTACCTATGCCTTTTTGCCTATTTTTTCTGTCCTGCAGGATCGCTAAAGCCGGTGTAACTGGTACTCCGATACATCGATATCCAGGACGGTGGTCGTATATCCCATGGGGGTGTGCTGTCGTCTGTGTATGCACGGTGTGTCCGAACCCTGATCGGGCATTTGCCGATGAGTGTGCTCAAAGCTTTCTATCTGAACGGATCCATCGTCTTCCTTGCTATTTTTGTTGCATCAGGAAGCGGATGCTCGCGTGGCCGTTACTATTCTCAGGCAGATCGAGAAGTCAATGTTTTGTTGGCTGAAAAGGCCTGTGATCCACGCTGGGCACTGCCGGTAAATCATAGTGTTCGTTCAGAAAAACAAAGCCGCTTTTATGACACCTTCAATGAGATTTTTCCTCCAATGCCACCGGATGATCCAACATCTCACCGGTATATGCATTGTGTTGATGGTAAACATGGCTTTATGCGGTGGCACATTAATGGAGATCGAACAACGCTGGATAATCCAGAGTGGCGATCTCAGTTGAACGATGTCGTTGAACTTACAGATACAGGATCCATTAAGCTTGATACCCATTCAGCCATGCGGCTTGCGTATCTCAATTCTATCGCGTGGTGGGATCAGCTGCAGACGCTTTATCTTTCGGCGCTCGATGTAAGCACCGAGCGTTTTCGATTTGATGTTCAGTTCTATGGTGGAAATTCTACACGTTACTTGAATCGAGGATCCCTCAATTCAGCAGGTCAAGTCACGCAATGGGGAACTGATACCACTTTGGAGGCACGACGAGCGCTCGCGACAGCAGGTGAACTTGCGGTTGGATTGGTCAATTCAGTTGTATGGCAGTTTGCTGGACCAAATCAATATAGCAATGCCTCATTACTTGACTTTAGTTTTCTTCAACCATTGCTTCAGAATTCAGGCCGTTCTATTGCTCTTGAACCTCTCACGATTGTTGAGCGAACACTCCTTGCAAACCTTCGCAGGCTTCAGTTCTATCGACAGGGTTTCTATCTGCAGGTTGTTTTTGGAGCCGGCTCTCCGCCAGGTCTTCAACGCCGCGGTGGATTTCTTGGAGGCACCGGTTTCGCAGGGTTTACAGGAACAGGCGTTGGCGGATTCGGAAACCTTGGCGGTGTCTTTTTTGGGGGGCAAGGCAATGGGCTTGTTTCAAGTGGCGGAGGTACCGGTGGGGCAGGCTTTGCCAGTGGCGGTGCTGGGAATGTTGGCGGCTTTATCGGACTCCTTCAGGTGCGACAGCAGATTCGCAATGCGGAACAAAATTTGGCAGCTCAGATGAGAGCACTGGCACTCCTCGATGCCAATCTAGAAGCTGGTCTTGTCGGTGTTGAGCAGGTGGATCAGTTGCGACAAAGTGTTGAAACCAATCGTGCAAACCTGTTGCAATCAAAGACAACGCTGGCCAATCAGGTTGAAACGTTCAAGGTAAATGTTCTGAATATGCCCGCGGATACATCCATGGCACTTGATGAAGTGTTTATCAAGAAATTTCAGTTTATCAGTCCTGAGATGCAATCACTGCAGAATGATATTGGCGACTTTCTCGCGGTGTATTCCTTTGGTGCAGAAGAGCCACTCAAAGAGGTTGATGACCCGCGTCAGGATCCAATCGAAAATAATGAACAAGCAAAAAAACTTGTTCCACCAGCCATTGAAAAGAATCAAGAAGAAAATCTTCTTCTGCCGGTGCCAGAAGATAAAAAAGATGATGCAGGCGAGCATGAAGAGCCTGATGTTGATCAACTACGAGATCAAGTTGATCAACATCTGATTGCATCAGCACTCGACAAACTCGACCTCCTGCGTGAACGAGTTGAGCTTCAGACAGCAGATGTTGAGGCAGATCTCAATCGGGTGAGTACTGCCGCAGCGCTGCGGATTTCTGGAATGCGTTCAACAGAACGAGAGTCCTTTGATCGTGAAATGCGACTTCTGCGAGATGATCTGAAGCGAGTTGGCACGCTTATTGATGAGAATGAAAATGAAATTCGAATACTGGGTGAAAAACTAACAGAGGATAATCTTCGCCAAACAGGTGATTCAGTTGCAGAGCTTGTTGGAGAGATTGCTGCTGCGGTTGATGAAATGTCACTTATTCAGGCTCGTGCAAGAGTTGAGTCCATTACTATTCTTCCTGAGAGAATTGATCCGGATCTTGCTTTTGAAATCGCTCGGGCGAACCGGCTTGATTGGATGAACAATCGTGCAGCGCTTGTCGATCAATGGCGTTTGATTCAATACAACGCCATGTCATTGCTGGCGGGACTCGATTTGGAAATTAATGGCAATATGTCATCAACGGGAATCAATCCAGCACGATTCCGAGCACCGACGGGAGTCATGGGTGGGCGGTTAGTGTTCGATGCCCCTCTCACAAGACTTCTCGAGCGTAATAATTTTCGCCAAGCAATTCTTGACTATCAACAAGTCCGTCGTCAGCAAATACGCTATGAAGATCGAATCAAGCTGGCGATTCGCCAACTCTTAAGGCAGCTTGAACTGGATGAGCGAAACCTTGAAACTCAGCGTCGAGCAGTCATCATCGCGATTCGTCGTGTTGATCAGACAAGACTTACGCTGAGTCAACCTGCACCGCCACCACCACCGCCAAGTCCTGATGGGACCATTCCACTGGTTGATACAGCTGCAGGTCAGCTGGCACCTACAGCAACACTCAATCTCATTTATGCGTTTAACGATCTCAGAAGTTCTCAGGATGCACTAACAAGTATTTGGATCAACTACTATGCATCTCGAGCCTCACTTGCGCAGCAGCTTGGAGTCATGCAACTGGATGAAAATGGGATATGGATTGATGAGCCGTTTACCATGGCAGAGCGAGCTGAGGGAGAAGATCTCTCTCTGCCACCGCCTGTTCCTCAGGAGTGGCTTGATCACTTGGAAGAGATTGACCCACCACCACCGTTACCACGTGATGCTGAGATTGAAATAAAAGAACCTCCTGGAATACTCCCTAATATTATTGCCAAGGCATTACCAATTCTTGGCATTGCCAAAGAACATGACATGGAATCAGAGCCTGATTCCGATACTGTACAGACGGTGTCTGGTGAGGACGAATCGCATGAATCACGGGAAATACAGATTCCCGCTTTCGAAAGGTAGCCGAAGATCGGAATTAGACGGGTTTTTATGGACTGGTTCCTTTCCGGAAGGAATAATGAAAAAGTGTCGATGTAAATAAAGCGGATATTGAATCCTCATATACTTCTTGCGACCTTTTCACTAAGTAGGGAACCTGATGTCAGAGGCCGACTTGCCATCGACTGCCGCGTTGGCTGGTTCAGGAGCGGCATCCAATGCTGCAGCGATCACAGACCTTCTCGGTGATCCATCTGTGCAGACTGATCCTCACGTGAAGGATCAACGCCGTGGCCAATGGGTCTGGCTCGTGTTGATCATTTTCATGTCAGTAGTTGCTGTTTTTCTTTTCCCCCGTTTGACAAGTTTATTTGCTTTCACTCAGGGTGATAACAGTGTTGACCTGACAGCGCTTCCAACACACCTTGTTGAGCGCCGTGATCTTGACATTACAGTCACCGCAGAGGGAAGCCTTGTGAGTGACGACAATATTGATGTCACATGTGAAGTTAAGGGTGGGGCAACCATTATCTGGCTTGTTGATGATGGTGCACAAGTAAAAAAAGGTATGGAAATAGTTAGGCTCGATGCTTTTATGGTAAATGAGTACATGATGGCTCAGCAAATTGACTATGAAAGGGCACGGGCCCTCATGATTCAGGCAGAAAAAGATTTTGCTGCAGCAAAAATAGCAGTTGAGGAATATCGTGACGGGATCTACAAGAAGGATGAACGTACGGCAGAGTCAAATGTGACTGCTGCAGAGGAACGACTCCAAGCAACAAAAAACACCTTGGCGTATGGGGAACGCATGTTCCGCAAGGGATACATTACGCCTCAGCAACTAGAGGCCCAAAAGTCAGCCGTTGCTCGGGCAGAGTTAGATCTGGGAACAGCACAAATAGCTCTTGATGTTTTGACTCGATTTACAAAGCCGAAAATGTTGACAGAGCTTGAAAGTATTCGGGATGCGACAGAAGCTCGCCTTGAAAGTGAAAAAGCAGCTCTCAAATTAGAGAAACTCAAGCTCGATCGATACGTCACTCAGGTTGAAAATTGCACCATTAAAGCACCACAGGATGGAATAGCCATCTACTACAACACTCGAAGTCGTGATCAGACTACAGAAATCAAACCCGGAACAATTGTCAAAGAGAGACAGGTTATTCTTCAACTTCCAGACCTCACAAAAATGCGTGCAGATGTTGAAGTGCATGAGTCAAAAGTTGATGAAATCAAAATTGGCATGCCAGCGACTGTTCGTGTACAGGGTGAACGGTTTAAGGGCGAAGTTATAGCTGTTGCCAATCGGCCAGAGTCCAATTGGTATTCACCGATCAAGAAATATGTTGTTGAAGTAAGGATCGATGGACAGTCTGATGCATTAAGGCCTGGATTTACAGCTGAAGCGGAAGTCATGGTGGCAGATTTACAAAATGTGATTGCTGTACCTGTCGCTGCTGTTCTTGAGCAAGACGGTGAATATTTCTGTGCCGTTCGTGACACAGAAAAAAGTGTCAAACGTCACGCAGTCACAGTGGGTTTGACAGATGACAACTATGTTCAGATTCTTGATGGGCTGAAACAAGGTGAAAGCGTTTTCTTGAATCCGAGGCAGGTGTTGGGCGACCGGCAAACGGTCACTCAGAATGATCAAGAAGTAGAGTTTTCAAGAGATAAGCAATCACAATCGTAAGGTGATGAGCCTCTGAATGGGGTGACTGTCACACGTCAGAGGGTGAGGCGAGCAGGTGAATAGTATTCATGTTGTTCAACAGATAGCTCTCGGTATTCGTAGCCTCATGCTGCACAAATTGCGTTCAGCGCTTGCAGTGCTCGGCATTTTAATAGGTGTAACGGCTGTTATCTGGCTTGTGGCAATGGGTGAAGGAGTAAGCTATCAAGCGCAGCAGCAAATCAAGGATCTTGGCGCCACAAGCATCATTGTGCGGACGGTCAAGCCATCTGAAGAGTCAGACAGCGAAGCGGGGAGCCGTTCAGGAATTAGTTATGGCTTGCTCAGGTCAGACTACGATCGAGTCATAACAAATGTTCCAACGATTACCAAAGCAATACCCATGCGTGAAATCACGCGTGAAGTACGTCGTGATGAGCATGCTGTATCAGCACAGATAATAGGATGTACTCCAGAGTATTTTGCACTTAACAGAATGAATGTGCGGCGAGGCCGGGAGATAAGCGACGTAGATTTGGAAGATTTGGAGAACGTTGTTGTCTTGGCGTATGAAGTAGCAGAAAAGCTATTCCCCATTCTTGATCCAGTAGGTCGGTCGATTCAAATCGGAACAGAGTTTTATGTTGTCGTTGGAGTTGCAGAACCTCGAACGGCTTCGGCAGCAATAGGAGGAAGCTTTGCAGGTCGGCAGTTTAACCGTGATGTGTACATCCCGATTACAACGTTTCGAACACGGATAGGCGATCGTGTGATTACGATTCGTGGAGGGACCTTTCAAAATGAAACCATTGAGCTTAATCAAATAACAGTAGTTGTTGACGCAATTGATTCCGTTGATACATCAGCCGATATCATTCGTGAACTCCTTCAGCGTTATCATAAGAATGTCGATTATTCAGTGGTTGTGCCAAAGGAATTGCTTGAACAGGCAAAAACAACTCAGATGATGTTCAACGTTCTGCTTCTCATTATCGCTGGTATTTCACTGGTTGTCGGTGGTATAGGAATCATGAATATCATGCTCGCGACTGTGACGGAACGAACTCGTGAAATAGGTATACGACGCGCGCTGGGTGCAACAAAGGGAGAGATTGTTGAGCAATTTCTTTGGGAAACAGTTGTATTGTCTGGTATGGGGGGGCTGTTGGGAGTACTTGTTGGCTTTCTTTGTGGTCCGACGGTGCATCTTATGAGATCAGTATTCAAGAATTTTGCACCTGACATTTGGGTGTCCTTGCCTTCAACGATTCATAATCTTGAGCCACGGATTGCTCCATGGTCGATTGTGGCAGCCTTTGGTATTTCGGTTGGTGTCGGAATACTTTTTGGTATCTATCCAGCCAGGAGAGCTGCACATATGGATCCAATTGAGGCCCTGCGACATGAGTAGTGACTCAGAAATAGTACAAGACCATGTCGTAGCATCAGTGCGTGACGTGACCAAGATCTATCGACTAGGTGGAGAAGATGTCAAGGCATTAGCTGGAGTATCCATTGAGTTCTCTAAAGGTGATTTCATTGCCATTATGGGTGCATCAGGATCTGGGAAAAGCACACTCTTGAATCTTCTTGGCTGTCTGGATCGCCCCACCTCAGGGCAGTATCTTCTCGGCGGACGTGATGTTGCAACGCTTGATGATGAGTCACTGTCTCGTGTGCGAGGCAAGTATTTAGGATTTGTCTTTCAGTCATATAACCTCATCCAGCAACTCAGTGTTGTTGAGAACATCATGGTGCCCCTTTCGTACCAACATCCTCAGCGGTCAGATGGACACCAACTGTGTCTTCGGCTTGCAGAGCTTGTTGGGCTTTCAGGTCGGCTTGGACACCGACCTACGCAGTTATCTGGGGGTCAGCAGCAACGAGTGGCAATCGCCCGTGCGTTAGTCAATAACCCACATGTGATCCTGGCAGATGAGCCAACAGGAAATCTTGATACTGCCACATCAGACGAGATCATGGATCTTTTGGATGCACTGAATCAGTCTGGACGAACGATCGTGATGGTGACGCATGAGCCCGACATTGCAGCTCGGTGCAAGAAAGTGGTTCGTTTACGCGATGGACGGATTGAGTCTGTTGAAAAACTACGCAGTTAGCCGTCTTTGTTGTGCTGTGATCTTGGCAGATCGGTGATGTACGTGACGGTGGGTTCTTTATTCTCACGCTGTTTCTCAATGACTCTGCGGGTTTGGTAGTTTTGGCAAACTAGTAGATAGGGAGAGAACGCGTTGCTTTCTCTGAATACGAATGTCCTATTTGATTGTCATCACGGTTTCCAACGATATCCATGCTAAGAATCGGTAATCGGACTTCTTAGTCACGTAGGATTATTATTATGAAGCGCGGGGTATTGGTACTCGGATTGGTTACAGTGATTGGATTGCCTCAATTTGATTCAGCCAATGCAGCTGGTTTTTTCAAGTGGCCCCAATCAAGAGTAGCTTCAAAGACAACCAATCGCAGGCTGCCTGAACCACAAGGTCCACCGCTCGTCCCTGGAACAGGTACGGCACTGAAGAATGGCACCGACTCATTTGAAGATGAGAAGTGGCAGATGTATTACCATCACCCAAAGAGTTCACAGGAACAGGACAAACGCATGCGCGGTCCTTTGGCAAGAAGTAAAAATGGCATGTGGTTTGGCGGACCGAAACGAGGAATTCCAGATGTGGTGAAGCGCGTGCCCCTTCCTGCTCCTGGCTTAGAGGGGAGTGAGCATGGCATGCTTGTAGCAACCTTGCGAGCTGGAGTTCCAGGACGTGTGACGTACAAGATGCAGCAAGACGATCTTATTTTCAGTATGTCAAAAGCCGCGGGAAGAGGCCTCTCCGTTCGTGACAGTCCAAGTGTTGTGACGAGAGTCTATCTTCCTCCATTTGAGCAATGGGAACAACGTCGGGGCCCTTCCTTTGGTTTCCGAACAGGCTGTTTTACGCATGCCATTATTACGGGTGATGATCACCCAAATGAAGGAGAGTTTGGTCTTGAGGAATACTGGCCAGGTATGTTCATCAATTTTCATCCGAAGAGTGAAAAGTATAAGGTGGAAGAACCCTATGCTACGATTCTTGTGCGTGCCAATCGAAAGGGCTTTGAGGTTCAAGGTCCAAAGATTACGCAACTTGGTTGGTGGACATTAGGTATTTCATTTTCGCCAGATGGCGTGGTGCACTACTTTGCAAGTCCGGGCGTCGATGATTTGACCGAAGAAGATCATATCACTTCGCAGTATCCGTATAGCTATCGCACAGAGTGGGTGAAAACGTTTTTCTACAATGTCTGTTCAATGGATGACGGAAAGAGTTGGAGTACTCCCTGGGTCATTGATGATCCACGTGTGTACTTTGTGAAGCGTCAGCAGGTGGCATCAAAGAAAACAAGTTCAACCAAGTAAGTGTTTTGATGAGCTTTTGCCTCGCCAAACACCAGCGAGACCGCTTCCAATAACAGAGTGGACAACGCTTGAAATAGCACACGGTACGGCAGTCAGAGGTTCAGTAGGAAAATGTTTCTGTGCAAGGACGACACCCAGTCCTGAATTCTGCATCCCGACTTCGATTGCTATGGTTCGGGCAATATGATTGCCATAGCCAAAGAGCTTTGCAAAGGCATAGCCAACACCGAATCCAAGTCCGTGGAGCGCCGTCACGGCAATGAGCAATTGCCATCCAAATTCACGAATAGCTGACGCATTCTGTCCAACGATACTTGCACATACGAGTGCTATCGTGATCACACTCACAAGTGGTGCAATTGGTAAGACGGGTTGCACCATTCGTGGAAAGAAACGATTAATACCGACTCCAATCATGATTGGTAGAACAACGACCTGAAGCGTGGAGAGGAACAGGCCCCATGCATCAACAGGTATTAGTGTTCCAGCGAGGAGTTTGGTAAGCAGTGGCGTAAGAATGACGGCTCCAAAAGTCGAGCACATGGTGAGCATCACTGATAATGCAACATCCGTACGAGCAATGTATGACACAACATTCGACGCCGTGCCACCAGGACAACAGGCGACGAGAATCAAGCCAACGGCAAACGGTGTAGGAAGTTCAAGTGTTGTTGCAATGCCCCAGCCAATCATGGGCATCAGCAGAAACTGTGCAATGAAACCAGTCGCAATAGCTAGAGGACGGGTAGTAACGCGAGTAAAATCACTCAGGGAAAGGGTGATCCCCATGCCAAGCATGATGATTGCAAGGCCAAACACAATTGCTTGACCACGAAACCATGTAAAAAGTCGTGGTTCAATCATAGCCAGACCGCACGCTATAAGCACCCAGGCTGGGAATGCGTTCGCGAGTCGGTCAAAAAACTGCAGCATAAGTGTACGGCTGACGGTTTATTATTCGTGATATGCAGTGCGAACAAAATCAGTCACTGGTGGCAGGATATCGGAAAGCACGGAAGGTTCGGATTGCACCACAATTTCGTCAGGACCAAACCGTTCGATTGTCACCATGCAGGTTGTTCCTTCGTCTGTACCCCGGCCTTCGTACTCAATCTGCCATGCATTCCCTGCCTGTGTCCAGAATCCTTCAGCAAACCGTCCATCGGATGTGAAAATCCATGAGCGAATTTGTTGTCGTTGTGAATCCCATCCGATGACTTCAGAGATTTCACGAGATGAACCATTCACAGGAAGAAGGGCTGGAATGCCCTCATCACTTTCTTTTTGTTGAACCTCGAAGGTTGATGTATGGCTGCGATTGAGGAATGAGTGACCGGAGTTCCAGGAGCAATGTGTATACGCGGTGATATTATCGCCAATGTCCTCCCATGAGCCGACAAGCCATGAAAGTTGCTCAAGAGGCGCAGCAATCGGTTGAGGGGAAGCCGTAGATGCCTCACGGACGCTCGAAAGAACCCATGTATTCTTTTCACGTACGACAACAGCAGAAAAGCGACTGCTTGCTTGTGTTGCATCATTGAAGGAAAGCAGTGACACACCATCAACAACTGCTACGTCATCCCGAATATGATGAATTGATTCAATACTGATATCAATGCTGGCGGCGGCATCTTGTTCAAAAAGTGTAGCAAACACACCTGCAACAGCATCTCTTCCCTCTGTTTTTTCTCCGGAATGAAGTTCGATGCTTTCACCATCTGCACTCCAGTGAGCTGCGAGCGCATGGGCATCATGACGATTAAATGCCTGCAGATAACTCTGAATCATTGCACGTATTTCAGTAGTTGTATCCGGGGTGGGTGCATGAGGAGGAATATGCATTGCACCGGGTACAGCGGTAAATGGTGCTGCAGGAAACGAGATATGTTTGGTGACAGGAGGATCGTTTGATGCAACAACGTGAACGTGTGTCACATCATCGTCTTTGAAGTATTCCGAATGACGTGAGGCCAATGAACGATCAACTCGAAATGGTTGTGGGCGAGAGATAACCTCTGGAATTGGTCGAATCGAACGAGGCCTAACGTTTTCTGGGAGTCTGGCAATTTCTTGGGATGTGGCTGGTTCAATGGCTGGAGGTGACGTGAGGTCCGAAGAAATAGCAAGAATAGTTATTGCAAAAAGCCCTGCAACAACGACACACAGAGCAATTCGATCACGGAAATTCATAGCTCACCTCCATGCATGAGTATCTTCAGAACGACGAACGATCTAGCTATTTTTTGATACGTCGAAGACTGTAGCCTACTGGTATCAGCAGCAGATCCACAAGGGCTTTTCCATACGTCTTTCAGGTGAAATGAGGCTCTGCCTGGACGTCTATTTGTTGCCGACTGTTACACCAGGAAAGTCGTCTGTTCGAAACGGAGTAAGAGGCAGGCCGACTCCTGAATACATGTTACAGATGGGATTGTCAGCCCAGGCATATCTGACAGCAACCGGTGCTGTTACGTTTGGGCTGGAAACCTCTATTCGTCCATCACCCAAGATGCGAGCTGTTGCACTGTGAAACACATGATCGTCTCCAGCAATGGTAAAGCCAAGGGGCTCATTGACATCAAAAGGTCGCCAGCCGTTTTCTACATTATCAAATGAAAGGATGACCTTGGCCCCTTGTTTTTCCATTTGCTTGTAGATTGGACTTCGACAGAAGATATCCTGTCGTTCATAGGTTTCGGCTAAAGCCCAACGAGCCAACCTTTTTGCAACATCCTGCTTGTTTCGTGGGTGAATATCTTTCCCTTCACCAATGTCAATAATGACAGCTTCACCTGTGTTTGGGAGAGCTTTCATGGTCATGGTCTGGGCCTCACGTAACTCAGCCCAGTCACTTTCGGCTGGTTCACTTTTTTCTGATCGGAAATCAGCAAGTTGAACCCAGTAGAACGGAAAATCACCGAGCCCCCATTCTTCCCGCCACGACTTAATCATGAAAGGAAAGAGTTCACGATATTGGTAGGCACGAGAAGCATTACTTTCACCCTGATACCAGATGGCACCTCGGATACCAAAACCAATGGATGGCGTCAGTACCCCTGAATGGATGTTCCCAGGACGCTGATTGCCACTCATTTGGCTCTCTGGACTTCGTGGGGCCCGAGGCGGTCGTTTCTTCTCAGCTTTTGCCTTTGCAACGGCAACAGTATGTGCTTCCATGCGTTTCTCATGTGCAGCGATCAAGGCTGGCATATTCTTTTCGGTTTCCACCCAACGGTTGTGTATTTCGTTCAATGTTGGGTGGGAAGCAATTTTATCTCGCTTCACCCAGGCATCTGCAGCACTGCCGCCCCATGCATTATCGATAAGGCCAACCGGCACTCCGAGTGTTTGGTGCAGTTGTCTTCCAAAAAAATAACCCACGGCAGAAAAATCACCAACGCTGTCTGGTGAGCAGACGTGCCAGGCTCCCTCAAAATTCCACTGTGGTTCCTGTGTGCCAACTTGGGGAACCGAGATCAGTCGAATGTCTGGATACTGTGCGGAAGCCTTCTCCAAATCAGAGTCATTTGCCTGTTTTACACTCCACTGCATGTTTGACTGACCAGAACATATCCATACTTCACCAATCAGAACATCATTGAAATGAAGAGTATTCTCGCCCGTCACGGTAAGCGTATGTGGGCCACCATATTCGAGAATAGGATCTAGGAAAATGTGCCATGTTCCATCGCCTTTGGCTGTTGTTGTGTGCTTCTGAGTCCCGAAACTGACTGTCACTTTTTCATCTGGTTTGGCGGTGCCCCACACTTTGTTTCGTATGCCTTGTTGGAGGACCATGTGATCACCAAACATGTTGTTGAGTGACACATCTGCATTGGCAATTTGAACACACAGGCTGGCAGCAATCAGAAGAGCAAGATTGTGCTGTTTCATCGTTGGACTCCTTGGTAGAAGGTCAGGAGCTAAACGATAAACACTAGTGATCAATGAGAAAACACCCCCCACTCTAGGAGCGGGAGAGAGTGGGGTAATCAAGCGCGTCGATGAATATAGTCTTCGACCTGATGAAGTGCTGCTTCGGAATGATTAAATTGATGTGCAATGATATCGCCGATGGAGACCAGACCTTCGACTGATCCAGAACGTGCAACCACTGGTACATGTCGAATACGAAGGCGACGCATAGTATCCGCAACTTCTTCAATAGATGCATCAGGCTCACAGGAGATAATGTTATCTGTCATTACCTCAGCAACGAGAGTCGCTTCAGGTTGACGTCCATCAGCCACGACCCTTCGGAGAACATCTCTTTCTGTAAAAATTCCAATGAGTTTGGACTCGTGCATAACAAGAAGCGCGCCGATGCGTTCATTATTCATCAACTGGGTTGCCTCAAGCACCGTCATGCCAGGATGTGTGAAGCACAACGGACGAAAACGCTTCTCCTGAAGCAGTTCGCGGATCGAGTCCATACATCCCTCCTCATTTGGTGATGGGTTATGCTCTACCCTTTGGAAGAAACGTATTATAACGCTTTTTTTCAGCCTCAGGGTAGACGTTTTAACCAGATAGAGGGAAAAAGCGGGTATGAGTGATCAGCACGACACTTTGGAGAAAGTGGTGTCAGGGGCGTGGTGTACATGTCTTCCTGAACATATGCGTCCAGCAGTGGCAAAACTGGTTATCTATAGTGTCCTCGTTGCACTGGTCATTGGAGTTGCACCATTTCTAGATAGTGCTGGTGGTGAGGCATTAGACGAATCTTTTACTCGGGCCATTTCGGCGTTCGCGGCAGCCCGAGGTCTCGACAGCCTTATTTCACTTGCACAAAGCTCAGAGTTGAGCTTTAGTTTCGGTCCAGGTGGGAGCATCGGTATTGGACAGGCACTTGATCCTGTCAATGATCTGGTGGAGCAATATGCTTCTTTACTTCTCACCAGTACAACAGCATTAGGAGTCCAACAGCTTGGTTTGCGCATTGGACAATCTTTGGGGGTGTACTTCTTTGTGCCATCATTCGCGATGCTATTGTTTTCGATGGTCGTGAAGGGAAAAACACAAAAACTCTTTCAAACATGGGGGCACCGGCTTTTTGCGGTCGCTCTTTTTGCAAGGCTTGCCATTCCAGCAACTGCATGGATGGATGCCATGATTGCTGAGCGGTTTATGGAAACGTCCTATCAAGATGCGTCCATGGCCATTGAGACCACCACTGAAAAGCTTCAACAAGCTGAAACGGTTGAGGCTGAGAAACCTTGGTATGAGCGGTACAATCTTGTGAATGCCACTCGTGAGAGAGCACAAGAGATTTACGAGTCAATAAGCCGCATGACAGAGTCCATTGTGAATCTCGCGGTGTATTTCACGATTTCAACGATCGTGTTGCCGTTGGGCACATTATGGGTTCTGTCAAAACTTGTTGGTGCGCTGTTTGCATCTCGGCAGAGCTGAGACGGTGACAGAAAGCCTCGACTCGCCTCTGGAGAAGCTGGTTGAGGCTCTTGGTGTGTGGCATCTATGCGTTTTGCGCAATGCTTCTTTCCTCACGAATACATGATATGAGTCACGCCAGGTGAGCATTTTCGGTGCCTTAAGTAACGTTTTTGCGGCTTTTTTGTTTGAATGAACTCTGGCGTCCGGGATTTTTTCAAAAAAAAGCCCTCAGTTCCTTGAAAGCCCGAATAGTCTACGTAATCTATCTATCTTATCAGGCGACCGAGTTGGTCGGTCGTCGCAAGAGAATGGTCTCTTCGACCGACAAGGCTCGGGTTGTCCCAAAAAATTTCCCGTGACTTATGTACCTGTTTTTTCTTTTTGGAGGTTTTCGTGATTCGTAGAGTTATGTCCTGCCTCCTGCCTGCTGTAGCCGCCATCGCAATGTGTACCTCGCTGTATGCTGATTGTGGTTCATGCAAAGGTGGGTGTGAAGACGCGCAGAGCGCTAGCAATTGTTGTGAATCGAGTGCATGTGGTACTCGAACTGTGTACCAGAGGCAGTATGTGACTGAGATGAAAACGGTCACCTGCACAGAGTACAAGAAAGAGACTCGTGAAAAGACCTATACGGTCAACAAGAGAGTACCTCGGACTGAGGAAAGAACTCGTACTGTAACAGTATGTGTTCCTGAGACTCGGACGAAGACTGTCAATTACACGGTCAACAAGAAT